>NZ_QLTJ01000001.1:402800-749482 GCF_003269145.1 Microvirgula sp. AG722 | reverse complement strand
TCTCAAAAGAACTTCTGAAAGTTCTTCCTTGACTGTGTAAGCCTTGCTTTTCAGCAAGCGCCTACACTTATCGGTTGTCTGTTTTGTTAAAGAGCATTTTTCCGAACCGAATCAGCGACTTGCTGCTTCGTTCGGCGCTGCGTCGTGCAGCGAGGAAGCGAACTATACGTCCGCCCCTCTATTCCGTCAACACCTCTTCGCACTTTTCCTGTCACAAAAAGGTCAAACTACTGTTCGTAAAGGATATTTACTTTGCCGTCTCCGGCACCAGGATCGTGTCGACCGCATCAGCCAGCGTCTCCGGATAGTCGCGACTGTAGTGCAGGCCCCGGCTTTCATGCCGCGCCATGGCCGAACGCACGATCAATTCGGCGGTCTGCACCAGGTTGCGCAGTTCGATCAGGTCATTGGTGACGTGGAAGTTGCTGTAGTACTCGTTGATTTCGGTCTTAAGCAGTTCGATGCGGTGCAGCGCCCGCTCCAGCCGCTTGTTGGTGCGCACGATGCCGACGTAGTCCCACATCGAGCGGCGCAGTTCGTCCCAGTTGTGCGAGATGACCACGGCCTCGTCGGCATCGGTCACCCGGCTGTCGTCCCAGTCCGGAACCGGCGGCGTCTGCTGCTTGCCGGCCTTGAGGATATGTTCCGCCGCCGCCCGCCCGATCACCATGCATTCGAGCAGCGAGTTCGACGCCAGCCGGTTGGCGCCGTGCAGCCCGGTGCAGGCGACTTCACCCACTGCATACAGGTTGTCGACGTCGGTCTTCCCGCACAGGTCGGTCTTGAGGCCGCCGCAGGTGTAGTGCGCCGCCGGCACCACCGGGATCGGTTCCTTGCAGATGTCGATACCCAGCGCCAGGCAGGTGGCATGGATGTTCGGGAAGTGTTCGCGCACGAAGCTTTCCGGCTTGTACGAGATATCAAGGTATACGCAGTCGAGGCCATGACGCTTCATCTCGAAGTCGATGGCCCGGGCCACGATGTCGCGCGGGGCGAGTTCCGCCCGCGGATCATGGTTGGGCATGAAGCGGGTGCCGTCCGGCAGACGCAGGATGCCGCCTTCGCCGCGCACGGCTTCGGAGATCAGGAACGACTTGGCATGCGGGTGATACAGGCAGGTCGGGTGGAACTGGATGAACTCCATGTTCGCCACCCGGCAGCCGGCGCGCCAGCCCATGGCGATGCCATCGCCGGTCGCGGTGTCCGGATTGGTCGTATACAGATAGACCTTGCCGGCACCACCGGAGGCCAGGATGGTGTGCTGTGCGGTGACGGTGTGGACTTCGTCCAGTTCGATGTCGAGCACATAGGCGCCGAAACAGCGCTTGCCTTCCAGCCCCAGCTTCTGCGCAGTGATCAGGTCGATGCAGATGTGCTGTTCCAGCAGGGTGATGTTCGGATGGGCGCGGATCTTCTGCCCCAGCGTCGAGGTGACCGCGCTGCCGGTCGCATCGGCGGCATGGATGATGCGGCGATGGCTGTGTCCGCCCTCGCGGGTCAGGTGAAAGCCGCGGTAGCTGTTTTCCTCGCCGTCGTCGGGAGAAAACGGCACGCCGAGCGAGATCAGCCAGTCGATGGCCTGGCGCGAGTTCTCGACGATAAAGCGTGTCGCCGGTTCGTTGCACAGCCCGCCGCCGGCCACCAGCGTGTCCTGGATATGCGCCTCGACCGAGTCGCCGGCATCGAGCACGGCGGCGATGCCGCCCTGTGCATAACTCGAACTGGCCTCGAGCAGTTCCTTCTTGGTGATCAGCCCGACCTTTTTCTTCTCGGCCAGATGCAGCGCCAGCGTCATGCCCGCCAGTCCGCTGCCCACGATCAATACGTCGAACGTCATCATCCCGTGTTGCCTGCGCAGTTTGCAATGCAGCGCAGCATAGCAAAAGCGGAACGGGAAAAGCTTATGCCGATTGCCTGAGCCGGCAAGCAGTAGTGCATGCGACCGCTTGCCGGCACCACAGGACGGTTGCCCTTACTTGCGGGTCTTGATTTCCTGCCAGTAGCGGGTAATCAGGCGCTGGGATTTCGGATCGAGCGGCATCTGCACATAGCCGGCGTTGACGGTCGCCGCCGACGGGTAGATCGACGGGTCACTGGTCAAGCTCTTGTCCAGCAGCGGCCTGGCCGCCTGGTTGCCGTTGGCGTAGGTGACCTTGGTCGAGATCGCCGCGATGATCTCCGGCCGCATGATGAAGTTCAGGAACTTGTGCGCGTTGTCGGGGTGTTTGGCGTCTTTCGGGATCACCATGCTGTCGAACCACAGTTCCACGCCTTCCTTCGGCACCAGCGGCTTGATGTCGACACCGTTTTTGGTTTCGATCGCACGCCGCCTGGCAATGTTCAGGTCGCCGCCATAGCCGAACACCAGGCACAGCTCGCCATTGGCCAGTTCATTGATATAGCCGGACGACGAGAAGCGGGTGATATGCGGGCGGATGGATTTCAGCAGGTCGGCGGCGGCCTTCAGGTCGGCGGGATCGGTCGAGTTCGGGTTCTTGCCCAGGTAGTGCAGCGCAGTCGGAAAGACTTCTGACGGCGAGTCGAGCACGGACACCCCGCACGATTTCAGCTTCGATATGTACTCGGGCTTGAACAGCAGGTCGAACTGGCGCTCCGGCAGTTTGCCGCCCAGCGCCTGGTTGACCTTCTTCACATTGATGCCGACCGTGTTCATCCCCCACAGGTAAGGAATCGCATAGGCATTGCCGGGATCGAACTTGGTAGTGGTCTTCAGTACCTGCGGGTCGAGGTTCTTGTAGTTGGACAGCTTCGCCTTGTCGAGCTTCTGATAGATGCCGGACTGGATCTGCCGGGCCAGGAAGGCATTGGTCGGCACCACGATGTCGTAGCCGGATTTGCCCGACAGCAGCTTGGCCTGCAGGATCTCGTTGCTGTCGTAGACGTCGTAGCGCACCTTGATGCCGGTTTCCTTCTCGAACCGGGCCACGGTGTCGTCGGCGATATAGTCCGACCAGTTGTAGATATTGAGGACTTTCTCCTCGGCGGCGGACACGAACGGCGATACGGCGAGCAAGGTCAGCAAAAGTGTTTTCTTCAGCATGATGCGGGCTTCTCCTCGTTATGAACGGACCGCACCATGCGGAGGGCATGACGCGGGTGCTGCCAATACCGAAACATCACCGACTGCGGGCACTCGGCATCCTGCCCGGCAAACAAGCAAAACCCTTGCCCGCCATGGCAGTGCTCAGGACCGCGGGGAAAACCGGCTACACATGCAGCAGCAGATGGCGGCGCTCCCAGGGACTGATCACGCGCGCATACTCTTCATATTCGGCTTCCTTGACTGAACAATAGGCACGCACGAAGCGCTCGCCCAGCACTTCGGCCAGCGGGGCGCAGCCGCGCAGCCACTCGATGGCATCGTCCAGATGCCGTGGCAGTTCGTACGGCATGCCATAGGCGCTGGTCGCCAGTGGCGGCGTCGGCGTGCGTTCCTCGATCATGCCGAGGTAGCCGGCGGCCAGCGAGGCGGCAATCGCGATATACGGATTGCAGTCGACGCCGGGCAGCCGGTTCTCCACCCGCCGGGCCGCCGGGCCGGAATGCGGCACCCGCAGCCCGCAGGTCCGGTTGTCATAACCCCAGCGCACATTGATCGGCGCCGCACTGAAACGGGTCAGCCGGCGGTACGAGTTCACATACGGGGCGAAGAACGGCATCGATTTCGGCAGGTAGTGCTGCTGACCGCCGAGGAAATGCAGGAACAGCGCGGATGGCTCCCCATCCGGACGCGAAAACAGATTGCCGCCACCATCGACGCCGACCACGCTCTGGTGCAGGTGCATGGCGCTGCCCGGCTCGCCCTCCATCGGCTTGGCCATGAAGGTCGCGTACATCGAGTGGCGGATGGCAACCTCGCGCACGATGCGCTTGAACAGGAACACCTGGTCGGCCAGCGCCAGCGGGTCGCCATGGCTGAAGTTGATCTCCATCTGCGCCACGCCGACCTCGTGGATCAGGGTCTCGATCTTCAGTTCCTGGGTTTCACAGTAGGCATAGATATCCTCGAACACCGGATCGAACTCGTTGACCGCATCGACGCTGTACGCCTGGCGCCCGGTTTCCGAGCGCCCGGTGCGGCCGACCGGCGGCTCCAGCGGCAGGTCCGGGTCGGGATTGGTCGTGACCAGGTAGAACTCCATTTCCGGCGCCACCACTGGCTCCCAGCCCCGGGCGCGATACAGCGACAGCACCCGGCGCAGCACGTTGCGCGGCGACAGGTCGACCGGCGTACCGTCGAACTTGTAGCAGTCATGGATCAGCACCGCGGTCGGCTCCAGCGCCCACGGCACCAGCCGCGCGGTGGACGGGTCCGGCATCAGCACCATGTCCGGATCGACCGGGGCCACATAGTCCTCGTCATCGTCCGGGTAGTTGCCGGTCACGGTCTGCAGCAGCACGACCTCCGGCAGCCGCAACCCTTCGACGTCGTCGTATTTGTCGCGCGGCACGATTTTGCCGCGTGCGATGCCGGTCATGTCCGGCACGATGCATTCCACTTCGGTCACGCGCTGGCGATCAAGCCAGCCGCTCAGGGATTCCTGATTCATGATCAACACTCCGGGCCGCCGACGCGCGACCGGGACGCGCAGGGGCGCACCGGGTCGACGCAGGGGTCGGCAACCGCGTTGGCTGCCCGCACCGGCGCACGCGCCAGCGGACGGCGGCTTGCGGCCGCGGTCCATGCGGGACTTCAATATCGGATGGGGGGTAGCCGGACGGGCCGGCGATGGCGGTCAGGCCGCCGGGGACAGGCAGTCGCCGTGGGTGTCGAATGGCTGGACAAATACGCCGAGTGCGATGCGGGCGCGGCAGACGCCGGCATTGTGCGGCGACACGCGTCTCACCCCGGCATCGAAATCGGCCAGCGGGTTGTTGAACGTGTAGGCGGCCAGCGGGGCAAAACGCATCGGGTCGGCACTCATCAGGTGTGACCGGCCACGGCTGGCCGGCCGGGTTGCCGACAGCGCGAACGGCACAGGCCGCCCGCGTGCATTTCATCAGCAACGCAGTGAGTTCACTTTACGCCGGGGTCATCGGCGGCGGCAAGGACTATCCGCCGCCTCCGGTACGCTAGTGCAGCAGGTCGCGCGGCGGGACCATGCTGATTTCGAACTGCTGCAGCAGCTCGGACAACTGTACCAGTGCCGCGTCGCGATCCGGTGCCAGATCCGGACTGATCAGCCAGGCAAAACTGGTCAGGCTTTCCCCGTCCCGGGTGTGCAGCAGCGACAGCCACCAGGCACTGGCCTGCGGCCGGTACTCGACCTCGGCACGCACGGCGTTCAGGCCGATGCTCTTTTCCAGGTAGGACAGGCAGAACATCAGCCGCTTCACATTGTATTCCTGGGTACCGGTGGCAAAACTCTGCCACAGCGGCTCGGGCTGGAAGATGGTCGCTTCGCCGTAGTCGATCTCGGCGTTCATCGACTGCTCGATCACCGGCATCATCGCATCGAGCAGCAGTTGCGGATCGGCATGCTCTCCCTGCAGCGTGCCGCGCTCGACCGCAAACACGATCCAGTTCAGCGTCAGCCGTGGCAGGTAGTTCTGCCGTTCCTCTTCGTAGCGGCGACGCATGGCATCAACCTCTTCCGGCACGAACACTTCACCGGCATCGAGCGCGTCGGCAACGTGGATCAGCGTCTGGCAGGCCGAGTCGCGCAGCATCCCGTGGGTGAACAGCGCCGGCGAGACGTGCAGCTGCACCTTCGGCGCCAGGTGGTAGTGCTCGCGCAGCACCGCCTCCAGTCCGTCCAGGCCGGGGAAATACCAGCCCTCGCCGGCATGCTCGACGGTGTACATCAGCGGCACCGCCCACAGCTCGTAGGGCTTGAAGCTGCCGTCCGGCCGCGCCACGTCGGGGAAGGCAATCAGTTCGCGCGCGCGCGACAGCAGCGTATTGCGCGCCTGCGGCTCCTCGACCAGCGCCAGTTGCGCCTCGGTGAAGATGCGCGGGTCGTTGCTGTTCAGTGCGGCCTGGGTCTGCACCGCCAGCTGGATGCCGGCGGCCGGGTCGCTGTCGGCACCGCGCGCGGCGGCGGCCAGACTGGCGGCGCGTTCGGCAACACTGGCGCTCTCGTCGGTCTCGCGCTTCATGACCCGCAGCCGGCGGATCGGCTCGGCCTCGCGCTTCTTGTAGGCCTCGTCGATGGCCCAGTAGCAGGCGATGGCGTCGTCACAAATCTTCTGCAGCACCCCGGCGGTCGGCTCGCCATTGCCGTAGAAATTGAAGTCGGTCAGCGTCACGCCGTCATTACAGGCGTAATAGCTGACGTTTTCCGCCTCGTCATACAGCATGGCCGAGCAGAAACCTTCGGCGTCCGAGCCCTTGAATTCGAGATCCTGGACCACGATGCGGCAGACAAAGGTCGGCTCTTCGGTATGGACCAGGTATTCATGTTCTTCGAGGCCTTCCGCGTCAACGGCATCACCGAAGATGAACCGGTTCGGCAGGAAGGGATCGCCAGGCAGGGTGGAAGAAGCTTTGATGGTTCGCATGGGCACCCTCAGAACGTCAGGATCTGGTCGGCCGTGCGCATCCAGCTCGCCACGTCGGCCAGCGTGCCGATGGCCGCGCCGGGAACGAAGCCGGCATCGAGCAGGCCACGGGCAGCCAGGCAGGTCCGGCACAGCCGGATCTCGGCGCCGCCGCGCGCCAGTTCCGCCAGCATGTCGCCGAGGTTCTGGGTCGAACCGCCGGTGTCCTGCCCGGCCAGCGCCGCCACCACGGCATCCGACATCAGGAACAGGCGCAGGGAAACCGGCTCCGCCTCCGGATCGGTCAGCGCGGCGGCAAGGCGCAGGGCGGACAGGGCAGCTTCATGACCGTAGGGGCTGGCATTGAGGATGAACAGAAAGGATTTCATGACGATACGGCGTGTCGGCCGGCCTGACGGAAAGCGAAGATGAACGAATTATACCGTTACCGCTCTGGCCCGGCCGTTTGCCGGCACATATAAGAAAGTAGCCGTCGGCGCGCACGGCTCCCCCACGCCGGGCGGCGCACGGTTAGAATGCGAACCATTATCAGTTCAGTATCCTGCCCCATGCCTCCCGCCCCCCGCCCTGGCTCCATCCCGCGCGACATCGCCGCCGTCGCCGACTACGAACCGTTCGCCCGCCGCTGCCTGGATGACAATGCCTGGGCCTATCTGGCCGGTGGCGCCGCCGACGAGCATACGCTGCGCTGGAACCGCGCAGCCTTCGATGCCATCCGCCTGCAGGGCAGCGTGCTGGCCGATGTCAGCGGCGGACACACCCGGCTGACCCTGTTCGGTCACGACTACGCGCACCCGGTATTTCTGGCACCGGTCGCCCACCAGCGCCTGTTTCACCCCGATGGCGAACTGGCGACAGCGCAGGCAGCCGAGGCAATGGACGCGGCGATGCTGGTCAGCACGCTGGCCAGTACCCGGCTGGAAGACATCGCCCGGGTCGGCCGGGCCCCGCTGTGGTTCCAGCTCTATGTGCAGCCAGATCGCGGTTTTACCCGCAGCCTGGTCGAGCGGGCCGAGGCGGCCGGCTACCGCGCGCTGGTGGTCACGGTCGACGCCCCGGTCTGGGGCCTGCGCAATCGTGAGCAGCGCGCCGGCTTTCAACTGCCGCCGGGGGTGGAGCCGGTCAACCTGCGCGGCATGTCCATGCCGGGCACGCCGCAGCTAGCGCCCGGTCAGAGCATGGTGTTTGACGGCCTGATGGCTCATGCCCCGACCTGGCGCGATATCGAAGCCCTGCGCGGGCTGACCCGCCTGCCGCTGATCCTGAAAGGCATCTGCTCGGCACGGGACGCGCAGCAGGCGGCACGCCTCGGCATTGATGGCGTGATCGTGTCCAATCATGGCGGGCGAACGCTGGATACCCTGCCTGCCAGCATCGACGCGCTGCCGGTCATTGCCGACGCGGTCGGCCCCTCGCTGCCGCTGCTGCTCGATGGCGGTATCCGCCGTGGCAGCGACATCGTCAAGGCGCTGGCGCTCGGCGCCCGCGCGGTGCTGATCGGCCGTCCTTATCTGCATGGACTGGCCACGGCCGGGGCGCTCGGCGCCGCCCATGTGATCAAGCTGCTGCGCGAGGAACTCGAAGTGACCATGGCGCTGTGCGGCTGCGCACGGCTGCAGGATATCGACCGTCGCATTTTGTTCACACCGCTGCCAGGCAGGACCAGCGAGCCGGAAAAGCGCTGAAATACAGTCTTTTACCGTTTCTGATACAGAAAATTCTCGTTTCATGACGGTTAATTCTGAGCAAGGTCAATAACACTTGGATTGACCCTTGAAAATAGGAAGCATTATCATTCCACATTCTGAAGCCGATCTTGTAACGAAGCCCTCAAGCAAGCCACCACCGCCCGCCTTTGCGGCGCCCAGGAAGCCAGCCAGAAGATTCTTACAACAACTAAAGCGGCGAAGCCCCGCCCCCGGTCCAGACCGCGTTTTCATGACATGAGCACGACGATCCGGGCCGGCGGACAGCGCTTACGCCGCTATTCCCCGCATGGAGCTCCTGGATGTCGTATATCAAAAGCCGCAAGCACGCGCCTTGTCACCCGCCGCGCCTGAACCGCACCGTCGCGCTGACGGCACTGGCCATCACCCTGCCGGCAACCGCACTGGCGGACGAACCGAAACAACTGCAGGCCGTCGACGTGTCAGCGCCGGCCATCAATCCGGACAGCTATACGGCCGAGCGCGCCGCCTCGACCAAATACACCGCACCGCTGGTCGACACGCCAAAGTCGGTAACCGTGATCACCCGGGAAGTGCTCCGCGAAACCAACGCCACCAGCCTGCAGGATGCACTGCGCAGCACGCCGGGCATCACCTTCGGCATGGGGGAAGGCGGCAACCCGGCCGGCGACCGTCCGTTCATCCGTGGCTTCGATTCGCAAGGCAATCTGTTTATCGACGGTCTGCGCGACCCGGGTTCGCAATCGCGTGACATGTTCAACGTCGAGCAGGTCGACGTGATCAAGGGGCCTGACTCGGCCTTCAGCGGCGGCGGCGCGGTCGGCGGCAGCATCAACCTGACCACCAAGCAGGCCCGCCTCGGTGATTTCGGCGAGGTCGATGTCGGCTTCGGCACCGACAAGTACATGCGCGCCACCGTCGACCTGAATCGCCAGCTCGGCGAGACGTCGGCCCTGCGCCTGAACCTGCTTGGCTTCAGGAGCGATGTACCGGGCCGCGACGAGGTCGATCTCAATCACTGGGGCGTGGCGCCGTCGCTGGCCCTGGGCCTGGGCACGCCGACCCGGGTGAATCTGGACTATTACCACTTCCAGACCGACGACATGCCCGACTACGGCATTCCGTACAACAGCCCGATCTCGCCGTACCTCACCGTAACCAGCCCCACGGCACCGACCGGCAAGCCGACCGCGAACCCGGCCGCGTCGCAGAATGGCGATGGCGGCCCGCTCGGCGTGGACCGCAACAATTTCTATGGCCTGGTCGATCGCGATTTCCGCAAGACCCGGGTCGACAGCGGCACGGTCAGGATCGAGCATGACCTGAACGACCAGTTCACCCTGCGCAATGCGACGCGCTACACCCGCTCGCTGAACGACTATGTGGTCACCAACCCGGGCGACTCCAGCGCGAATATCGTCAATGGCAGCCCGACCATGCCGCGCAGCTCGAAAAACCGCCATTCGAGCAGCGAAGTCATCATCAACGCGACCGAGCTGGCCGGCCATTTCCTGACCGGCGCCATCAAGCACACCATCGCTACCGGTTTTGAAATCAGCCGTACCGAAGTCGACAATCGCGGCTACACCGTCACCGGCACCTCGAACGCCAATATCCAGAACCCGAACCCGCACGACCCGTGGACCGGCTCGGTGGTCCGCGCGACCGCCGGCACCAAAACCACGACCAACACCCAGGGCCTGTATGCGTTCGACACGCTGACGCTGAATCCGCAATGGCTGCTGAACCTTGGCCTGCGCTATGACCGCTTCGATACCGAGCAGCGTGCGTACACCACCAACGGCACGGCACCGAATGCGGCCAGCAATCTCAGCAGCGACAGCACCTTCTGGAGCTACCAGGCCGGCATCGTGTTCAAGCCGCTCGAAAACGGCAGCATCTACCTGAACTATTCGACCGCCGCCAACCCGCCGGGTATTGCCGCCGGTGACGGCGCCGACTCGATCTCGGCCACCAACAAGGACCTGGAACCGGAAAAGACCCGCAGCATCGAGCTTGGCACCAAGTGGAACCTGCTCGACAACAGGCTGTCGCTGAGCGGTGCGATCTTCAACATCACCAAGACCAATGCCAAGGTCAACGTCGATGCGAACACCATGGCCACGGTCGGCAAGCAGGAGATCAACGGCTTCGAGCTCGGCATCGCCGGCGTGCTGACGCCGAAATGGCAGGTGTTCGGCGGCTACACCTATCTGGACAGCGAACTGAAGGAAACCGGCGACTCGTACTGGAGCACCCGCAACGGCACCAGCTGGAGCTACAACAACAACGCGGCCAACAAGGGCAACCAGTTCCCGAATACGCCGAAGAACAGCTTCAGCCTGTGGACAACTTACAAGTTCCTGCCGCAACTGACTGTCGGCGGTGGCGCGTACTACATGTCCAGGGTCTACGGCGATCCGGCCAATACCAAGTGGGTGCCGTCGTACTGGCGCTTTGATGCCATGGCCAGCTACGACATCACCAGGAATGTCAGCGTCCGCCTGAACGTGACCAATCTGTTCGACAAGACCTACTACGACAAGGCCTACGTAACCCACATGGTGTCGGTGGCACCGGGACGTCAGGCGGTGCTGAGCGCCAACGTCAAGTTCTGAGTCTGCAGTCCCCCTCCCCGTCCGGTGCCTTCCGCACCGGGCGGTTTTTGCCATTCAGGAGATCCGCATCATGATGCTGCACGTACCGGAAGTGCTGAGCCGCGAACAGGTGGCCGAATGCCGCCGCATCCTGGCCAGTGCCGAATGGGTCGACGGCCAGGCAACCGCCGGCATCCAGGCATCGCAGAGCAAACGCAATCTGCAACTGCCGGAGAACTCGCCGGTCATCGAGGCGCTGCGCGAAGTCGTGACCGACGCGCTGACCCGCCATCCGCTGTTTTTCTCGGCCGCGCTGCCGCACCGCATCCTGCCGCCGTACTTCAATCTGTACCAGGGCGGCGGCCAGTACGGCAATCACGTCGACAACGCCATCCGCCGCGCGCGCGGCCAGGGCCCGGCGCTGCGCACCGACGTATCGACCACGCTGTTCCTGTCCGACCCGGACGAGTACGAGGGCGGCGAACTGGTGGTCGAGGACGCCTATGGCGAGCACCAGGCCAGGCTGCCGGCCGGTGATGCCATCGTCTATCCGTCCACCAGCCTGCACCGGGTCGAACCGGTCACGCGCGGCAGCCGGGTCTGTGCGTTCCTGTGGACGCAAAGCATGATCCGCGACGACTGGCGCCGCACCATGATGTTCGATCTGGACCTGACCATCCAGCGCCTGCGCGAACAGGTTGGTGACAGTACCGAAGTGCTGTCGCTGACCAGCCACTATCACAATCTGCTGCGCCAATGGGCCGAGATCTGACGGTCCCGCGGAGACTCCCTTGTTGAAAAAAGTCTGGTTCCAGCTGCACTGGCTGTTCGGCATCACTGCCGGGCTGGTGCTGGCGGCCGTCGGTCTGACCGGCGCCCTGCTGTCATTCGAGGACGAAATCGTCTCGCTGCTCAATCGCGGCAATATCGTGCCGCCGCCTGCCGCCGTCCGGCTCGCCCCCGATGCGCTGGCCGCGCGCGTGGCCGGGCCCGGCAAGCGCATTGCGTTCATCATGCTGCCGGCCGATATCGACCGGCCGGCGCGAATCGCGTTTGCCGGCCCCGGTGGCAAGCGTGGCGAAACCCTGTATCTGAACCCCTACAGCGGCGAACGGATGGCGACACCGACCGGCGCCGATGCGATGAAGCTGATTCGCGAACTGCACCGTTTCCTGCTGGCCGGTCCGACCGGCAAGTCCATTGTCGGCGCCTCGACCCTGGCGCTGCTGTTCCTGTGCCTGAGCGGGCTGTATCTGCGCTGGCCACGGCTGATGCGGCAATGGCGCAACTGGCTGGCCTTCAAACCGGCCCTGAAAGGCCGTGCCTTCCTGTGGAATCTGCATGCCACCGCCGGTACCTGGGTACTGGTCTGCTATCTGCTGTCGGCGCTGACCGGGCTGTTCTGGTCGTATGACTGGTACCGCGATGCGGTCAACTCGCTGGCCGGCGTCTCCCGCGATCGCGCCGGCGACGGCCCGCCGCGCGGCGAACGCGGCGACAGGCGCGCATCGCCCCGCTTCGACCTGCAGGCCCGCTGGCCGGCCATTGCCGCCGAGGTCGGCAGTTACCAGTCGATGATCCTGCGCCTGCCGAACAAGCCTGGCCAGCCGCTGCAGGTCAGTTACCAGCGCGCCGGCGCGGCGCATGAACGCGCCTTTGATGTGCTGAAATTCGACCCGGCCAGCGGCGCCCTGCTGTCGCGGGAAAACTACGCCGACAAGCCGGCCGGCGCACAACTGGTCGCCAGTGTGCTGCCGCTGCATACCGGCGCCTACTTCGGCCTGCCAGGTCGCCTGATCCTGATGCTGTCCAGCCTGGCCATGCCGCTGTTCGCGATCACCGGCTGGATGCTGTACCTCGATCGCCGGCGCAAGAAAAAACAGGTCGCGGCTGCCGCGCGTCTGGCCGGTACACCGGCAGCGACAACTGGCGACGCGATACTGGTCTGCCATGCCAGCCAGAGCGGTCAGGCGACCGAACTGGCATGGCAGACCGCCGCCAGCCTGCAGGCAGCCGGCCGTACCGTGTGCGTCGAGGCGCTGGGCCGCCTGCCGCCCGACGCCATCGGCCGTTACCGCGATGTGCTGTTTATCGTCAGTACCTTTGGCGATGGCGAGGCGCCCGACAGCGCGCGAGCATTCCGGAAGCAGATGGCTTTGCCGGCCGCGCTCGACGGCGTCCGTTTCGCCCTGCTCGCGCTTGGTGACCGCCAGTACGATGATTTCTGCGCGTTCGGGCGCCAGTTGCAGGACTGGCTGATCCGCTCCGGCGCCAGCGCCCGCTTTGCCCCGATCGAAGTCGATGCCGGTGATCCGGCCGCGCTGGCACAGTGGCAGGCCGCCCTGGCCAGCCATTACGGCGCCGGACCGGTTGCCGAAGCCGAACCTGCCGCGGCCGACTGGCGCATCGTGAGCCGCCTGCACCTGAACCCCGGCAGCCTGGGGGGTGCCACCTACCATCTGGAACTCGCGCCGCCGGCCGACCAGCACCCGCACTGGACGTCGGGGGATCTGGTCGAAGTCACACCACGCCATGCGCAGGAGGTGGTCGATGCCTGGCTGGCCGCCGCCGGCATCGACGCCGGCCTGACCGTGGCCGTGGAGGGCGAGTCGCGCCCGCTGGGCGAGTATCTGGCCGATGTGGTGCTGCCGGATCCGGCCAGCGTGAAGGACCGGCCGCTGGCCGGCTGGCTGTCGGGTCTGACGCCACTGCGGCCGCGCGAGTACTCGATCACCTCGCTGCCGGAAGACGGCCATGTTCATCTGCTGGTGCGCCAGGTGCAGACGGCAACCGGCGCCGGTACCGGTTCCGGCTGGCTGACCCGGCATGCCCCACTGGGCGGCAAGGTCAGCGTGCGCGTACGCCGCAATGCCGGCTTCCACCTGCCGCCGACCGAACGGCCGCTGATCCTGATCGGCAACGGCACCGGACTGGCCAGCCTGCTCGGCCACCTGCGCGCCCGCGCGCGCCAGGGTCAGGGCCGCAACTGGCTGATCTTTGGCGAGCGCAACGCCGACCGCGATTTCTACTATAGAGACGAGCTCGAACACTGGCGCGAACAGGGCCTGCTGGAACGGCTGGATGCGGTGTTTTCGCGCGATCCGTCACCCGGCCGCTACGTGCAGGATGTACTGCGCACGACGGCGGATACCTTGCGGGAATGGCTGGATGCCGGCGCCGCCGTCTATGTATGCGGCAGCCTGAAGGGCATGGCGCCGGCCGTCGACACCGCGCTGCGCGAACTGGTCGGCGAACAGGCACTCGACGAGATGATGGCGGAAGGCCGCTATTGTCGCGACGTGTATTGACTGCCGTTCGGGGTAGGCAGCAACGGCCTCTTTGACCTTGCTGCCCGCCCGGCAGGCATTGGCGTGAGCATGACCGTCTGCACGCGGGAAATACTGACTTTTTATCCACAGGGCAAGTGAAACGGCAGTCGACCGGAGGCGCCCTGACCAGCAATGGCAGGCTTTCTGGCCAATGGAAAAAGTTATCCACAGCCGGATACGGGCGCCCGCTTACCTGACTTGTCCACAGGAGAGAAAATGCGTGCCCCCTGATCAGTCATCAAAGGCAGCGACTACGGCGTGTACGATTCTTTCCCCCAGCCCGGGTTTCTCCGTCAGGAGCGGGTAGCGCTTGCGCAACTGGTTTGAAATGCAGTTTCCGTTCTGCCGGATACTCCGGATGATTCTGTCGAGCTCGTGGTCCGGGGCTTCCAGAAACTGCTTGACCCCCTTCCTGGCATTGTCATTGGCCTGAAGGAACCTTGCCTCGGCCCGCATTTCATGTGTCAGCGTCGTGTCAATCACCTCCGCAAGGTAGATCACGTGCGCAGTCAGGTCTGGATAGCGCCAGGCTGGCAAGGCGTCGTCGTAGCCGCTGAAATGGAAGTTGTACTCGATTCCATCATCGCCAATGACGTCATTGCCAAAATGATATTGATCCGCGTAGTGCAACATCAAGGGGCGGGAGAAGCGCTCAAGCACCTGTTCATACGCTGCCCGCGCATGAGTGCTGTTTGTGATTGTCGCCGATACCGGGAGGATGACCGGCGTCGGCAATACCCCGTCCCGCCGCAGTATGTCGTTGATCAGGAAGCGGGAAATACGGCCGTTTCCATCAGCCATCGGGTGGATATAGACAAAACCGAACGAGGCCGTTGCCGCCCGCACAATGGAAGCACTTCCCCTTGTCCTGTCCAGAAAGCAGGACAGGCCCGAAAGCAGCGACCCCGTATCGCTCCAGTGCGGTGCGATGTAGTCCACTACGGGCTGATAACGTTCGGCATGTCCCACGTAGACCGGAGACTGGCGCAATCCATAGCGCAGAGCCGAGTCCCCAAGGATGCCATTCTGCAGAGTAGCCAGTGTTTCCGGTGCAAAGGGGTTGTCATGTTTGCCGCATTCATTCTCCATCACCGCAGCGAAGCGACGGATCCGGTCTTCCTTGTCCTGTTCATGTTCGATCAGAAAGCTGGCCCTGCTTTCCTTCACGGTCAGCCAGACAGTGCTGCGCATGATCAAGTCAATACCGAAAGTTGACTCCAGCTCGGTCAGTCTGGCCTGGATGTCATACTGTTCCGACTCTTTCACACGGTCTGCACGCCGGATAATCGGGCAGAAGTCCCGGTTTCCCGGCAGATTGTCATTCACGCGCCAGCGCTGGTTTCTGACCCGCGCACCCACTACATACTCTTCCGGATCCAGCGCGTCCGTGTAGTTGCCCCTGCCAACATCCGGAACATCCAGTCTGGTCGGCATCAGCCACTCATAAAAGAAGCATGCGCGACGCGCATAGGCCCCTGTTGGCTCTCTGGCAATCCACTGTTCAAGCGCTTCCCTGGCTTGTGGCAAGCGATACAAGCGCGCCAGGAACTCCAGATGCACGCCCTGATAGCGGAACGCAAAGTTCAGATGCTCACTGAAGGTATCACCAGGGCGGTAGCTTTCCGTGTAGGTCTCAACCCGGTGATCGCCATCGGTCGTGGTAGACCGGCTTCGTCCTATGCCGCTCTGCACGGCAAAGGCATGCACGGGAGACACGCCGAGTGCATTTGCCAGCCATTGATAACCGATGAGTTCCATAAATTTGATTATTGCCCATAAAAAACGATTATAAAACAGCGTTTTCTCTGAAATTTGATTACGGAACGCAAGTCTCTGCACCCTCCGTTACGGTAGCGCCCCGACACAGAACGACAAAAAGCCCACCAGCAGGCGGGCTTTTCGATGTGGACAACAGGCCGGTCTACCGCGTGGTTGCCGGCGCCTCGGTCACGAAACCGATCCTGGCAACGCCACCGCGCTGGGCGGAAGCCATCACTTCGGCGACCTGTTCATAACGCGCAGCCTTGTCGGCACGCACGTGAACTTCAATCTCCGGCTTCACGCGCACCGCATCGGCAAAGCGCTTTTCCAGCGATGCTGCGTCGACCGGTTTGTCGTCCCAGAACATCTTGCCCTCGGCATCGACGGCCAGCCGGATGGCTTCCGGCTTGTCCTGATGCTGGACGGCGGCCTCGCGCGGCAGCTGGATCGGTACCGCATTGGTCAGCAGCGGCGCGGTGACGATGAACACCACCAGCAGCACCAGCATCACGTCGACCAGCGGCGTGGTGTTGATGTCCGCCATCGGGGCCGCACCTTGCGAATGGAAACTACCGAACGCCATCGGTTTCTCCCGTTTGCGTCAACAACTGCGCATGCAGGTCATGCGCAAAACCGTCCATGTCGGCGCTGAGCACGCGATTGGCACGCAGCAGCGCGTTGTAGGCAACCACGGCCGGGATGGCGACCGCCAGACCAGCGGCAGTGGCCACCAGAGCTTCCCCGATCGGACCGGACACGGCGCCAATTGATGCCTGTCCCTCGTGGGCAATGCCGATCAGCGCGTTGTAGATGCCCCACACCGTGCCGAACAGACCGACGAACGGTGCAACGGCGCCAACGGTCGCCAGCCAGGTCATGCCGTTTTCCAGCTTGGCGTTTTCACGCGACAAGGTCTGGCGGATGACACGGGTCAGGTAATCGTCGATACCGCAGGCCTGGCCCAGCGTGCGCGTTGCGTGCTGGCGGTAATGCGCCAGCGCGTCCAGCCCGGCCTGGGCGATGCGCGCAATCGGCGCCTCGGCGTTGTGCACCATCTCGCTGGCGCGCACCCAGTCCGGCGTGGCCCAGAATGCCTGGTCCAGCGCCCGGTTCGCCCGGCGGATCGTGATGTAGCGCACGCTGCGCATCAGGATCAGCCACCAGCTGCTGACAGACATGGCGAGCAAGAGCAGAAAGACTGCGATCAGAATCGCGTCACCCTGGTGAAAAACCAGACTCAGATCCATCGTTTACGACATCCTTAGGTCAAATTGAACTTCATGGGAACCAGCACGCTGCCGGCGACGGCGGTGCTGCCGCGCTTGGCCGGCACGAAGCGCCAGCGCTGCACGGCATCCAGCGCCGCGCGGTCAAGACGGCCGAAACCGCTGGACTTGTGCAGCTTGACGGCGACAGGCGCGCCCTCGGCACTGACTTCAACGCGCAACATGACGGTTCCCTGCTCGCCCATTTCCCGCGAGATCGGCGGGTAGGACGGCCGGGGGTTGGACAAATAGGCGGCATTGAAGGACGGCGCGACTTCCGCCGTCGATTCACTGCGTTCGGCGCCGCTGCGACTGTCGCTGTGCGAGTCGCTCGACGCCGTCTTGTCGGGAGAAGCATCACTGGCCGCCGACGCCGTGGACGGCGCGGCCTTTTCTGTCGGCACCGGGATCACCGGCGACTTGTCCGCCACCCTGGGCACCGGGCGCGGCTCGCGCTTGACGACCGGTTGCGGCTTGACCGGCGTCGGCTCACTCCTGGGCGCAGCCGGCGCGGCAGCAGCAGGCGCGGGGGCTTCCTCGGTGATCGGCGCGAGGCTGACATAGTCGATGCGCGGCGCGGTCAGCGTCGTGTGTTCGACCGGCTTGGCGACGGCTGCCAGCAATACGACGTGCAGGCCGACGGCGATCAGGAGCGTGGAAGTTTCTGTCTTGCGATTCATGGCGGACATCATCTTAATGAGAACTTATCTCATGTTCAATAGAAATAAGAAGCTTTCTCACTCGTTTTCCGCATGACGAACGGCCCCGCTGTCGCCCGCCCCCCCGCTTGCAATCCGGCCCGGCGGCTTCATATGCAGGGGAACCCGGCCCGACCCCGTGTCGCGCGCCATTCCCCTTTTTCTTATCAAGGTCATTCCATGCAACAGTTCGACGGCACCACCATCGTTTCGGTGCGCCGCGGCGATCTTGTCGCCCTGGGCGGCGACGGCCAGGTCACCCTCGGCAACATCGTTATCAAGGCCACCGCGCGCAAGGTTCGCAGGCTGCACAACGACTCGGTCCTGGCCGGATTCGCCGGAGGTACCGCTGACGCATTCACGCTGATCGAGCGCTTCGAGGCCAAGCTGCAGAAATACCAGGGCAACCTGCTCGTCTCCGCCATCGAACTGGCCAAGGACTGGCGCTCGGATCGCGCGTTGCGCCGGCTGGAAGCCATGCTGATCGTGGCCGACAAGGAACGCACGCTGGTCATTACCGGCAACGGCGACGTGCTCGAACCGGAACAGGGCATCGCCGCAATCGGCTCCGGGGGCGCCTATGCCCAGGCTGCCGCGCGCGCCCTGTACGAGAACACCGAGCTGCCGCCGGCCGAGGTGGTGAAGAAGGCGCTGGCCATTGCCGGCGACATCTGCATCTACACCAACCAGAACCACGTGATCGAAACACTGTAGGAAAGATTGTTATGTCCTCCCAGATGACCCCGCAGGAAATCGTCCACGAACTCGACAAGCATATTGTCGGCCAGGGAGCCGCCAAGAAAGCGGTGGCCATCGCCCTGCGCAACCGCTGGCGTCGCCAGCAGGTCGAAGAGCCGCTGCGCAGCGAGATCACGCCGAAGAACATCCTGATGATCGGGCCGACCGGTGTCGGCAAGACCGAGATTGCCCGCCGGCTGGCACGGCTGGCCAATGCACCGTTCATCAAGGTCGAAGCCACCAAGTTCACCGAGGTCGGCTATGTCGGCCGCGACGTCGAGACCATCATCCGCGATCTGGCCGAAGCCGCGATCAAGCAGGCGCGTGACGAGGCGGTCCATCGCAACCGCTACCGTGCCGAAGACGCAGCCGAGGACCGCATCCTCGATGCGCTGATCCCGCCGCCGCGTCAGCCCGGCTTCAGTGGCGAAAACACGGCCCCGGTCGAGCGCCATGACAACGACACCCGGCAGAAATTCCGCAAGATGCTGCGCGAGGGCAAGCTCGACGACAAGGAAATCGAGATCGAGATCGCCGTCAATGGCCCCGAAACCCAGATCTTCGCGCCGCCGGGCATGGAAGACCTGACCAGCCAGATCCAGGGCATGTTCGCCAATATCGGCGCCGGCAAGAAAAAGCCGCAGAAGCTGAAGATCAAGGAAGCGCTGAAGCTGGTCACGGATGAGGAAGCCGCCAAGCTGGTCAATGACGAGGACATCAAGGCGGCGGCGGTCCGCAATGTCGAGCAGAACGGCATCGTGTTCATCGACGAGATCGACAAGGTCACCGCACGCGGAGAAGGCACCAGCGGCGCCGACGTGTCGCGGGCCGGCGTGCAGCGCGATCTGCTGCCGCTGGTCGAAGGCACCACGGTCAGCACCAAGTACGGGATGATCAAGACCGATCACATCCTGTTCATCGCATCGGGTGCCTTCCATCTGTCCAAGCCATCCGACCTGCTGCCGGAACTGCAGGGCCGTCTGCCGATCCGGGTCGAACTGTCGGCACTGTCGGTCGAGGACTTCGAGCAGATCCTGACCGCGACCGATGCCTGCCTGACCCGTCAGTACCAGGCGCTGCTGGCCACCGAGGGCACCGAGCTGTCGTTCACTGACGAAGGGATCCGCCGTCTGGCCGAGATTGCCTATCAGGTCAACGAGAAAACCGAGAACATCGGTGCGCGCCGTCTGCATACCGTGCTGGAAAAGCTGCTTGAAGAGCTGTCGTTCGATGCGAAGACCGGTCCGGTTTCCATCGATGCCGACTATGTGAACGCAAAGCTGGAAGGCATTGCCCGGCGCGAGGACCTGGCCCGCTACATTCTGTGACCGGACAGTCTGCAGCAGAAAGGGCCGGCGCGAATGCCGGCCCTTTTTTTGACAATGATATTACGCACGTATCTCATAATATTTATTACAAATCGCACAGAATGGTTTTGTCTTTTCGCCTTGCCGGCAAAGCCTGCCGCAAAAATTTCAGCCCGGATTGCAGCCCGGTCCGGGCCGGTTCCGGCCGCGCTGGCCCGGTTTGCCGCATGACCGGGGAAAACCTGGCTGCCCGTGGCCAGCCAGCCTGCCTGGCGGGGGATAAGATGGTGGATAACTTTAGCAACGCTCGACCGGATTGCCGCGAAAACCCCACCGGCATTCCGCCGTATCCGGTGCAATCCCGCCACTGGCGCGGATTTCGTCCGGCCAGGCGCAGGCCATGGCCGCCAGCCACGATGACTGACTCCCCTGTGGATAATATGGGGAAATTTCCGCCGGCAAAGCAATGTCTTTGTTAAGATGAATCCGAGCTTCCAAGTATCAGGCCCATGCCCAAACCCAATCGACTGTCTCATTTTCTGCCTTTGGCGTTCAGGAATGGCCAGAGCATCAGCCGCTTTGCCAAGCACTGCGTACGATGCAATGAACTGGTCACCGCAGATCACATGCACGGCGTCGCGGCCGTGATCCAGAACCGGATAGTGATTGCGGCCAAGGCGCGCTGCCCGGCATGCGATGCCGAGTTCGCCATTTCCTGCGTCATTACCGAGGACAAGAAAGTCCATCGGGTTCTGCTGCCCGGCTGGGTGCTGCGCTGGTGGCTGTCGACAGCCAGGACCGAGGTGCCGCGAACCCGTTCCCGCGACTGGCAATACGAGGAAGAAGCACAGCGCGCGCCGGAACCGCCACGTTCACCATCCGTCGACCGCGACAGCGCAACACTGTCACCCGAGGCACTGGGACAGTTCGACGGCGAACCGATCCCGGCCTGGATCAGTGTTGACGGCACCACACTGCATTTCGTCCGCACGGCGCCCAAGGGCATCCACGAACCGCTGCGCCCCGGCGAAGTGCTGTTCAACGACCGCCTGATCTACAGCGCGGCACAACGGCCGGCCTGAACCGGTCAGCCAAGGTCGCCCCAGACCGTCTGCAGCGCAGCCGCCGCGGCCAGTGCCGCGGTTTCGGTACGCAGCACCCGTGGCCCGAGCGCCAGCGGCGTCCAGCCCCGGGCAAAGGCAGCCTGCTCCTCACCATCGCTGAGCCCACCCTCGGGGCCGGCCATCAGCCAGACCTTGCCCTGCGGCGGCGCATAGTCGGCCAGCCGCCGGTTGCCGACCGGCGACAGCAGCAGCCGGTGCGATGCCTCCAGCGACTGCTGCAGGAAGGCATCCAGGCTCATCGACGGCAGTACTTCCGGGATGGTATTGCGGCCGCACTGTTCACAGGCCGCCTGCACGATATCGCGCCAGCGTTCGGTCTTGCGCCCGGCGCGTTCCCCACCCAGTCTCAGCACTGCGCGCTCAGTCACTAACGGCTGAAACACGCTGATACCCAGCTCCACGCCTTTCTGCAGCGTGAAATCCATGCGTTCACCGGTGGAAACGCCCTGCGCCAGACACAGGGTCAGCGGCGACTCGCGGTTGATTGCCAGCCGCTCGCCGAGTTCGACCCGCGCATGTCGCTTGCCGAGGTCACGCAGGATGGCCCTGACCTCACCCCCGCTGCCGTCAAACAGCCTCATCTCGTCATCGGCGCGCATGCGCAGTACCTGTACGTGTCTGACCACATCGTCCGGCAATGCGTATTCACCGGCTTGCGGAAGCGTCTCGGGGATGAAAAAACGGGGCATGCATACCTCTGGGGGCGAATTCATTGGGTCCGTGCTTTGACACGGCCATCGGCAAGCCGGTATTTTGCCAGTTGAGCGCTGACAATGCCGAGTCGGTGTAGCCGTGGAGAATAATGACAATGCAGGCTGTCGACCAGGTCATCCATCTGTTGCGCGAAATTGCGCAGACAGAGGTCATGCCGCGTTTCCTGCGCGTGTCCGCTACGCGAAAGCATGACGGAACCCCGTTTACCGAAGCCGATCTCGCTACCCAGGAAGCACTGGCCAGGGCACTGCCCGACATTATCGCCGCGCCGGTGCTCGGCGAGGAAATGACGCCGTGTGAGCAGGCGGCCCTGTGGGACAAGGCCGGCGATGCCGGTATCTGGGTGGTCGATCCGATCGACGGCACCACCAATTTCATTCACGGCCTGCCGTATTTCGCCATTTCGGTAGCCTGGATGGTCAATGGCCGCAGTGAACTCGGCGTGATCTACAACCCGGTGGCCGACGAGATGTTCTATGCCGAGCGGGGCGGCGGTGCCTACCTGAACGGCGTCCGCCTGCCGCTGAAGCCATCTCCCGAGCATTTCACCGACACCATTGCCGCGGTGGAGATCAAGTATCTGAAAAGTGGCCGGCTGTCGAACCGGCTGCTGGCCACCGCGCCATTCGGCAGTCTGCGCAATCTCGGCTCGTCGACGCTGGACTGGTGCAATCTGGCCAGCGGCCGCTATGACCTGTACCTGCATGGCGGCCAGCGCCTGTGGGATTACGCGGCCGGCGCACTGATTCTGGAAGAAGCCGGCGGCCGCTCCGCCACCATAGAGAGCGATGACTACTGGTCCAGTCAGCTATGGCACCGGACCGCCATCGCCGCACTGGACCCGCGTTTCTTCGAACCATGGAAGCACTGGATCCGCCTGAACCAGTAATCCTGTTTCACGTGAAACAAAAAGCGCCCCGGGGGGCGCTTTTTCCATCAGCCTGCATTTGCAACCGATTACAGCTCGGCCACGATATCCTGGCTGAACGATTTCTCGCAGTACTGGCAGCGCATCTTGGTGCTGCCATCCTTGGCGCGACGCACGTGAAACACGCTCTTGACCGGTTCGTTGTGCGAAATGCAGTTCGAGTTCGGGCAGGCAAAGACGCCCTCGATCAGCTCCGGCAGATCCAGCGTGTACTTCTCGGCCACTTCGAAGTTGCGGATCACGTTCACCGTGGCATCCGGCGCGAACAGTGCCAGCTGGTTGGCCTGCGACGGCGTCAGCAGCACGTTCTCGATCTTGATCAGGTCCTTCTTGCCCAGGCGACGGCTGGGCAGGTTCAGGCCGACATACAGCCGTTCGCCCGATTCCATCAGCTTGAACATGCGCAGGATCTTCACCCCCTGGCCGGCGGTGATATGGTCGATGGCGGTGCCGTCCTTCAGTGCTTCGACTTTCAGCGTGTAATCAATCTTTTCCATCTTGCTCAATCCTTCTTTCCGGCCCATCACAGCGTTTCGTTCAGTACCAGCGCCAGCAGCGCTTCACGGGCGTAGACACCGTTTTCGGCCTGCTGGAAGTAGTACGCGTACGGCGTATCGTCGACATCGATCGAAATTTCATCGACGCGCGGCAGCGGGTGCAGGATGCGCAGATTGTCGCGGGCGCCCTTCAGCGTATCGGTGTTCAGCACGAACTTCGACTTCATGTGCTTGAATTCGGTTTCGTCGAAGCGTTCCTTCTGCACCCGGGTCATGTACAGCACGTCGAGTTCCGGCAGCACTTCCTCGATATTCTGATGCAGGCTGTATTCGATGCCCTTTTCATCCAGCTCTTCGCAGATGTACTCCGGCATGGCCAGCGGCTTCGGGGCAATGAAGTAGAAGCGGCAACCGAAGTGGGTCAGCGCCTGGGCCAGCGAATGCACGGTGCGGCCGTACTTCAGGTCGCCGACGAAGGCCACCTTCAGACCGTCCAGCGTGCCCTGGGTTTCGTAGATCGAGAACAGGTCGAGCAGCGTCTGGGTCGGATGCTGGTTCGAGCCGTCGCCACCGTTGATGACCGGCTTGCCATTGGAGAACATCGACGCCAGGCGGGCCGCCCCTTCCTGCGGGTGACGCATCACATAGGCATCGACATACGAGGTGATGATCTTCACCGAGTCGGCCAGCGTCTCGCCCTTCTTGGCCAGCGATGTGTTGCCGCCGTCGGCGAAACCGATCACCGAGCCCCCGAGGCGGTGGACGGCGGTTTCGAACGACAGCCGGGTGCGGGTCGAAGCCTCGAAGAAGCAGCTGGCCACCACCTTGTTTTTCAGCAGGTCATGGCGCGGCTCGCGCTTCAGCTCGCCGGCGACATGAACGACCAGTTCGAGCTCCTCGCGGGACAGGTCCGAGATGGAGATGATGTGCTTTTGATAGAGCGTATTCTTCATGCTTTCCTTCCTTGCAGCACGGCCGCCCCGTGACGAGCGGCCGAAAAAAAAGCCCCAAATCATTGGGGCTTTTAAAAAATCGGATTCCTGATTTCGCGAAACTGAAAAATGTCGCCGCTGTCGACGCATTTCAGCGCGACATTCGCATGAGTAAAGCTGCTGGCTACGACGTGCATCATCTGTCCCGAAAAAAATCGCGAAATTATACGTCCGGGAGCCACGCCGGGAAAAGGGGTCCGACGAACGGCTGTTTGCTGACGTCGCTTTCAGGCAAAACAACGTCGCACAGAATTATTTATACCACCTTGAGCACATTTCGCCGCCCCAGGATGGGCGATCCCGGTCGCATGTGGAATAATTCCAAGGTTTGTCTACCCCTTTCCGGGGGAAGCTTGACGCTCACCCGCCGGATACCGCCATCCAGTCTGAACCGGAGCCCTCCATGGATTTCGAAAAAGCCCGCTTCTACATGATCGAACAACAGATCCGTCCGTGGGACGTTCTCGATCAACGTGTTCTCGATCTGCTCGCCGAAGTTAAGCGCGAGGATTTCGTGCCCGCCGGCAACCATTCGCTTGCCTTCGTCGACATGGAGCTCCCGCTGCCGACCGGCGGCAAGATGCTGCAGCCGAAAGTCGAGGCGCGCATCGTGCAGGAAATGGACATCCAGCCCACTGACGTCGTGCTCGAAGTCGGTACCGGCACCGGCTATCTGACCGCACTGCTCGCGCGCAGCGCCCGTCACGTCTATTCGCTGGATATTTCGGCGCAGGCGATCGAGATCGCCCAGGCCAACCTGGCCCGCGCCGACATACGCAACGTAACGCTCGAAGTGGCCAACGGCAGCGAGGGCAACACGGCCCACGCACCGTACAACGTCATCGTTATCGGCGGCTCGCTGCCGGTGCTGCCGGAAGCACTGAAGGCACAGCTGGCCCCTGGCGGCCGCCTGTTCGCCACCATCGGTGACGAACCGGTGATGCGCGCCATCCGCGTCGTTCGCGACGCTGGTGGCCAGTACCGTGAGGAAACCCTGTTCGATACCGTGATCGACCCGCTGTTCCAGATCACCGAACCGGAACGCTTCGTATTCTGATGCGGGAAATCTCGCCGCACGACCTGTCCGCCTGGCTGGCCGATCCGGCGCGTGATGCGCCGTTTCTGCTCGATGTGCGCGAACCGGCCGAAGTTGCCATCTGCCGGCTGGCCGACAGTGTCAACATCCCGATGAACCTGATCCCGTCACGGCAGTCAGAGCTGCCCGACGACCGGCCCATCGTCGCCATCTGCCACCACGGCGTGCGCAGCTTCCATGTTGCAGCCTGGCTCGAGCACGCCGGTTTCAGCGAACCGCTGAGTCTGGCAGGCGGCGTCGCGGCCTGGGCGGACCAGATCGAACCGTCGATGCCCCGTTACTGACCGTTCACGCAACAGGCTGCCAAATGGACATCCCCGGATGTCCATTTTTTCGTCCCTGCCGCGTCATGTCATGGGCAAAAGCACGCTCGACGGCACCGGGCCGGACAAGGGACAATTCACGTTGTCCACACAGCCGTCCACACCTTCATGCACAAGTCCCTGCCCTGGCTCGCCCCTGCCCTGTCCCGCGTCCATCCCGACTGGCAAAGCCGCCTCAGGCCTGACATTCTGGCCCGTATCGACCACCAGCTGAGCGAGCGCGCAGCAGCCGGCGAACAGATCTATCCACAGCCTGTGGATATTTTTAATGCACTGCGCGACACCCCGCCGTCCGGGGTGCGGGTGGTCATTCTCGGCCAGGACCCGTACCACGGTGACGGCGAGGCCTGCGGGCTGGCGTTCTCGGTCAGGCGCGGCATTCGCGTTCCACCATCGCTGCGCAATATCTACAAGGAACTCCTGCGCGATACCGGCACGGCAACGCCCCTTCACGGCGATCTGGGCGCCTGGACCCGTCAGGGTGTGCTGCTGCTGAACAGCGTGCTCACCGTGGCGGCAAACCGTGCTGGCAGCCATCGTGAACTCGGCTGGCAGGTCATTACCGACGACTTGATCGATCTGCTTGCCGCCGAAGACAGTCCGCGCGTGTTCGTACTGTGGGGCAAGGACGCCCAGAACAAGCATGCCAGGCTGACCAATCCGCGCCATCTGGTGTTGCAGGGCCCGCACCCGTCACCGCTGTCTGCCTACCGGGGTTTCTTCGGTTGTGGACACTTTTCCCGCATCAACGACTACTTGCGCGAACAGGGCTGCGTTCCGATCGACTGGCATTTGCCGGAGTGAATCCGGGACTGTTTATCCACAAGTGACGTGCACTGCCGTGCGTTGAATATATTAGACGACGGCAAAGTCTTTGATTTGTCACGATTTTTCTGTTTTCCGGCAATCCCCGCTTCTGGCTGGCTGCGTTTTTTCGTTACGTAATCCGCTTTTTTTTCCACTGCCTGGATGCCGGGTTTCTGCTTGCCTGCTTTTCTTATTCTTTTTTACAGATAGTTATTAAAGAAATGGATGAAGGGCGCCCTGTTCTGTGGATAACACGGTTTTTTTATTGCAGAACAAATGCTTGTCGTTCATGGAAACCGGATGGACTGGCTACGGGTTTGCTGTTGCCCGTCTGTGGATTGTTTTCACCCTGTGGATAGCGGTGACCCTTATGCACAGCCTTGCGCCAGTTGTGTCCGCCAGCCTGTGCATTGTTGTCTGCACGGCTTTTCGTTCGTGCCCGGTTCACATTCTTGTTTGTCCAAATATAAACTGATGATACTGATGTAGTGACTCCTGCCCTGTTGATAACTCTTTTTCCACTGCAAATTCATGACTTTGGGTGAGTTGTAAACATGTGGGCGAAATGGCCGGAGGCAGTTATCCACTTGTGGACAGTTCTGGGTGTCAGTGGATATCCGTCTTTACCCACAGGTGCGGAAGCGGTTGCCGGTCGCTTTGTCCACATGCCGGAATCGGTCCGGGACGAATACAATGCCGGCCATGAGTCGACTTCTACTGATACGCACTTCGTCGATGGGGGATCTGGTGCATACCCTGCCGGCCGTCACCGATCTGGCGCGACGCTTTCCTGCCATGGCCATCGACTGGCTGGTCGAGGAAAGCTTTGCCGATATCGCCCGTCTGCACCCCGCCGTTGCCGGGGTGGTCCCGATAGCCATGCGCCGCTGGCGCAAGGCGCTGTTTTCCACCGGCACCTGGCGCGAATTGCGGGCGGTAAGGACGACGCTGCGTTCGTCGCACTACGATCTGGTGCTGGACAGTCAGGGGCTGATGAAAAGTGTGCTGTTCGGCAAGCTGGTCCGGGATGCACCGATGGCCGGCTATGACCGGGCCAGCATTCGCGAGCCGATGGCGAGCCTGTTCTACGACAAGCGCTATTCCGTGTCCTGGGAACGCAATGCGGTGGATCGCAACCGTCTGCTGTTCGGCCAGGTCTTCGGTTACGAGCCGGATCTGGCGCAATGCAATTTTGGCGTTCACACCGGCCCGGCGCCGGACTGGTGTCCGGCGAGCTATGCCGTGCTGCTGACGGCGACCTCCAGGGACAGCAAGCTGTGGCCGGAGGCGTCGTGGGTGGCGCTGGGAAGCACGCTGACGGCCCGTGACGGCCTGCAGTGCGTGTTGCCGTGGGGGAATGCCGCCGAGCAGCAGCGCGCGCAGCGGCTGGCCGCCCTGATCCCGGGCGCGCTGGTTGCGCCGCGTGAGCGGCTCGATGTCGCGGCGGCACTGCTTGCGCACGCACAGGCGGTAGTGGGCGTCGATACCGGGCTGACCCACCTGGCCAATGCCGTCGACGTGCCGCTGGTGGCGATCTATACCGATACCGATCCCTTGCGGACCGGGGTGGTCGAAACGTCGCGTTCGCGCAATATCGGCGGTATCGGTCAGTGTCCGGATGTCGGGGCGGTGCTGGCCGTGCTGGCGGAGTGCCGCGCATGAGTGCGGCGCTGGGCGCCTATCGGCTGCTGACCCGGGCGCTGCTGCCTCTGGCGCGGGTCTATCTGCGACGGCGGGCACGCCGGCAACCGGCCTATCTCGAACACTGGGACGAACGTTTCGAACAGAATGCGCCGCCCCTGCCGCAGGGCGGCATCTGGCTGCATGCCGTTTCAGTCGGGGAAACCCGCGCCGCGGCGCCGCTGGTCGAGGCGCTCGGCCGGCGCTTCGATACCCTGCCACTGGTCATGACCCAGATGACGCCCACCGGCCGCGAAACGGCCTTGCAGCTGTTTGCCGACCGGGCGACGGTCAGCTACCTGCCGTACGACACGGCAGCCAATGCTGCGCATTTTGTTGAACGGCTGGCGCCGCGCTTCGGTGTGCTGATGGAAACCGAACTGTGGCCGAATCTGATCCACGCCTGCCATGAACGGCGGGTGCCGCTGTTTCTGGCCAATGCGCGCCTGTCGGAGAAATCGGCCCGTGGCTATGCGCGCATCCGGCCACTGATCGCGCCGGCACTGGCGGCGCTGACCGGCATTGCCGCCCAGAGCGAAGCGGATGCCGAGCGCCTGCGTGCGCTGGGCGCTCTGCGGGTCGAGGTGCTCGGCAATACCAAATTCGATTGTTCGCCACCGGACGGCGTCGAGGCCCAGGTGTCGGCGTTGCGCGCGCTGGCCGGGCCGCGTCCGGTCGTGGTGCTGGCCAGTACCCGCGAGGGCGAGGAAGCCTTGCTGCTGGATGCGTTGCCTGAGGAATTTCCGGCACTGGTCGTGCTGGTGCCGCGTCATCCGCAGCGCTTCGATGCCGTGGCCACGCTGCTGGCCGAGCGCGGGATTGCATTCCAGCGCCGCAGCGACATGGTGCCGGTTGCCGCCACCACCCGGGTGTGGCTTGGTGATTCGATGGGAGAACTGTTCGGCTGGTATTCGTTGGCTGATGCCGCGTTTGTCGGCGGCAGCCTGCTGCCGCTGGGGGGACAGAACCTGATCGAGCCGGCCACGGTCGGCTGCCCGGTGCTGATCGGGCCGTCGACATTCAATTTTGCCGCCGCCAGCCAGGCCGCTTTCGCCGCCGGTGCGGCGCGTCAGGTCGGGGATGCGGCGGCAGTCTGGTCCGGACTGGGCGCCCTGCTGGCCGATGCCGGTCGCCGGCATGACATGGGCCAGGCCGGGCTGGCATTTGCCGGGGAGCATCGCGGAGCCAGCCAGCGCATCGTCGACTGGATCGCCGGCCACCTGGAAGGACAGTTGATCAGGCAAGGCATATAAAACAGGCCATATGAATTTATTTGGCCAATGTTTATATGCTTGGCATGTTCAGCCCTGATTGACCGGTGGTCTGCCCGGCATCAGCGACCCCATGCCCGGGCGATAGGCATGGTCGAGCGCCTGCTGCAGATACTGCTGGGCGTGGCCGACGGCATCGGTCATCGGCATGCCCTGTGCCAGACAGGCGGCTATGCTGGCCGCCAGAAGTTCATTGGCTCCGCGGACCACGCCGGCGCGACGCGGCCAGCTGTCACGGCGCAGCAGCGCTTCCTTGTGATACAGATGGTTGATGATCTGGCGCGTCGGCGCCTGGGCACCGGTCAGCAGCGTGTGTTCGGCGCCGAGTGCGGACAGCGCGCGGCCGAGCGTGGCGGCATCGGCCATGTTGTCGCTGTCGCCTTCTCCCTCGTCACCATCGCCGAAGCGGCTGGCCAGCAGCGATGACACGACCAGGATGTCGGACTGCGGAATCAGCAGATCGGCACAGGCGGACACCAGATCGTCTTCGCTGTCTTCCTGATGCCCGGACCAGGCCGGTGCCAGCACCAGCGGCACATTGGCGTAGTCGCTGACGATTTCCGCCAGCACGCTGACCGTTTCCGCATCCGCCAGCATGCCGATGACGAAGGCCGAGACCGGCATGTCCTCCAGCACGGTGCGGGCCTGGTCGTTGATCAGCTCCGCATCGGCCGGCACGGCATCGTGCTGGCGCTCGGAATCCGCTGATAACTGGACGGTCGGCACGGCCACCGGATGACAGCCGAAGGCGGACAGGGTCAGGGCGTCTGCGGTAATCCCGGTCAGTCCGGAAGGATCGAAGGCGGAGAAAGTCATTATCACGGGGTGATGCGTCACGGTGCCGGGTCGGTTGGTTGTCGATACAATCGCTATTCTAAGCCCGTATGAGTGACTGACCATGAATACCTGGATGTGCCTGATCTGTGGATTTATCTATGACGAGGCCGCCGGCCGGCCCGAAGACGGCATCGCGCCCGGCACGCGCTGGGACGATGTACCGCCCAACTGGACCTGCCCGGACTGCGGTGCGCGCAAGGAAGACTTCGAGATGGTCCAGTTCTGATCTGCGACGGGAGACGGCAAGATGACTAGACGCATGCTGTCATGGGTGCTGCTCGCGCTGCTGACGGCAGGTTGCCAGCAGATCAGCACCACGGCGCCCGGCATGGTCGGGGTGACCCGCAAGCAGACCATGCTGGTGTCCGAGCAGGAAGTGAACCAGGCGTCGGCCCAGGCCTATCAGCAGCAGATGGCCGCAGCGCGTGGCCAGGGGGTGCTGAACAGCAATGCGGCGCTGACCCGGCGCGTGCGGGCGATCAGCAAGCGGCTGATTGCGCAGACGCCCTACTTCCGCCCGGATGCCGCCCAGTGGCGCTGGGAAGTGAATGTGGTGCAGTCACCGGAGATGAATGCCTATGCAATGGCCGGTGGCAAGATTGCCGTGTATTCCGGTCTGGCGCAGAAGCTGTCACTGACGGACGACGAACTGGCGGCGGTCATCGGCCACGAGATTGCCCATGCACTGCGTGAACACTCGCGCGAAAAGGCCAGCCAGGCGCAGATGCAGCAACTCGGCGTCGGCCTGCTCGGCATTATCGGCGGGCTGAACAGCAACCAGCTCGGGCTGGCGAACAGCGCGGCCGATCTGGCGTTTGGCCTGCCGTACAGCCGCAATATGGAAAGCGAAGCAGATACCGTCGGTCTGGAACTGATGGCCCGCGCCGGCTACGACCCGCGTGCGGCGGTCAGCGTGTGGAAGAAAATGCAGATGGCCGGCCAGAGTGGTGGCCCCGGTTTCCTGTCCACCCACCCGAATGCCGGGCAGCGCATCGAGTCGATCAGCGCCCAGTTGCCGAATGTGCAGCCGCTGTACGAGGCGGCACGACGCAAATAGCGATCGGTCTGATCAGTGTTTCACGTGAAACCCCGTTTTATTTTTTCCGGCACCCGGAGCCCTTTGCATGACCTATCTGTACGTCAAGGCGTTTCACCTTTTTTTCGTGGTCTCCTGGTTCGCCGGGCTGTTTTACCTGCCACGTCTGTTCGTCAATCTGGCGATGGCCGAAGACGGGCGCGAACGCGACCGGCTGCTGCTGATGTCCGGCAAGCTGTACCGCTTCATGACCCCGCTCGGTGTGCTGGCGCTGGCGTTCGGCCTGTGGCTGTGGCTCGGCTTCGGTTTCAGTGGTGGCTGGCTGCATGCCAAGCTGACGCTGGTGGCCGGTCTGGTCGCGTACCACGGCTACTGTCGCAAGCTGCTGGCCGACTTCGTGGCCGGGCGGAATGCGCGCAGCCACAAGTGGTATCGCGTATTCAACGAGGTGCCGGTGCTGGTGCTGCTGGCCTGTATCCTGCTGGTCGTAGTCAAGCCGTTCTGAGCGGTCGGACAAAGGAACTGATATGGGAATGGAAATCGAACGCCGCTTTCTGGTGACGGCGGATGGCTGGCGCGGCCAGGGCGAAACCCGGCGTCTGCGCCAGGGCTTCATGTGCGTGGAGCCGGAGCGGACCGTGCGCGTGCGGGTGATCGGCGACCAGGCGTGGCTGACACTGAAGAGCAAGATCAGCTTCGTGTCGCGCTACGAGTTTGAGTACCCGGTGCCGCTGGCCGATGCCGAAACCATGTTCGACGTGATGTGCGCGCTGAAGATTGAAAAAAACCGTACCCGCATCGAGCGGGACGGACGGGTGTGGGAGGTCGACGAGTTTTTCGGCGACAATAGCGGTCTGGTGCTGGCCGAGATCGAACTGCCGGATGAAGACACGCCGTTCGATCGTCCCGACTGGCTGGGTGCGGAAGTGACCCGCGATCCCCGCTACACCAATGCCCATCTGGCCGGCCACGCATACGCGGGCTGGAGCGCGGAAGAACGGGCCCGCATTCTCGACTGACCGCCGGTTGGCTTGAAACCGGCATCACCCTGCAAGGATAGTCATGACCCGCAGCGAACAACTTTTCGAACGTGCCAAGAAAACCATTCCCGGTGGCGTGAATTCGCCGGTACGCGCGTTCGGCAGCGTCGGCGGTACGCCGCGCTTTATCGAACGCGCCGAGGGCTCGGCGATCTGGGACGCGGATGGCAAGCGCTATATCGATTTCATCGGCTCCTGGGGCCCGGCCATTGTCGGCCACGCCCACCCGGAGGTGATCGCCGCCGTGCAGCAGGCTGCCGTCAACGGGCTGTCGTTCGGGGCGCCGACCGAGGCGGAAATCGATATCGCCGAGGAAATCGCCAGACTGGTGCCGTCGATCGAGCAGGTGCGCCTGGTCAGTTCCGGCACCGAAGCGACCATGAGCGCGATCCGCCTGGCGCGCGGTTTTACCGGTCGTGACAAGATCATCAAGTTCGAGGGCTGTTATCACGGTCATTCCGATTCGCTGCTGGTCAAGGCCGGTTCCGGCCTGCTGACCTTCGGCAATCCGTCGTCGGCCGGTGTGCCGGCCGACTTCACCCGTCATACCCTGGTGCTCGAGTACAACAATGTCGATGAGCTGAGCGAGACGTTTGCCGCCATGGGCGAACAGATTGCCTGCGTGATCATCGAGCCGTTCGCCGGCAACATGAACCTGATCCGGCCGAGTGATGCCTTTGTCCGCACCCTGCGCGAGCTGTGCACCGCCCACGGTGCGGTGCTGATCTACGACGAAGTGATGACCGGCTTCCGCGTCGCGCTCGGCGGCGCGCAGCAACTGCACGGCATCCGTCCCGATCTGACCACGCTGGGCAAGATCGTCGGTGGCGGCATGCCGATCGGCGCGTTTGGTGGCCGGGCCGACATCATGAGCTGCATCTCGCCGCTGGGCGGCGTGTACCAGGCCGGTACGCTGTCCGGCAACCCGGTGGCGGTGGCCGCCGGTCTGACCACACTGCGGCTGATCCAGGCGCCGGGTTTCCACGACGCGCTGGGTCGCAAGGCGGCGTCGCTGGTCGAAGGGCTGGTGTCGGCAGCGCGCGATGCCGGCGTGCCGTTCTCGGCCGACAGCGTCGGCGGCATGTTCGGTCTGTACTTCGGCGACAAGGTACCGACTTGCTATGCCGAAGTGACCGCCAGCGATCGCGACCGCTTCAACCGCTTCTTCCACCTGATGCTGGATGCCGGCGTCCATCTGGCGCCGTCGGCCTACGAGGCGGGCTTCGTGTCCGCCGCGCACAGCGAGGCCGATATCGCCGCGACGGTCGACGCCGCGCGCAAGGCGTTCGCCCAACTGTAAGAGTGGCGTGCAAGAAAAATCCCGCGAGCATTGCGCTGGCGGGATTTTTTTGTGCCGGATCAGCCTACAGCGGCTTTTCCATCATCAGGTAAGCCTGGCCACACAGGGCCGACAATTCAAAGCCGACGTCGGCATACAGATGGCGGCCGACGTCATTGTCCGGACGCACTTCCAGCGTGACCTTGCAGGCATCGCGGCGACGGGCGGCATCGGCCACTGCTTCGAGCAGCCGGCGGCCGATGCCGAGCCCGCGCTGGCCCGGCAGCACGGCCAGGTCGTGCAGGTTGACCGACGGACGTGCGGCGAAGCTCGACAGGCCGAGCACGCACAGGGCGACGCCGACCGGCGTGTCGCCGGCAAAGGCGAGCACGGCGAAGGCGGTCGGGTGGGTGGCCAGCAGGCGTGGCAGGCGCTCGCGCACCTCGGCGCTCAGCGGCGTGCCGCCGCCCATCGGGTCGCTGGCATAGGCATCGACCAGCGCTACCACACGGGCCAGATCGTCGGCCGAGCTGAAGTCGGCCTCGCGGAGAGTCAGTTCAGTCATTGCCGTCCAGCAGGCCGATTTCGTTGGCGATCAGTTGCTCGAAGGTTTCGCGGGCACGCACCAGCCGGACGCTGTCGCCACTGACCAGCAGCTCGGCGCCGCGCGGGCGGGTGTTGTAGTTCGAGCTCATCGTCGCACCGTAGGCCCCGGCGGACATCACCGCCAGCAGATCCCCTTCCTGCACCGCCAGTTCGCGGTCCTTGCCGAGGAAGTCGCTCGACTCGCACACCGGGCCGACCACGTCATAGGTGGCGACCGCGTCGTCGCGGCGGGTGACCGGGCGGATCTGGTGGTAGGCCTGGTAGTACGACGGGCGCATCAGGTCGTTCATCGCCGCGTCGACAATGGCGAAGTGCTTGCCGTCGCCCTGCTTCAGGTACTCGATGCGCGTCAGCAGCACGCCGGCGTTGCCGACCAGCGAGCGGCCCGGTTCGAGCAGCAGCGACAGTCCGCGACCGGCCAGCCGCTGCTTGATGGCTGCCGCGTAGGCGGCGACATCCGGCGGGGTCTCGTGGTCGTAGCGGATGCCGAGCCCGCCGCCGATGTCGACGTGCTTCAGGCGGATGCCGGCCTCGCCGAGCTGGTCGACCAGCACCAGCAGGCGATCGAGCGCATCGATCAGCGGCGTGGCGTCGGTCAGCTGGCTGCCGATATGGCAGTCGATGCCGATCACGTTCAGGTTCGGCAGCGCGGCGGCGCGGCGGTAGGTATCGAGCGCCTGCTCGTAGGCGATGCCGAACTTGTTGTTTTTCAGCCCGGTCGAGATATACGGATGGGTCCTGGCATCGACGTTCGGGTTCACGCGCAGGCTGATTGGTGCCCGCTTGCCGGCCTCCCCGGCCACCCGGTTGAGGCGTTCGAGCTCGTTGACCGATTCGACGTTGAAACAGTGGATGCCGATTTCCAGCGCCTGGCGCATTTCGTCCGCGCTCTTGCCGACGCCGGAGAACACGATCTTGCCGGCTTCGCCGCCAGCGGCCAGCACGCGACGGATTTCGCCGATCGACACGGTGTCGAAACCGGAACCGAGGCTGGCGAAGTGGCGGATGACGGCCAGGTTCGAGTTGGCTTTCAGCGCGTAGCAGACCAGATGGTCGATGCCGGCAAACGCATTGCTATAGGCGCTATAGGCTTGCGTCAGTGCCGATTCGGCGTATACGTAGCACGGCGTGCCGAAGGTGTCGGCGATTTGCGCGAGCGGGACGTCTTCGACGAAGAGTTCGCGATCCTGATACTGAAAAGCTTGCACGGTTATTGATCCTCGGGGAGCTGATCGGGAGTGACCGGTTCGGTTTGCGGAGCGGCAGGTCTGGCCGGCGTCGCCGGTGCGGCGGTCGGTCCCGACTTGTGCTTGGCGGGCGGATTGGTCGGCAGATAGAGCGGACCTTTGTAGCCGCACGCCGAAAGCAGCACGGCGGTCAGCACGAGGGGAACAAGGGCGAGTCGGCGCATGGCGGGAGAGTGGCTTGTGGCAAAATCCCGATGTTAACGCAACCTTCGAATGCACGCGGGGCAACCGCGTGGCAAATACCCATGAATGACAGTGAATTTCTTGCCGCTTCCGAGGCGGTGCTTGACCGCATCCTGAATGCATTCGACGACGCCGGCATCGGTGACGCGTTGCGTACCGGCAATGTGCTGACCCTCGAGTTCGACAATGGCAGCCAGATTATCGTCAACCGGCACGAACCGAACCGGGAAATCTGGGTGGCCGCGCGCAGTGGCGGTTTCCACTTCCGCCATGACGGCACGGCCTGGATCGACACCCGCAACGGCGGCGAACTGTTTGCCCGCCTGGGCGAGATGGTGGCCGGTCAGGCTGGCGAGCCGTTCTCGTTCTGATGGATTTTCTCAACAGCATTCCCGCCGACTGGGGGCTGGCCGGCGTGACGCTGTCGGCCTTCCTGTCGGCGACCGTGCTGCCGGGGAACTCCGAAATCGCGCTGGCCGCGTTCCTGTCGGTCTACCCGGAGCAGGCGCTGTCCGCCGTACTGCTGGCGACGCTGGGCAATACCCTCGGCGGGGCCACCAGTGTCTGGCTCGGCCGCGCCCTGCCGCGCAAGGAAACGTCCGGCCGTGCCCTGGCCTGGCTGTCACGCTGGGGCACGTCGGCGCTGCTGCTGTCCTGGGTGCCGGTGATCGGTGACGCGCTGTGCGTCGCCGCCGGCTGGCTGCGGCTGCCGTGGCGCCCGACCCTGTTCTACCTCGCCATCGGCAAGCTGGTCCGCTACGGCCTGATCAGCCTGCCCTTCGTGTGGTGATCTCCACACTTCATTTACGCTGACGATACCCATGTCCCGACATATTCCGAAAAAACGCTTCGGGCAGAATTTTCTGCAAGATCCGATCATCATTGACGACATCGTGTCCGCCGTCGCCGCGCGACGCGACGATACGGTGGTCGAGATCGGACCGGGGCTCGGCGCGCTGACGCGGCCGCTGCTGGACCGGCTCGATCATCTGCACGTGGTCGAGATCGACCGCGACATCATTGCCCGCCTGCGCCGCCAGTTCCAGCCGGAACGGCTGACCATCCATGAAGGCGATGCGCTCGAATTCGATTTTGGCACGCTTGTTGCTGGCAAACCGTTCAAGGTGGTCGGCAACCTGCCGTACAACATTTCGACCCCGCTGCTGTTTCATCTGGCCGATTACGCGGAGTCGGTGGTCGACATGCATTTCATGCTGCAGAAGGAAGTGGTCGACCGCATGGTGGCCGAGCCCGCCACGGCCGATTACGGCCGCCTTGGCGTGATGCTGCAGTACCGTTTCGACATGGAGCGCATTCTCGACGTACCGCCGGAAGCCTTTGATCCGCCGCCGAAAGTCGATTCCGCCGTGATCCGCATGGTTCCCCATGCCGCACTGCCGCACCCGGCGCGCGACACGGCGGTGTTTGCCGAACTGGTGGCCTCGGCCTTTGGCCAGCGGCGCAAGACCCTGCGCAACAATCTGCGCGGCCTGCTGGGGGATGAGGATTTTGCCGCGCTGTCGATCGACCCGCAGCGGCGGCCGGAAACGCTGACGCTGGCGGAGTTTGTCGCCCTCGCCGATCGTGTTGCAGTGCAACGCATTGAATCAGGGCAGTGAATCAGCGAATTATGCTGTTGATAGGGTTCGACCTTATTGCCATCGGGTAAGACGCGCCTTACACTCGGCCGAAAATTCTACATGACAAAACGTTACGTCAATTACGTTGCCGAAGAGCACGCGATGACGTGGCAATAGAGGGGAATACGTGATCCGCTTTGTCGACGTACACAAGTGGTACAACAAGGATCTGCATGTCCTGAACGGCATCAACCTGGAAGTGAAACAGGGTGAGGTGGTCGTGGTGTGCGGTCCGTCCGGTTCGGGCAAATCGACGCTGATCCGTTGCGTGAACCAGCTGGAGCCGATTTCGTCCGGCGAGCTGTGGGTGGATGGCAAGAACGTCGTTGACCAGAAGACCGACCTGAACGCGCTGCGCGCCGAAGTCGGCTTCGTGTTCCAGCACTTCAACCTGTATCCGCACCTGTCGGTGCTCGACAACATCACGCTGGCGCCGATGCAGGTGCGGCGGATGTCGCGGGCGAGCGCGGAGAAGCGTGCCGGCGAGTTGCTGGAGCGCGTCGGTCTGGCGCACAAGAAGGACGCGTTCCCGAGCCAGCTGTCCGGTGGCCAGCAGCAGCGCGTGGCCATCGCGCGCGGACTGGCCATGCAGCCGAAGGTCATGCTGTTCGACGAACCGACATCGGCGCTCGACCCGGAAATGATTGGCGAAGTGCTGAAGGTGATGAAAGACCTGGCCGATACCGGCATCACCATGATGGTGGTAACCCACGAAATGGGTTTTGCCCGTGAAGTGGCAGACCGGGTGATCTTTATCGACCAGGGCGAGATTCTCGAGCAGGCCAGACCGGAAGATTTCTTCAAGAACCCGCAACACGAGCGGGCAAAACAATTCCTGAAGCAGGTGCTGTCCCCGATGCATTGACCGGGGCGCTTGCGCCACTGCGGGCCCTGCCCTCTTTCCTGCCCTGCGGGCTGGCGGGGGCGGCACGGCTGCGCGATATGAACGGCGCATGCCGGCATTCAGGAAAAACGTTTCTACATTCGCCCGGTGCGGCTCGCCGCACCATGAAATAGGGGTCGGTCCGAGTCAGGCCGGCTGCTGGACCATGGGTGTCGTTCAAAGGCACCCATCACCAAAGAAGGAGAGACTCTTCATGATGCAATTTGCCTCCCGCCTGATCGTTACCGCAGTCGCTGCGGCGGTCGTGTCAGCACCCGCACTGGCCGCCGAACTGACCGGCACGCTGAAGAAAGTCAAGGACAAGGGAGAGATCGTCATCGGCTACCGCGAGTCGTCGATTCCGTTTTCCTACCTTGACGGCAACCAGAAGCCGGTCGGCTACATGATGGACCTGTGTAACCGCGTGGTCGCCGACGTGAAGAAAGAACTGAACATGCCGACGCTGGTGACCAGGCTGGTACCGGTCACGTCGCAGACGCGCATTCCGCTGATGACCAACGGCACCGTCGACCTCGAGTGCGGCTCGACCACCAACTCGGTCGAACGCCAGAAGCAGGTCGCCTTCAGCGTGTCGACCTATGTGACCAGCGTGCGCATGCTGGTCAAGTCGCGTTCGGGCATCAAGTCGATCGACGACGTCGACGGCAAGTCGGTGGTGACCACCACCGGCACCACGTCGGACCGCTACATCAAGCAGAACGAAAAGGGCAAGCAGCTGAACATCAAGAACGTCTACGGCAAGGATCACGCCGACTCGTTCCTGATGGTCGAAACCGGCCGTGCCGCCGCCTTCGTGATGGATGACGTGCTGCTGGCCGGCCTGATCGCCAACTCGAAGAGCCCGAAGGATTACGCGATTGTCGGTCCGGCCCTGTCGGTCGAGCCGTACGGCATCATGATCCGCAAGGACGATCCGCAGTTCAAGGCTGCCGTCGACGGTACCCTGACCAAACTGATGAAGTCCGGTGAAATCAACAAGCTGTACAGCAAGTGGTTCACCAGCCCGATTCCGCCGCGCAACATCAACCTGAACCTGCCGATGAGCCCGCAGCTCAAGGAAGCCGTCAAGAACCCGACCGACAAGGGTATCTGATTGCAGTTGGCATGAGCGACAGGAGGCCGCCAGGCCTCCTGTTGTTTCCGGCCTGTGCCCAGGCCGGATCTAGCGTTGGAGTAACAAAGGTATGGGTCAGTATCAATGGAACTGGGGCGTGATTCTCGAACGCGTCCCGGATACCGACGAGTTCTACTATCAGTGGCTGCTGTCCGGCCTGGGCTGGACGGTGGCGACCGCGCTGGCGGCCTGGGTCATCGCGCTGATCGTCGGTTCGATCATCGGTGTCGGTCGTACGGCGCCGAACAAATGGATTTCGGGCATCTGTACCGTGTACGTGGAAATTTTCCGCAACGTGCCGCTGATCGTGCAGATGTTCCTGTGGTTCTTCGTCTTCCCGGAGTTCCTGCCGCAAGCGGCCGGCGACTGGGTCAAGCAGGACATGCCGCTGCCGGAATTCTTCACCGCCGTGTTCTCGCTTGGTGCGTATACCGCCGCCCGGGTGGCCGAGCAGGTGCGGACCGGCATCATGGCGCTGTCGCGCGGACAGAAGAACGCCGGCCTGGCGCTGGGCTTTACGCTGCCGCAGACCTATCGCTACGTACTGCTGCCGATGGCGTACCGGATCATGATTCCGCCGCTGACCAGCGAGTTCATGAACATCTTCAAGAACTCGGCGGTTGCGCTGGTGATCGGGCTGACCGAACTGACGTTCCAGATGCGCCAGATTACCGGTGAATACGCACCGGCCAACCCGATCGAAGTGATGACGATGACCAGTGTGCTGTACCTGATCGTCGCGCTGGCGGTGAACCGCGTCATGGCGTTCATCGAGAAGAAATCCCGCGTGCCGGGCTACGTGGGCGGGGGCAAATGATGAATTTCGATTTCTCCGCTGTCGTCCATGCGCAGGGCTTCCTGTGGCAGGGCCTGAAGTACTCGCTGTCGCTGACGCTGACGTCGACCGTGTTTGGTGTGCTGTTCGGCACCCTGCTGGCCATGGCCCGCCTGTCGTCGATGAAGTGGCTGAACCTGCTCGCGTCCAGCTACGTGAACCTGTTCCGCTCGATTCCGCTGGTGCTGGTGATCTTCTGGATCTACATCCTGGTGCCGCTGATGCTGGGCCTCGATGTCGGCGCCGAGCGCTCGGCCTATGTGACCTTCGCCGTGTTCGAGGCCGCCTATTTCTGCGAGATCATCCGTGCCGGCATCCAGTCGATCTCGACCGGCCAGGTCAGCGCCGGGGCGGCGATGGGCTTCACCTACGGGCAGAACATGCGCTATGTGATCCTGCCGCAGGCGTTCCGCAACGTGGTGCCGCTGCTGCTGATGCAGGTCATCATCCTGTTCCAGGATACCTCGCTGGTCTATGTGGTCGGCGCGACCGACCTGCTGGGGGCGGCCAGCAAGGTGGCAAACCGTGACAACACGCTGGTGGAAATGTACTCCGCCGTTGCGGTGATCTACTTCGTGATCAGCTATGCGCTGTCGCGACTGGTGAAACGGCTGCATGCCAAAATCGCCATCGTGCGTTAAGGAATTCCCCATGATTGAAATCAAGAACATTTCCAAGTGGTACGGCGAGTTTCAGGTGCTGACCGACTGCACGACCGCCGTGCAGACCGGCGAAGTCGTCGTGGTCTGCGGGCCGTCCGGCTCGGGCAAGTCGACGCTGATCAAGTGCGTGAATGCGCTGGAACCGTTCCAGAAGGGCGAGATCATCGTCGACGGCATCTCGGTCGGTGACCCGAAGACCAACCTGCCGAAACTCAGAAGCCGGGTCGGCATGGTGTTCCAGCACTTCGAGCTGTTCCCGCACCTGTCGATCACCGAGAACCTGGCCATCGCCCAGCAGAAAGTGCTCGGCCGCGGCAAGGAAGAAGCGATGAACAAGGGCATGAAGCTGCTGGAGCGTGTCGGCCTGAAGGCACAGGCGAACAAGTTTCCGGGACAGCTGTCCGGTGGCCAGCAGCAGCGCGTCGCCATTGCCCGTGCGCTGGCGATGGACCCGATTGCCATGCTGTTCGACGAACCGACGTCGGCCCTCGACCCGGAAATGATCAATGAAGTGCTGGACGTGATGACCGAGCTGGCGCGCGAAGGGATGACCATGATGTGCGTGACGCACGAAATGGGCTTCGCCAGACGCGTGGCCGACCGGGTGATTTTCATGGACCGCGGTTCGATCGTCGAGGATTGCAGCAAGGACGACTTCTTCGGCGCACCGCGCGGCGAACGCGCGCAGCAGTTCCTGTCGAAGATCCTGAATCACTGATCGCGGGTTTCCGCCCCGGTAATGGACAAACGGTGAGCGCTGGCTCACCGTTTGTCCATCCACCCCGCCCGCGAAGAACGGACGAGCGAAGCGAGGTTTCCCCGCGGTGGCGGAGACGGAAGAGGCCGGATTCAATCAGGCAGACTGCCGTGCTCACGACAGATTCTGTCAGTCGGGCGTGCACCGCCGCCACGGTGGACGCCGGTGCCCACCTTTATGAGCAGTCTGACGGTGAGCTGAGGCTCACCGTTCTGCATTTACGGAAGCGGCTGCTGCACCGTTCCGCTTTCACTGTTCTGATCCTGCAGCCGTCCGAACCGGCACATGATCTTGTAGCGCGGGCCGTGCGGCGTCAGGGTCGAGGCGACCAGCGCATAGTGGTCGATGTACCAGTCGAGCGGTTCGGCAAGCGCCTGTGCCGGCAGGGGCTGCTGCAGTGAGCGCAGGACGGTCAGGTGTGCGCGGTACGCGCGTTGTTCCACGTGAAACCCGTTGCCGTTCAGTGTCGAGGTTAGCACCTCGACCAGCTGGCGCAGTTCCGCCGGTGTCTGCGAGGGGGCCAGCCAGCCGGCGCGGGTGGAAAAGCTGCCGGCGCGGCTCAGGGTCAGCGTGAACGGAATGAACGGCAAGGGAGCGGCCAGTGCATTGAGCACCGGCACCCGTGCCGAGGGCATCTCGCCGAGAAAGGCCAGGGTCAGGTGGATCAGCCGGGGCGGGACCTGGCGCCCGCCGCTTTGCGGCAGCAGGGTCTGCGACACGGCGCACAGGGCCGCAGACAGTGGCGGCGGCGGTGTCGCGGCAAAGAACAGGCGCATTTCGGTCTCCCTGGCGGTGGACGCCGTCAACGGTCCGGCTGGCGTGGATTGGACTATCATGGCGATCGGGCATGCTGATGCCTTGGCTTCCCCGCCGACAGTCCGCGACTGTCCGCCGTGGTGGTGCGCGCCGGGGTCTTGCAAGCCGTTGCTGCCCGCCAATCACCGCAGTCCGGCCGTCAACGCACCGTTTATACTTTCTCCGCGAGTGGCATGACTGCATTCTGAGTTGTAGAAACCGTTTACCCCCACCGCAACGCGAAAACATGACAATGTCCCTTTCTTCCGCGCTGGAGCAGGTGAACCAGCGTATCCGCCTGGCGGAACAAGCCTCGAACCGGCCTGCGGGCAGCGTACGCCTGCTGGCCGTGAGCAAGACCTTTCCCGCCGATGCCATCCGCGACGCCCATGTCGCCGGGCAGCGTGCCTTCGGCGAAAACTATGTGCAGGAGCTGGAAAGCAAGTGCGCCGAACTGGCGTCACTGACCGATATCGAGTGGCATTTCATCGGCCCGTTGCAAAGCAACAAGACGCGCGTCGTGGCCGAGCTGGCACACTGGGTGCATTCGGTCGACCGGCTGAAGATTGCCGAGCGGCTGTCGGCACAACGCCCGGCACAGCTGCCGGCGCTGAACGTCTGTGTGCAGGTCAATGTCTCCGGCGAGCAGAGCAAGAGCGGCTGCGAGCCCGGGCAGGCAATTGCCCTCGCGCAAGCCGTGGCTAAGTTGCCGCGGTTAACGTTGCGCGGGCTGATGTGCATACCGGACCCGCATGCCGACCCGGCCACGCTGGCCGGCCAGTTCTCCCGGCTGGCGGCGCTGCGTGAGCAGCTGCGCGCCGACGGGCTGACACTCGACACGCTGTCGATGGGCATGTCGTCCGATCTGGAAACGGCCATCGGCGCCGGCTCGACACTGGTTCGGGTCGGTACGGCGATTTTCGGTGCGCGCGACTACGGCGTGCGTTAACCCCCCTTTTTCTGGAGCACTCATGAACGTCTTGTTTATTGGCGGCGGCAATATGGCCACCGCCATCATCGGCGGTTTGTACCGCCAGCCCGGAACGACGATCAGCGTGGTCGAACACAGCGAGGAAAAGCGTGATGCCCTGGCGGCGAAGTATGGCGTGACGGCGCTGTCCGCCCTGTCCGCCGCGCTGTCTGCCGACGATGTCATCGTGCTGGCGGTCAAGCCGCAGAACCTGAAGGCGGTCTGCACCGAACTGGCCCCGCGACTGAACGGCGCGCTGCTGGTGTCGATCGCTGCCGGCGTGGATATCGCCACCCTGTCGCGCTGGAGCGGCGGCACGACGCGCATCGTGCGGGTGATGCCCAACACCCCTGCCCTGGTTGGCAAGGGCGTCAGCGGCCTCTACGCGGCGGCAGACGTGGCCGTGGCCGACCGGAACGCCGCCGAAGCGATCATGACGGCGGTAGGTCGCGTGCTGTGGGTCGGGACCGAGAGCGGCATCGACGATGTCATCGCCGTGTCCGGCAGCGGTCCGGCTTATGTGTTCCATTTTGTCGAAGCGCTGGAAGCGGTCGGCCGCGACGTCGGTTTCGATGCCGAGACCGCGCGACAACTGGCGCTGGAAACGTTCGAGGGTGCCATCGCGCTGCTGCGCGACAGCGGCGAGCCGGCTGGTGAACTCAAGCGCAAGGTGATGAGCAAGGGCGGTACCACGGAGCGGGCGATCGCCAGCTTCGAGGATGACCGGGTCAAGGAGGCCATCGTGCGCGGTGCGCTGGCTTGCCGCGCCCGGGCGGTCGAAATGAGCGCCGACTTCTCGCGGAGCTGAGCCGATGCTAGCCGATACCCTGCGTTTCCTGATCCAGACCGCCTCCGACCTGTTCGTGCTGGTCCTGCTGCTGCGCTTCTACCTGCAGCTGGCCAACGCGCCGTTGCGCCATCCGCTGGTCCAGTTCGTCCGTTCGGCCACCGACTTTATCGTACTTCCGCTGCGCAAGCGGATTCCGGCCTGGCGCGGCTACGATACGGCCACGCTGCTGACCGCGTGGCTGACCTCGCTGATCGCCATCGTGCTGCTGCTGGTGCTGGCACCGCTGCCGTACAACTTCGCACTGCCATCCAACTGGCTGTCGATGGCGCTGCTGGCGGTACTGTATGTGTTCCGTGCCACGGTCTACCTGCTGATGGGAGCGGTCATCGTCCAGGCGGTACTGTCCTGGGTCAGCCCGTACAATCCGCTGGCACCGTTGCTGGAACTGCTGACGCGACCGTTCCTGCGGCCGTTCCGCCGGCTGATGATCGGCCAGGTGGATCTGTCGCCGCTGGCGCTGCTGATCGTGCTTCAGGTGGTGCTGATGCTGCCGATAGCCTTCCTGGAGCGGATGCTGCTGGCACAATTGCAGTTCGGTGTCTGAGCGGGGCCGACTGACGGCGGTTTATGTCAGTTGCCTAGAGGTTGATCAATATTTTCCAGAAAAATAAAGAGTATGCTGACGCGCACGCGGGGCAGTGTCCCCGCGTGGCCTGATTACCCTGTGGAGAACAATCGATGAAAAAAATACTCGTGGCGTTGACCGTGCTGGGCACGATGACGACCCTGCCGGCGTTTGCCAACCTGCAACTGGCTCAGCAGAAGAACTGCATGTCCTGTCACACCGTCGACAAGAAGCTGGTCGGCCCGGCGTTCAAGGACGTGGCTGCCAAGTACAAGGGTGGCAATGAAGCCGCGCTGGTGCAAAAGGTGATGAAGGGCGGATCGGGTGTCTGGGGTCCGGTCCCGATGCCGGCCAACAACATCAGCGAAGCGGATGCGAAGACGCTGGTCAAGTGGGTGCTGTCGCAGAAGTAATCTGGCGCTCCATGCCGGGCGCGGCGGCATCGTCCCCGCCTTGCGTCCGGCGCATCACCGCACGTGGCCGCTTTTCCGCACCATGCTGCTATAAAAGGTGGGCACCGACGGCCACCACCCTCGCCCGTCGCGGGGGAACCTCGCGGACCGCAGCGTCCTGACCTGGCGGGGTTTGTCGACCGTCCGGAGCGGGGATCGTTTTCCCGCTTCACTTTTATTGAAATACCTTGTAGAACGGCATTCCCCCCTCTATATATGTGCGTTGAAACGGGGGAACGGGGCATGTCCCCGCATTGCGGTGGTTGCTCTCAAGCGCTACCACCGGTAATCTGCCCGCCGTTTTCATCTCGCCGGATAACAAATATGGCCAAGCTGACCGAACAGGACGTCCTCAACTGGAACGGCGACGATAGCGACTACATGAACGCCGATCATCTGGAGTTCTTCCGCGAACGTCTCCTGCAGATGCAGGAAGAGTTGATCAACAACGCCAGTGCCACAACCAACCACCTGCAAGAGCAGGAGGCCACGCCGGACCCGGCGGATCGGGCCACACTGGAAGAAGAATACGCGCTGGAGCTGCGCACCCGCGATCGCGAGCGCAAGCTGCTGCAAAAGATCCAGTCGACGCTGAAGAAGCTCGAAGACGGCTCCTACGGCTTCTGCGAAGACACCGGCGAGCCGATCGGCCTCAAGCGCCTGCTGGCCCGCCCGACCGCGACGCTGTCGGTCGAAGCCCAGGAACGCCGCGAACGGCTGAAGAAGCAGTTCGCCGACTGATCCGGCACCCCGGCAATGTCTGGCGACATTGCCGCCATGAGCCTGCGCCGCCCTCACGGGCGGCGTTTTGCTTGCCGGGAATCCTGTCGCCGGTCCATGACGGCGCGGTATCGCGTTTGCACCTGCCGGCAAAGCGCGATAGATTTGATGCCTCGCAACATTTTCCCTCGCAGCCGAAAGCCTTCATCATGCAACGCCAGACCGACGACGTCCGAATCCGTGAGATCAAGGAACTGCTTCCGCCGATCGCCCATCTGTATGAACTCCCGATCAGCGAGGCGGCGTCGGAACTGATTTTTAATACGCGTCGCGATATTTCCCGCGTGCTGCATGGTGAGGATGACCGTCTGCTGGTCGTGGTCGGCCCGTGTTCGATCCACGATACCGCTGCCGCGCACGAGTACGCGAATCGTCTGCAGGCGCTGCGCCAGCAGCACGAAGACGCGCTGGTGGTGGTGATGCGGGTCTACTTCGAGAAACCGCGCACGACCGTCGGCTGGAAGGGGCTGATCAACGACCCGAACCTGGACGAGTCCTACGATATCAACAAGGGCCTGCGCATTGCGCGCAAGCTGCTGCTGGAACTGAACGACCAGGGCATCCCGGCCGCGACCGAATTCCTCGACATGATCACGCCGCAGTACTTCGCCGACCTGATCAGCTGGGGCGCGATCGGCGCGCGGACCACCGAGTCGCAGGTGCACCGCGAACTGGCGTCCGGTCTGTCCTGTCCGGTTGGCTTCAAGAACGGTACCGACGGCAACCTGAAGATCGCCATCGACGCCATCCGTGCCGCCGGCAATTCCCACCACTTCCTGTCGGTGACCAAGACCGGGCATTCCGCCATCGTCAACACCGGCGGCAACCCGGACTGCCATGCGATCCTGCGCGGCGGCAAGGAACCGAACTACTCGGCTGCGCACGTGCAGGCCGCAGCGGCCGAACTGGCCGCCGTCGGCCTGCCGCAGAAGCTGATGGTCGACTTCAGCCATGCCAACAGCCGCAAGGACTTCCGCCGGCAGATGGAAGTCGGCGATGACATCGCTGCCCAGCTGGCCGGTGGCGACGAACACATTTTCGGCGTGATGATCGAGTCGCACCTGGTCGAAGGCCGCCAGGACCAGAAGCCGAACTGCCCGCTGACCTACGGCCAGAGCATCACCGACGCGTGCATCGGCTGGGACGATACGGTCGACCTGCTGGGCACCCTGGCCGATGCGGTCCGCGCCCGCCGGGCGAAGAACGGCGCACCGTCCGGCAAGTAAGCATCGGCAGTGGAAACAGAAACCGCCCCGTGGCATCGGCCACGGGGCGGTTTCTTTCTGTCTGGCGGCTGTGGACAGCACGGTCGAAAAGCCGGCCTTCAGTCGGGCGCGACACCGCCCTGCCCGGCCGCCAGGCTGGCCACATCGTCCAGCGTATTGAGATTGGGGAACGGCTGCCCGAATGCCACCGTGGCGTGGCGCAGGCCGCCCAGCCAGCCGCGGATGCTGCGCCCGCCGCCAAGCAGGTAATCCGCCAGCGACGCGGCCTGGCCGGTCCTGACCATCATCAGTGTCGGGTGCCAGCGCTCACTGTCGCTGGCGGATACGGCGTCGTGGCCGGCTGCCAGGGCATCCAGTAATCGCGAAGCGAAATTGTCCGGCAGTCTGACCGTGTCCACGCTGATGACCAGCAGCGGTTCGCCTGTGGATAACAATGGGGACAATTGTGCCGCGTGCAGGCCGGCCAGCGGTCCGAGCGAGCCGGGAAGCACGTCCGGCAGCACCGGTACGCCCAGTGCCGCATAGTCGTCGAGGTGGCGGTTGGCGCTGATCAGAACCTGCCGCGGCGGCTCTGCCTGGCGTGACAGCGCCACGAGCGAGCAGCGGATCAGCGGCGTCTGGCCGAGGCGGACCCAGCCCTTGTCGACGCCGCCCATCCGCGATGCCTGGCCGCCTGCCAGGATCAGTGCCGAGTAGGCGCGGACATTTCCGGTCTTATTTTCCATGCAGGAAAATCCGGGTTGAGTTGTGGATAACTTTGTGCATGGAAATTGTCAATACTCTTGTCTTATGGCGGGCTTATTCCGGTTTCACGCGGAACATGCTGTTATTGCAGGATTTTCTGCTGCCATTGCTGAAATGTTTCACGGGAAACATTGCCGCGCAGCCTGTGCATAAAACGGTGGATGAAAATCGCGGTGGCACGGTCTGGGCGGAAGCGGGACAACGCCGCGCTGTGGACAAGTCTATGGATAAAGTGTGGGCAGGGTGTGACTTATTTGGGGGTATCTTCCCAGCGCGCGGCGGCGCTGTCGTCGCTGTCCTTGGCGTCCACCCAGCGCGACTGACCATCCGCTCCCCATTCGCGCTTCCAGAACGGCGCCCGGGTCTTCAGCCAGTCCATGACGAACTCGCAGCCCTCGAAGGCCGCGCGGCGGTGGGCCGAGGCGGTGACGACCAGCACGATGCGTTCGGACAGTTCCAGCCGGCCTACCCTGTGGATAACCGTGACGCCATCCAGTGGCCAGCGGCGGCCGGCGTCATCGATGATGGCCGCCAGTTCGCTTTCGGTCATGCCCGGATAGTGCTCGAGTTCCAGGGCGACCACGTTGTCACCATCACCGAAATCGCGGACCAGGCCGACAAAGGCGGTCACGGCGCCGATACCGGGGCGCTGGTAACGCGCGATCTCGGCGGCAGTATCGAAGTCGTCGTGGCTGACACGGATATGGACGTCCATTTCAGCCTCCGGTGACCGGCGGGAAGATCGCGATTTCGTCGCCCTCGCTGAGCACGGTGTCCACGGTGGCGATCGCCTGGTTGCGGGCGACGCGGAACGGGCGCCCGCCTCCCAGCGCTTCGCGCCAGTCGTCGCCCCGGGCGACCAGCAGGTCGATCAGGGCGCCGATGGTGGTGCCGGAGAATTCCAGGTGTTCTTCCGCGCGGCCGAAGGTGTCGCGCAGGCGGGCGAAGTACAGGATGTGTAGCTGCATGGCGTTTTCAGATGGGTGACAGACGGGGCAACGGAACTATATGCGTTCGACGGCCGGGCTGCCATCGTCCGGACGGCATAGACGACAGAGGCCGTTCGCGGACGAACGGCCTCTGATGCCTGCCCGGGCCATGTCATGCCCACGGCGGGGACGAAAGGTGCGGGATTTAGCGCACGACCTGGGCCAGCGCGCCGCTGGCGTAGCGATTGGCCATGGTGTCGAGGTTGACCGGCTTGATCTTGCTGGCCTGACCGGCCGAGCCGAAGGCTTCGTAGCGGGCGATGCACAGGTCGCGCATCGCGTCGGTGGAGACCTTCAGGAATTTGCGCGGGTCGAATTCGGCCGGATGCTGGGCCAGGAAGCGACGCACGGCGCCGGTGCTGGCCAGACGCAGGTCGGTGTCGATATTGACCTTGCGCACGCCGTGCTTGATGCCTTCGACGATTTCCTCGACCGGCACGCCATAGGTTTCACCGAGATCGCCGCCGAACTCGTTGATGATCTTCAGCCATTCCTGCGGCACGCTGGACGAGCCGTGCATCACCAGATGGGTGTTCGGGATGCGGGCGTGGATTTCCTTGATGCGGTCGATGCGCAGCACGTCGCCGGTGGGCTTCTTGGAGAACTTGTACGCGCCGTGGCTGGTGCCGATGGCGATGGCCAGCGCGTCGACGCCGGTATCCTTGACGAATTGCGCGGCTTCTTCCGGGTCGGTCAGCAACTGGCTGTGATCGAGCACGCCTTCGGCGCCGACGCCGTCTTCCTCGCCGGCCATGCCGGTTTCCAGACTGCCGAGGCAGCCGATCTCGCCTTCGACCGACACGCCGCAGGCATGGGCGAAGTTGACCACGGTGCGGGTCACGTCGACGTTGTAGTCGTAGTCGGCCGGGGACTTGCCGTCACTCTTCAGGCTGCCGTCCATCATCACCGAGCTGAAGCCGAGCTGGATCGAGCGCTGGCACACATCCGGGCTGGTGCCGTGGTCCTGGTGCATGACCACCGGGATATGCGGAAACTCTTCGATCGCGGCCAGGATCAGGTGGCGCAGGAACGGTGCGCCGGCGTATTTGCGCGCACCGGCCGAGGCCTGGACGATCACCGGCGCGTCGACCTTGTCGGCGGCTTCCATGATGGCGCGCATCTGTTCGAGGTTGTTGACGTTGAAGGCCGGCAGGCCATAGCTGTATTCGGCTGCATGATCGAGCAGCTGGCGCAGGGAAACGAGAGCCATGTTTGGATTCTCCAGAAAACGGCGCGCACGGCAGGGGCCGCGCGCGAACGGGTAATGATCAGGCCTTGCTCACGCTGCTCAGCGCAACGCCGGCCACCATGAAGGAACTGCCGGCAAAGCGGTTCACCCAGCGCATCCGCAACGGGCTGGTCAGCCAGTGCTTGAGCCGGGCGCCGCCGGTGGCGTAGACGAACTGCCAGCTGGTCTCGATCACGTAGAACGTGATGGCCAGCACCAGCAACTGCGGGCCTTGCGGCGCATCGGCATGCATGAACTGCGGGAACAGGGCGGTAAAGAAAATGAAAGCCTTCGGGTTGCTCATCGACACCAGAAAACCGGTGCGAAAGCGCTGCTGCCAGCTGGCATCGCGCAGCTGCGGATCGGTCTCGGCGACGGCGGGCGCTTCGACCCGGGCAAACCAGGTGCGCAGCCCGAGCCAGATCAGATAGGCGGCGCCGGCGTACTTGATGACGGCGAACAGCAGCTCGGACGTGGCCAGTACCGCCCCCAGTCCGGCGGCGGAACCGGCCATGATCAGACCGAGCCCGACCAGCAGGCCGGACATGGTCGGCAGCGTATGGCGCACGCCATAACGAATGCCGTGGGTCATCGCCAGCAGCATGTTCGGGCCGGGAGTGGCCGAGACGAAGAACACGGTCACGACGAACAGGAGCCAGGTATTGAACGACATGGGCCACTCCAGGAGTTGCCGGGCCGGCATCTGCCGGGACCGGGATCAGTGCGAGGCGCGTTCGGCCAGGATGGCGACGGCCGGCAATTCCTTGCCTTCCAGGAATTCGAGGAAGGCGCCGCCGCCAGTGGAAATGTAGCCGATGCGGTCGGTCACGCCGAACTTGGCGATGGCGGCAAGGGTATCGCCGCCGCCGGCGATCGAGAACGCGTCGCTGTCGGCGATGGCGCGCGCCAGGGTCTGGGTGCCACCGGAGAACTGGTCGAACTCGAACACGCCGACCGGGCCGTTCCAGACCACGGTGCCGGCATGGGCGACGATTTCGGCCAGGCGGCATGCGGACTGCGGGCCGATGTCGAGGATCATGTCGTCCTTGGTGACGTCATCGACCAGCTTCAGCGTGTCGTCGGCGTTTTCCGAGAATTCCGGCGCGACGACCACATCGGTCGGCAGCGGCACATCGCCGCCATTGGCGCGGATCTTGGCAATGACCTTCTTCGCTTCGCCAACCAGTTCGGATTCGGCGAGCGACTTGCCGATGCCATGGCCTTCGGCCAGCAGGAAGGTGTTGGCGATGCCGCCGCCGACGATCAGCTGGTCGACCTTGTCGGCCAGCGATTCGAGGATGGTCAGCTTGGTCGACACCTTGGAGCCGGCGACGATGGCGACCAGCGGGCGGGCCGGGGCCTCCAGGGCGCGGCCGAGGGCTTCCAGTTCGGCGGTCAGCAGGATGCCGGCACAGGCCAGGGGCGCAAAGCGGGCAACGGCATGGGTCGAGGCCTCGGCACGGTGGGCGGTGCCGAACGCGTCGTTGATGAAGACATCGCACAGGCTGGCATACGCCTGGCCCAGCTCGGGCAGGTTCTTTTTCTCGCCGCGGTTCAGGCGGACGTTTTCCAGCATCACCACCTGGCCCGGCTTGATGTCGATGCCGTCCTGCCATGCGGTAATGACCGGTACCGGCTGGCCCAGCAGCTCGGACAGACGCTGCGCGACCGGCGCGAGGCTGTCCTCGGGCCGCGGTTCCCCTTCGGTCGGGCGACCGAGGTGGGACATCAGGATGACGGCGGCGCCGTGCTTCAGGCAGTGTTCGATCGATGGCATCGACGCGCGGATGCGGGTGTCGTCGCCGAGTTTGCCGTGTTTCACCGGCACGTTCATGTCCACGCGGATCAGCGCGCGCTTGCCGTCGAGATTGATGTCGGTCAGTTTGTTGAAATGCATGGCCTTGGAGCCCGTTAATAAATTGAGTGGAGGGCCGTAGCGGCCCTCCGGGGGATTACTGACGCGCGGCGAACATCGCGCGGGCAGTATTCAGCATCTGGCAGCTGAAGCCCCACTCGTTGTCGTACCAGGCCAGAACCTTGACCAGGTTGCCGTTGGACACCTTGGTCAGCGTGGCGTCGAAGTGCGAAGCCTCACGGGTGTGGTTGAAGTCCATCGACACCAGCGGCAGCGTGTTGTAGCCGAGCACGCCCTTCATCGGGCCGTCGGCCGCCGCCTTCATCAGTTCGTTGACTTCGGCCACCGTGGTGTCACGGGCCGCTTCGAAGGTCAGGTCGACCAGCGACACATTGATGGTCGGCACCCGCACCGAGAAGCCGTCGAGCTTGCCGGCCATGTCCGGCAGCACCAGGCCGACGGCCTTGGCCGCGCCGGTCTTGGTCGGGATCATGTTCTGGGTGGCGGAACGGGCGCGGCGCAGGTCCTTGTGGCGGACGTCGGTCAGCACCTGGTCGTTGGTGTAGGCGTGGATGGTGGTCATCAGGCCCTTGACGATGCCGAGGCTGTCGTTCAGCGCCTTGGCGACCGGTGCCAGGCAGTTGGTGGTGCAGCTGGCGTTGCTGACCACGGTCATGCCGGCGCGCAGCACGTCATCGTTGACGCCATAGACCACGGTGGCATCGACGTCATCGCCGCCCGGCGCCGAGATCAGCACCTTCTTCGCGCCGGCCTCGAGGTGGACGCGGGCCTTTTCCTTCGAGGTGAAGGCGCCGGTGCATTCGAGCACCAGGTCGACATTCAGCGCCTTCCACGGCAGTTCGGCCGGGTTGCGGGTGGCGAAGAACGGAATGGCGTCGCCGTTGATGATCAGGTGGCTGTCGTCATGGCTGACTTCGCCGGCGAAACGGCCGTGGACGGTGTCGAAGGCGGTCAGGTGCGCATTGGTAGCCAGGTCGCCGGAGGCGTTGACCGCCACGACTTCAAATTCGTTGCGCAGATTGTATTCGTAGATGGCGCGCAGGACCTGGCGGCCGATGCGGCCGTATCCGTTGATGGCAAGGCGAAGAGCCATGGCGTAGATCTCCAGTCATTCGTAAAGGGTGCGGCGGCGCCCGCAGGCGCCGCCGGTCAGGCTTACAGTACCGATTTCACCGTGGCGACGACGTTGTCGACGGTAAAGCCGAAGGTTTCGAACAGCACCTTGGCCGGCGCGGATTCGCCAAAGTGGTCGAGGCCGACCACGGCGCCGTCCAGACCGACGTATTTGCGCCAGCCGTCCGGGTGGCCGGCTTCGATGGCGACGCGCGGCAGCGCCTTCGGCAGCACCGAGGCGATCCAGTCCTTGCCCTGGCGGTCGAACACACTGGTCGACGGCATCGACACCACGCGAACCGGAATGCCCTGCCCGGCCAGCGCGGTCTGCGCCTTCAGTGCCAGCTCGATTTCCGAGCCGGTGGCGATCAGCACGGCACGGGCATTGTCGGCATCGCGCAGCACGTAGCCGCCGCGGCGGATTGCGGCCACCTGACCGGCATCACGCGGGATGAACGGCAGGTTCTGGCGACTGAAGATCAGCGTGCTCGGGCCGTCGTTGCGCTCGATGGCAGCCTGCCAGGACACGGCGGATTCCACCGTGTCGCACGGGCGCCAGGTGTCCATGTTCGGGATCAGACGCAGGGTGGCGACCTGTTCGACCGGCTGGTGGGTCGGGCCGTCCTCGCCCAGACCGATCGAGTCGTGGGTGAACACGAAGATCGGGCTGATCTTCATCAGCGCCGCCATGCGCAGTGCATTGCGTGCGTATTCGCTGAACATCAGGAAGGTGGCGCCGTACGGCTTGAAGCCGCCGTGCAGGTACAGGCCGTTCATGATTGCGGCCATGCCGAACTCGCGCACACCGTAGTACACGTAGTTGCCGCCTTCGGCGCTGTTGGCGTCCTTCGAGCCGGACCACAGCGTCAGGTTCGAGCTGGCCAGGTCGGCCGAGCCACCGAGCAGCTCCGGCAGCTTCGGCGCGAAGGCTTCAATGGCGTTCTGCGATGCCTTGCGGGTGGCCAGCGTCTCGCCCTTGGCGGCGATCTGCGCGACCACGTCGGCGGCGAAGGCGGCCCAGTCGGCCGGCAGCTTGCCACCGATGCGGCGTTCGAATTCGTCGGCGAGGGCCGGGTATGCAGCACGGTAGGCATTGAAGCGCGCGGTCCAGTCGGCTTCGGCGGCATTGCCGCTGTCGCGGGCGCTCCAGCCGGCATAGATGTCGGCCGGGATCTCGAACGGCGCATGCGGCCAGCCGAGGAATTCGCGGGCGGCGGCGATTTCGGTCGCGCCCAGCGGGGCGCCGTGCACGTTGTGGCCGCCCTGCTTGTTCGGCGCGCCCATGCCGATCACGGTCTTGCAGCAGATCAGCGTCGGCTTGCCGGTTTCGGCGCGGGCGGCGTCGATGGCCTTCAGCACGGCGTCGACATCATGGCCGTCGACGTTGCGGATCACGTGCCAGCCGTAGGCTTCGAAACGCTTCGGCGTGTCGTCGGTGAACCAGCCTTCGACGTCGCCGTCGATGGAGATGCCGTTGTCGTCCCAGAACGCGGTCAGCTTGGACAGGCCCCAGGTGCCGGCCAGCGAGCAGGCCTCATGGCTGATGCCTTCCATCAGACAGCCGTCACCGAGGAAGACCCAGGTGCGGTGGTCGACGATGTCGTGGCCCGGCCGGTTGAAGCTCTTGCCGAGCACCTTCTCCGCCAGCGCCATGCCGACCGCGTTGGTGATACCCTGCCCCAGCGGCCCGGTCGTGGTCTCGATGCCCGGCGCGTAGCCGTATTCGGGATGGCCCGGCGTCTTCGAATGCAACTGGCGGAACTGCTTCAGGTCGTCGATGGACAGATCGTAGCCGGTCAGGTGCAGCAGGCTGTACAGCAGCATGGAGCCGTGCCCGTTCGACAGCACGAAGCGATCGCGGTCGGCCCACTTCGGGTTGGCAGGGTTATGCTTAAGGTGATGCTTCCACAATGCGACGGCAATGTCCGCCATCCCCATCGGCATGCCGGGGTGGCCGGAATTGGCTTGTTGCACTGCATCCATGCTGAGAACGCGAACGGCGTCAGCGAGCTCTTTGCGCGTGACCATCAAAAAAACCTCGGAAGAGTGGCTGTGTAGGCGGGCCTGCCGCGCGGCACGGCGTCCGGGTCGGAGGGTCACCGGAGGCGCAGGACGCGAAAGCCTGCAAAAAAATCATGCGATTATCGCCGAATGACGACGTGGGCGGCAACCTTCCGCCTGCATCGAAGCTGTAATAAGCCCTGAGGGAGTTTTCATGCAGTCCACCCCGTTGCCGGAAGTCCGGCGCGTTCCTGCCAGTGCCGGTCGGCGCTGGATCGTCGCCGCATGGCGTCTGTTCCGTGACTATCCGCTGCCATGGATCGGCATCGGTGTTGTCTTCATGCTGATTCAGCTGGTGCTGAGCATGGTGCCGGTGCTCGGCCAGTTGCTGGCCGCGATCCTGACCCCGGCACTGATGGCCGGCGGCGCCGTGGCTGCGGCCCGCGCTGCGCGCGACGAACGCCCGCGCGTGCTCGACCTGTTCGGCTGTTTCGAGTCGCAGCGGGCGCTGCCGTTCTTCGTGCTCGGCGCGATGTACCTGGCCGCATCGGTACTGATGTACCTGGTGTTTTTCTCGCTGGCGGCCATGCTGGGCTTCAGCATGCCGACCGGCACGCTGGCGCCTGAGGACCCGGCGCTGCTGGGCGAGGTGGTGTCGGCCCTGCTGGTGGCGGCACTGCCGGCGACCTTCCTGCTGACGATGGCCTTCTGGCTGGCACCGATCCTGGTGCTGTGGCACGGACTGGCGCCGCTGGCTGCGCTGCGCGAATCGTTCACTGCCAGCGTGCGCAACTTCGGCGCGTTCTTCGTCATGTTCCTGTGGATGATGGCGCTGATGATGCTGGCGGCCATGCTGCTCGGCCTCGGCATGCTGGTGTTCACGCCGCTGGCGCTGCTGGTGCCGGTCGTCGGCTACCACGACCTGTTCGGCAGCGGGCGCGAGACCGGCCAGAATGTGGATGTCATCGGCTGATTGACCTGCACCAGAACGACAATGGCGGCCTGATGGCCGCCATTGCTTTTGCTTCGTTTGCTGCCCCCGGGGGCGATCAGATCGACAGTGCCAGTTGCGTGCCCTGCAGGATGGCGCGCTTGGCGTCGAGTTCGGCCGCCACGTCGGCGCCGCCGATCAGGTGCACGGTCTGTCCGCGCGCCTGCAGCGGCTCGACCAGTTCGCGCAGCGGGTCCTGGCCGGCGCAGATCACCACATTGTCGACCGGCAGCACCTGGGTCTCGCCCTTGACGGTGATGTGCAGGCCGGCGTCGTCGATCAGGTCGTAGCTGACGCCGTTGACCATCTTCACGCCGCGCATCTGCAGGCTGGCACGGTGGATCCAGCCGGTGGTCTTGCCGAGGCCGTCGCCGACCTTGCTTGCCTTGCGCTGCAGCAGGTACACCTTGCGCGGACTGGCATGCGGCGCGACCCCGGCGGGAGCCAGGCCGCCGCGATGGGCCAGCGCCATGTCGATGCCCCATTCGCGGGCGAAGGCGGCCGGGTCGAGGCTGGTCGATTCGCCGCCCTGGGTCAGGTATTCGGCGGTGTCGAAGCCGATGCCGCCGGCGCCGATGATGGCGACGGTCTTGCCGACCGGTTTCTTGTGCTTCAGCACGTCGACGTAGCTGAGTACCTTCGGGTGCTCGATGCCGGGAATGGCCGGCAGGCGTGGCGCAATGCCGGTGGCCAGGATCACCTCGTCGAAGCCGGCCAGGTCGTCGGCGCCGACGCGGTGGCCGAGGCGCAGCTCGACGCCGGTCAGCTCGATCTGGCGACGGAAATAGCGCAGCGTTTCGTTGAATTCTTCCTTGCCCGGAATCTGGCGGGCGATATTGAACTGGCCGCCGATCGCGTCGGCCGCGTCGAACAGCGTCACCGCATGGCCGCGACGGGCGGCTTCGGTGGAAAAGGCCAGGCCGGCCGGGCCGGCGCCGACCACGGCCAGGCGCTTGCTGCGGGCCGGGGCCGGCGGCGTGACCAGCACGGTTTCGTGGCAGGCGCGCGGGTTGACCAGACAGGAGGTCAGCTTGCCGGCGAAGATGTGGTCCAGACAGGCCTGGTTGCAGCCGATGCAGGTGTTGATTTCGTCGGCGCGGTTTTCCGCGCTTTTCTGCACGAAAGCCGGGTCGGCGAGGAACGGGCGCGCCATCGACACCATGTCGGCGCAGCCGTCGGCGATCACGCGTTCGGCCACAGCCGGGTCGTTGATGCGGTTGGTGGTCACCAGCGGGATGCCGACCGAGCCCATCAGCTTGCGGGTTACCCAGGCGAAGCCGGCACGCGGCACCATGGTGGCGATGGTCGGGATACGGGCCTCGTGCCAGCCAATGCCGGTATTGATGATCGTGGCGCCAGCCGCTTCGACCTGCCGGGCCAGGGCGACGATTTCGTCCCAGCTCGAACCGTCGTCGACCAGATCCAGCATCGACAGGCGGTAGATGATGATGAAGTCGGGGCCGGTCGCGGCGCGCACGGCACGAACCGCCTCGAGCGCAAAGCGGCAGCGGTTCTCGAACGAGCCGCCCCACTCGTCGTCACGGTGGTTGGTGCGCGTGGTGAGGAACTGGTTGATCAGATAGCCTTCCGACCCCATCACCTCGACCCCGTCATAGCCGGCATCGCGCGCCAGCACGGCGCAGCGGGCGAAATCGGCCAGGGTCTGGCGGATGTCGTCCCCGGTCATGGCCAGCGGCGCGAACGGGTTGATCGGCGCCTGCAGCGCGGATGGCGCATGCGGTTCGGGCTGGTAGCTGTAGCGACCGGTATGCAGGATCTGCAGCGCGATCTTGCCGCCGGCTTCGTGCACGGCGTCGGTCACGACACGGTGGCGGGCGCCCTCGGCGGCGCTGGTCAGTTCCGACCCGCCGGCATACACCCGCCCCTTTTCGTTCGGCGCGACGCCGCCGGTCACGATCAGACCGACGCCGCCGCGTGCGCGTTCGGCATAGAACGCCGCCAGCCGCTCCGGGCCGTCGGGCAGCTCTTCCAGTCCGGTGTGCATGGACCCCATCAGGACGCGGTTTTTCAGGGTGGTGAAGCCGAGGTCCAGCGGGGCAAGCAGGTGCGGATAGGCGGTCATGTTTTTCTCCACGGAGGGGGCGTGCGGGTCACGGGAAGGCGGATGGCCGACGGCTTGGCCATGGTCCCGAACATACCGGCGGCCGTCGATGCTGTCAAACGACCGTTTGATTCTTTGGGCTTGTCATGGCCCGGGTGCCAATGGAATAGTAGGCCCGAATGCCGACAAACCCCGCCATGCAGTCAGAACGAGCGGCGGTCGCGGTGGAGAAATGGGGAAAAACGTCATGCCATTGACGCGCGTATTGTGGTTCGCCGGGGTCATCATCACCCTGGCCATGGGCATCCGTCACAGCTTCGGCCTGTTCCTGGAGCCGCTGTCGGCCGGCGGCGGACGGGAGACGATCGCCTTTGCCTTTGCGATCCTGAACCTGCTGTGGGGCGCGGCGCAGCCGTTCGCCGGCGCCTGGGCCGACCGTGCCGGCGCGCGCCGGGTGCTGGTGGCCGGCGCCCTCGCCTACGCCGCCGGTCTGTGGACGCTGGCGGTGCCCGGCATGCCGCTGCTCGGCAGCGTGATGATCGGCATCGGCCTGGCCGGCACGACCTATGGCGTCGTGTTCGGCGTGGTTGGCAAGCTGGCGCCGCCGCATCGCCGCAGCCAGGCGATGGGGCTGACGGCGGCAGCCGGCTCGCTGGGCCAGTTCCTGCTGCTGCCGGCCGGCCAGTGGGGCATCGATCATCTCGGTGCCAGCCCCACCCTGCTGGTGTTCGCCGCGCTGACGCTGCTGATCGTGCCGCTGGCATGGCCGTTGCGGGTCGAGGGGATCGAGCGACCATCGCAGCCGGTCGGCGACGCCTTCCGCGAAGCGATGCGTCATCCCGGTTTCCTGCTGCTGTCGGCGAGTTATTTCGTCTGCGGTTTCCAGGTGTCCTTCGTCGGCGTCCACCTGCCGGCCTTCCTGGCTGATCGCGGGCTGTCGTCCTCGGTCGGTGCGCTGAGTCTGGCACTGATCGGGCTGGCCAATATCGTCGGCACCTGGCTGTTCGGCCATATGGGCGCGCGGCACGACAAGTCGCGGCTGCTGTCGGGCATTTATGCCTGTCGTGCGCTGGCCATCGTGCTGTTCGTGCTGCTGCCGGTGACGCCGGCCAGTGCCATTGCCTTCTCGGCCGCCATCGGTTTCCTGTGGCTCGGCACCGTGCCGCTGACCAACGGCATCATCGCCGGCATCTTTGGTGTCCATTACCTGTCGATGCTGGGCGGGCTGGTGTTTTTCGCTCACCAGCTCGGCAGTTTCTTCGGCATCTGGCTTGGCGGGCGGGTGTACGACAGCACCGGCAGCTATGACCCGGTGTGGTGGGCCAGCGTGGTGCTGGGGGTGATGGCGGCGCTGCTGTGCCTGCCGATTCGCGAGCGACCGCTGCAGCGCGCGGAGGCCGGCGCATGAAGTGGCTTGGCGGTGCGCTGATCCTGGCCGCAGTGCTGCTGGCGCTGTATGGCTATACGCGGCCGGAGGCGGCGCTGGTCTACGGCAATCTGGTCGGGATGTGCCGTTAGCGGGCTGCGCTGCGCCCGTTCGCGCTTTTTTGTGGCCTGCCCCGGGGCCGGCCGTCTGGTATTCTTTTGCGCTTCTGCCTGCATCCGGGCCGGCAACGTGCCAAAATGGCGCCGTCGTCCCATTTTTGCCGTCATGTACCGCTTCCCTTCCGCCTCTCTCCTTCGTCAGACCCGCAGACATCTCAAGCGCGGCGGCGTGATCGCCTACGCGACCGAGTCATGTTTCGGACTGGGTTGTGATCCGCGCAATGCGCGCGGGCTCAAGGCCATTCTGCGCATCAAGGGGCGGCCGAATCACAAGGGAATGATCGTGGTCGGCGCCGGTGTGGAGGCGTTTCGCGGCCTGATCCGCATGCCGGACACGGCCGGGCGCGCGCGTCTGGCCACGCGCTGGCCGGGTCCGACCACGTTTCTGCTGCCGGCCGGTCGTCAGGCGCTGCCGTGGCTGCGGGGCCGGCATACTACGCTGGCCGTTCGCGTCTCGGCCCATGCCGGCGTGGCCGCGCTGACCCGCCGGCTGGGGCCGCTGGTGTCGACGTCGGCCAATGTGGCCGGCAAGCGTTCACTGCGCAGTGCCGCTGCGTGCCGGCATGCGTTCGGTGACCGCCTGCTGACGCTGCCGGGCCTGGTCGGCCGTCGTCGTCGCCCATCCACCATTATCGATTTTGCCAGTGGGCGTGTATTGCGATAGCTTTCGCACGCCAGTTAAAGTCCTAACTCGTCTAAGACAAAGGTTCTCTCAGTCGTGGAAACCACCCAATCCCTGTCGGTCGTCAAGCTGTTGCTGGATGCGAGTCTGCCGGTTCAGTTCATCATGGCCCTGCTGATGGTCATGTCGGTCCTGTCGTGGACCCGCATCATCATGAAATGGATCGACGTGCGCCATGCCCGTCTGCATACCGAGGATTTCGAGCGCGCGTTCTGGAGCGGTGCCGACCTCAACCACATGTACCAGCAAGTGTCGGGCAAGAAGGACGGCATCGGCATGGAAAAGATCTTCCAGGCCGGCTTTGCCGAATTCGTCAAACTGCGCCGCCAGCCGGGCGGTGAGCTGTCCGACACCATGGACGGCACCCGCCGCGCGATGAAGGCTGCCGCCCAGCGCGAGCTGGACGAGCTGGACCGCCATACCGCCTTCCTGGCCACGGTCGGCTCGGTCAGCCCGTATATCGGCCTGTTCGGTACGGTCTGGGGCATCATGCATGCGTTCATCGGGCTCGGGAACGCCGGCAATGCGACGCTGGCCACGGTCGCTCCGGGTATCGCCGAGGCGCTGATCGCCACCGCCATCGGCCTGTTCGCCGCCATCCCGGCCGTTGTCGCCTACAACCGCTTCGCCTACGACATCGACCGCTTCGCCAACCGCTTCGACACCTTCATGGAGGAGTTCTCGAACATCCTCCAGCGTCAGGCGACCAAGGCCCCGAACTGAGGCTGACCCGACAAGAAAACCGCCCGGACATCACTGTCCGGGCGGTTTTTTTGCGGGGTGCTCAGCGTGGCGCGGGCGGACTGGCCGGCGGGGTGTCCTGCCCGGCCGGGCGGGTCGAGGCGATGCCGGCGCTGCGCGGCGTCGGCCGCTGATCGTCGAGGGCGGCACGGCGGCCGATGGCGAGCGGGCTGGTTGAGACCGGCACCGCGGCGCGGATGGCATCGTACGGTGTTGCCGTGGCGCGCGGACGGTCCGTGGTGTCCCCGGACCCGGCCGCCAGTGCCGGCAGGCCGGTGAAGGCGCCGGCCATGGCAGCAAGGACGATCAGGCGCTTCGGCATCATTCTTCCGCCGTCTTCGCTTCCGGCGGGGCAATGACCTCGCTGTAGCCGCATTCCTTCTGCGGGCACACCTTCTCGGTACCGCGACGCTTGGTGGTCTTGATGGTCAGGATCGGCCAGCCGCATTTCGGGCAGGTTTCTGCCACCGGCGGGTTCCAGGTCGCGTACTTGCACTTCGGGTAGGTGTTGCAGCTGTAGAACAGCTTGCCGTAGCGGCTCTTGCGTTCGATCAGGTGACCGGTCTTGCATTCCGGGCACTCGACACCGGTGTCGCGCGGCTTTTCCAGCGGCTCGATGTGCTTGCACTTCGGGTAGTTGGCGCAGCCGATGAACTTGCCGTAGCGGCCCTTCTTGACCACCAGCTGGCCCCCGTCCTCCGGGCAGACCCGGTCTTCGATGATGACTGGTGCTTCTTCTTCGGCGGCGGCCTGCTCGGCGGTTTCGTTCAGGTTGCGGGTGTAGTCGCAATCCGGGTAGCCGGTGCAGCCGATAAAGCGACCGCGCTTGCCGAAGCGGATGTTCAGCGGCTTGCCGCACTTCGGGCAGGCTTCGTCGAGGCTTTCGGTGGTGACCTCGGCGCGGCTGATGCTTTCCTTCTCGGTGATCTGCTTGTGGAATCCCTTCCAGAAGCCGTCGAGCACCGGGATCCACTGGCGCTTGCCGGTGGAGATATCGTCAAGCTGGTCTTCGAGCCGGGCGGTGAAGTGATAGTCGACGTACTGGGCGAAGTGCTCGGTCAGGAACTTGTTGACGATCTCGCCGGTATCGGTCGGCTGGAAGCGCTTCTTGTCGAGGATCACGTACTCGCGATCCTTCAGCGTCGAGATGATCGACGCATAGGTCGACGGACGGCCGATGCCATATTCTTCCAGCGTCTTCACCAGCGACGCTTCCGAGTAGCGCGGCGGCGGCTGGGTGAAATGCTGCTCGCCGGACAGTTTGTCCACCGGCAGCACGTCGCCGACTTCCAGCAGCGGCAGCTTGGCGCTGTCCTCGTCGTCGTCGGCGGTATCGTCGACGTCTTCCTGGTACACGGCGATAAAGCCGGCGAAGGTCTGCACCTGACCGGTGGCGCGGAACACGCCGTCACCGACCGCGATGTCGACCGCGGTGGTGTCGAACTTTGCGGCGGTCATCTGGCAGGCCAGCGTCCGCTTCCAGACCATGTCGTACAGTTTGAACTGGTCGGCAGTCAGGAATGGCTTGACCGATTCCGGCGTGCGGAAGATCGACGTCGGGCGCACGGCTTCGTGCGCTTCCTGGGCGTTCTTGGCCTTGTTCTTGAACACCGACGGCGTTTTCGGCAGGTAGTCGGCGTCGAAGTGCTGGCCGATGTAGAAGCGGATCTCCTCGACCGCGTCGTTGGCGAGCGCCACCGAGTCGGTACGCATGTAGGTGATCAGACCGATCTGGCCCTGGCCGACGTCGATGCCCTCGTACAGCTGCTGTGCGGTGCGCATGGTGCGGTCGGTGGTCATGCCGAGCTTGCGCACCCCCTCCTGCTGCAGCGTCGAGGTCGTGAACGGTGCGGCCGGGTTGCGCGATTTTTTCTTCTTTTCCACCGCCGTGACCGCAGCGTCGTGGCCGGACAGCGCGGCCAGCACCGAGGCCTGGGTGGCTTCGTCGGGAATGTCGAACTGCTCGAGCTTCTTGCCCTGCCACTCGTTCAGCTTGGCGCCGAATTTCTGCCGGCCCTTGTGGCTGTCCAGATGTACCGACCAGTATTCCTGGGCGGTAAACGCACGGATTTCGATCTCGCGCTCGCAGATCAGGCGCAGGGCCGGGCTCTGCACGCGGCCGGCGGACAGGCCGCGACGGATCTTCTTCCACAGCAGCGGCGACAGGTTGAAGCCGACCAGATAGTCGAGCGCACGGCGCGCCTGCTGGGCATCAACCATGTCCTGCGAAATTTCCCGCGGGTTGGCGACGGCTTCCAGCACCGCGTTGCGGGTGATCTCGTGGAACACCACGCGCATCACCTTCTTGTCCTTCAAGAGCTTCTTGTTCTTGAGGATTTCCATCAGGTGCCACGAAATGGCTTCACCCTCGCGGTCCGGGTCGGTCGCGAGATAGATGGTGTCGGCTTCGCGCACGGCGGCGGCGATGGCGTCAACGTGTTTCGAGTTCCGCGCGATGATCTGGTACTTCATCGCGAAGTCGTGTTCGGGGTCGACCGCGCCGTTCTTGGGCACCAGATCGCGAACGTGACCATAGGAGGCGAGTACCTCGAAATCGGACCCGAGATATTTTTTCAGTGGCTTCGCCTTGGACGGCGATTCGACGATCAGCAGATTGGCGGACATGGAGTTCGAGACGTCAATAGTCCCTAAATGTATTCGGGAAAGCGGCGCCAAATGCAAGCGCCGGCCGGGTGAAGGGCGCGATGGTAGAGCCTAAAGCCGTTCGCTCACAAGCGTTCGGCGCTTTCGGTGCGGTCCGGGACGATGCCGGACCGGCGTTATTGCAACGGTGGCTGACCGTCGATGGCGACCATCAACTCGTCGGCCACCAGAATGTCGATGTCGGCAGCGTGACGCCACAGAACGGCCAGGGTGGCAAGGCGGACGGCATCGAGATCGAGATCGTCCGAGGGCAGTGCCATCAGCCGGTCGATCAGTTGCTCCCGCTGCAGATTGGTCAGGGCGCCGGCCGTATCGAGAAAGTGGATGAACCCCTGGGTATCGACCGGCAGGTGTTCGCATTCGCTGGCGCTGAACATGCGCGTGGCGGTGCTTTCCGCAAACACGATCGGCGACGCATCGTCGGCGGCCAGTTCGGCCAGCCAGTCCAGCGCATCGTCGATTTCCTCGTCTTCGAAACCGACTGCGGACAGTTTTTGCGCCAGGTGTTCCGGTTCGGGACAGGCGGCGAAGTCGCGGTATTCCTGGACAAGAAAGGCAATGATATCGAGCATGGCGGCGGCTTTTTCAGTGGAAACAAAGGGCGGTGAGGCCCGACGCCGGCGGCGACTCGCACCCTGCCCGTCGCGTGGAGCCCGAATTCGGCTCCGGCATGAACGGGCGGGCGTCAAACGACCCGCTGGTAGCGGCCGCCCGGTAGCGGGGCGACCCGTCCAGCGAGCTCTAGCGGCAGCAGCATCGCCAAAACCCCCTCCACCGTCAAGCCCGTACGTTGCGCCAGGGTATCGGCATCGACCGGATCGAAGCCCAGCGCAGCCAGCAGCCGCGCGTCGCCGGCGGCGAATTCACTCTCCGGGACAGCGGCGGGTCCGGCGACCGGCGGCAGTGCCGGCAAGGGCGGCAGTTCGGCCAGGATGTCATCCAGCGACTCGGTCAGCCTGGCGCCGTCGCGGATCAGCGCATGGCAGCCGCGCGACAGTGGCGAGTGAATGGACCCGGGAATGGCGAACACTTCGCGGCCTGCCTCGGCAGCCTGGCGCGCCGTGATCAGCGAGCCGCTGCGCAGGCCGGCCTCGACCACCAGGCAGCCGGCGCCGAGCCCGGCGATGATGCGGTTGCGGCGCGGGAAATGGGCGGCCAGCGGCGGCGTGCCGAGCGGAAACTCGCTGACGATCAGGCCGTGACCGGCGATGCGTCGTGCCAGCGGCCGGTTGCAGGCCGGATAGACGCGGTCGATACCGGTGCCGATCACGGCGACGGTGGCCGCCGGGGTGTCGACCGCGCCGTCATGGGCCGCCGCGTCGATGCCGGCGGCCAGGCCGCTGACGATGGTATAGCCGGTGTCGGCCAGCGCCCGGGCGAAGCGGCCGGCATCGCGGATGCCCTGCGCGCTGGCATGCCGGCTGCCGACGATGGCGAACAGCGGCCGGGACAGCAGTTCGCGCCGGCCGTGCAGGAACAGCAGCGGCGGCGCGGCCGGCGACTGTGCCAGCGCCAGCGGGTAGTCTGCGTCGAGCCGTGTCTGCAGCGAACGGGTCGCGTCGGCGGCCAGCCAGTCGGCTGCCGCCTGGCGCGCAGCCCGGCTGTCGTCGCCGGCAATCGCCGCGGCCAGCTGGCGCGATACGACGCTGGCCAGCTGCCGGGGCGGTGCGGCGCAGATGGCCTCCGCCGTGCCGAATGCCTCCAGCAGGGCATTGAACCCGATCGGACCGAGGCCCCTGACATGGAACAGATGCAGCCAGGCATCGTGGCCGGTCAGCAGGCTCATGGCCGTATCGCCACGGCGATAAGGTCTGGCGTCGTCACAGCCGATATAATGGAAAAGCGCATGGAAGCCTCTTGCCGGACGAAACGGACAGCACCATGTTGCAGATGAACGACAATGACGGGCGGCGCCGACGGTCAGGCGGTCCGGAATACCGGGCATGACCACGGTGCGGCGAGGCCCCGCCGCCTCCGGCGACCCGTCCCCAGACAACGCAATGTATTAGATAACATCACCCTATGGCGCTGCTCAACATCCTGAATTACCCGGACGACCGTCTGCACACCATCGCCAGGCCGGTGGCCGAGGTGGACGATCGCATCCGCACCCTGATCGACGACATGGGCGAGACCATGTACGCCGCGCACGGCATCGGCCTGGCGGCGACGCAGGTCGACGTGCACGAACGCCTGCTGGTGATCGACCTGTCCGACACCCATGACGAACTGCAGGTGTTCATCAACCCGGTCATCACCCATCGCGATGGCGAGGTGGTGTACGAGGAAGGCTGCCTGTCGGTGCCGGGCGTCTACGACAAGGTGACCCGTGCCGAGCACGTGATCGTCGAGGCGCTGGACCGCGACGGCAAGCCGTTCACGCTGGATACCGACGGCCTGCTGGCCATCTGCATCCAGCACGAGATCGACCACCTCGACGGCAAGGTCTTCGTCGAGTACCTGTCGCCGCTGAAGCAGAACCGGATCCGGAACAAGCTCAAGAAGCGCGAACGCCAGAGCATGTAGCGTGGTCGCACCGGGCCTGGCGCCCGGATTTCGCTTTTTCAGATCGGATCGTCACATGAAACTCATCTTCGCCGGCACGCCGGATTTCGCCGCCGCCGCCCTGTCCGCGCTGCATGCCGCCGGACACGACATCGCCCTGGTGCTGACCCAGCCCGACCGGCCGGCCGGCCGTGGCATGAAGCTCAAGCCGTCGGCGGTCAAGGCGCGCGCGCTGGAACTGGGACTGCCGGTCAGCCAGCCGCAGACGCTGCGCGATGCCGGCGCCCGGCAAGCGCTGCACGACATCGGGGCCGACGTGATGGTGGTGGCCGCCTACGGGCTGATCCTGCCGCAGGCGGTACTGGACATCCCGCCGCTCGGCTGCCTGAACATCCATGCGTCGATCCTGCCGCGCTGGCGTGGCGCCGCGCCGATCCAGCGCGCGCTGCTGGCCGGCGATGCCGAGTCCGGCGTCACCATCATGCAGATGGAAGCCGGGCTGGACACCGGTCCGATGCGGCATGTCGTGCGCACGCCGATCAGCGCCACCGACACTGCCGCCAGCCTGCACGACCGGCTGATGGCGCTGGGCGCGGCCGCCATTGTCGAGGTGCTGGCCGATCCGGCCGCCTTCCCGCCCTGCACGCAGCCGGAAGCGGGCGTCACCTATGCGGCCAAGCTCGACAAGGAAGAGGCCCGGCTCGACTGGACCCGGCCGGTGGCGGAACTCGACCGTGCCGTGCGCGGCTACTGCCCGGTGCCGGGCGCGTGGACCACGCTGGGCGGCGATCTGCTGAAAGTGTGGGGGGCGAGCCCGGCCGACGGGCGCGGTGCGCCTGGCACGGTGCTGGAAGCCGGCCACGACGGCCTGCTGGTCGCTTGCGGTGATGGCGCGCTGCGCCTGAGCGAAGTCCAGCCTGCCGGCGGCAGGCGCCTGGCGGCCAGTGCCTTCGCGGCCGGCCGGCACGGGCTGGTCGGCCAGTTGCTCGGCACCGACCCTGCATAAGGGCGGTCGCCCGGGCCGCTGACCCTACGGCTGCTTGCGGTGGAAGGTCAGCGGCTGGACCGGCACGCTGGACGGCGGCGGGGCGTTGAAAATGTGTTTCTTCATCTTGCCCATGACGTGCATTTCGCACGGCTTGCAGTCGAAGGTCAGGGTATAGGTCTCGCTGCCGGACTTCAGTGTCATCGGCTCGGCGCGGATCTGGCCCTTGACGCCGATGACCCCTTTGGCCTGCTTCGGGCACAGGTTGTAGCTGAAGCGCAGGCAATGCTTGGTGATCATCAGGCTGACCTCGCCCGGCTCCTCGTGTGCCTCGTAGGCCGCATCGATCAGCGTGACGCCGTGGCGGGCATAGAACGCCCGGGCCTTGTCGTTGTACACATTGGCCAGATACGACAGTGAGGTCTCCGGATACGGCACCGGCGGTTCCAGCGGCGCCTTGCGCGGCGGGCGCGGCCAGTTGGCGATGCGCGCGGCGGCCAGCCGGGCGACCACGTCGCGGCGCAGGGCGTTGATGGCCGAGGCCGGCACGAACCAGGCCGAGGCCAGCGCCAGCTCGACGCCGTGGGCGACGAACATGGTGCTGCCCAGCTTGGCCAGGCTGTCGCGCAGCCCGGCTTCCGCCCGCGCGGCGTCACGGGCCGGTTCCAGCATCAGCGCCATGGCGGCCGATGCCGTCCCGCCATCCTCGTCGGTGGCAGTCAGTTTCAGTCCGTCGGGCTGGTCTTCCAGCTTCAGCCAGACGCCGACCCGGCGCTCGGCCGACTTGCGTGTCAGCGCCTGCTCCCAGGCATGGTCGCGGTTGCGGCTGACTTCCGTGCCCGGCTTCAGCCCGTCCAGCGCGCGCATGCCCTCGTTCGGATACACCCGCCAGCGCGTGGTGCCGTTCTCGCCAGGACCGGTCATTTCGACGGTATTGGCCTGCATGCCGTGCACTTCGCGCTTTTTCATGTAGTTGAGGCCGTCGCCGTTGGCGAGCGGCTCGGTGGCGTCGATCTCGAACCAGTCCTGGGCCAGCCGCGTTACCGTGCCGACCGGTACGCCGATAAAGGTCGGCGAATCGAAGGCGCCGATATCGTCATGGCGGCCGTTGACGAAATAATCGGTATGGCCGCGATGGAAGGACTTGTCGATATCCGGCGTGAACAGGATCTCGCTGCGGCCGCTGGAGGCGCGCGCCAGTTCCGGGCGGCGTTCGAGGATCTCGTCGAGCAGCAGCCGGTAGTGGGCGGTGATGTTCTTGACGTAGTTGGCTTCCTTGTAGCGCCCCTCGATCTTGAACGAGCGCACGCCGGCGTCGATCAGCGCTTCCAGATTGGCGCTCTGGTCGTTGTCCTTCATCGACAGCAGATGCTTGTCGAAGGCGACCACGCCGCCACTGGCATCGGTCAGCGTGTACGGCAGCCGGCAGGCCTGCGAACAGTCACCCCGGTTGGCGCTGCGGCCGTTGTCGGCATGGCTGATATAGCACTGGCCGGAAAACGCCACGCACAATGCGCCGTGGATGAAGAATTCGAGTGTGGTGTCGGCCGGCAGCGCATCGCGCACGGCGCGGATCTGCGCCAGCGTCAGCTCGCGCGCCGGCACCACCTGGGAAAAACCGGCATCGGCCAGGAAGCGCGCCTTTTCCGGTGTGCGGATGTCGCACTGGGTGCTGGCGTGGAGCTGGAGCGGTGGCAGGTCGAGTTCCAGCAGGCCCATGTCCTGCACGATCAGCGCATCGACGCCGGCCTCGTACAGCTGCCAGACCAGCTGGCGCGACGGTTCCAGCTCGGCATCGTGCAGGATGGTGTTCAGGGTGACGAAGATGCGGGCGTGGTAGCGGTGAGCGAATTCGGCCAGACCGGCGATCTCGCTCACCGTGTTACAGGCGTTGTGGCGCGCGCCGAACGACGGGCCGCCGATGTAAACCGCGTCCGCGCCGTGCAGGATCGCCTCGCGGCCGATGTCGGCGGTCCTGGCGGGCGCGAGCAGTTCAAGCTGGTGGGCGGGCAGGCTCATGACGTGGTCGTCCGGGGTCGGTAGGAAAAGGGCGGCAGTATAACGGATCGACCGGGCGCCGCCGCGACCGCTCACGTGCCGCTGTGTGCCGCCTGCCCGTACAGGTAGCCGGGAAACACGCAGATCGACACGTCGGGCGCGTCGACCTCGTCGCGGTGGCCGAGGAAGATCCACAGCTGCTGACCGTCGCTGAGGAGGCGGTACACCGGTTGCCCGGCACTGTAGAACATCAGTTCGCGGCCGCGAAAGCCGTCGAGCGGCATCATCGGTTTGCGCGGGGTATCCAGCAGCATGGCGGCGGCATCGGTGTCGAGCGAACGCAGGCGACGGCAGTCGTCGATCGCCACGGCGGTGAACATCAGCAGCAGCGGGATCGGCAGCAGGATCCAGGCGGCATTGACGAGAAACAGGGCGCCGCAAATGGCGGCACCGGTGAAAAAGAACGCGCTGTCGAACTTCACGGGACTCTCCGGTAAGGGCGCCTGCAGTGGCGTCCGGACGTGTCCCCTTGACGGACGAGGGGGCGAAAACGGTGTCGCGACCCTCCGCCTGGCCAGGCTGTCGGGCCGGGCCTGACACCACTTGCAATAATGGCATACGGACGGCGTGATTGCCGTCCGTGATCGGGAGGGATTCTAGTGGCAGTCGGCGCGCGTAACGAGTGCAAGTGACTGAGCAGAAAGGGAAATGGCGCAATTGTGTAGCGTTGCGTCGCGCCGGTGCCGCCGACGGCCGGCGAACCGGCCCTGGCGGCATCACTGGCGTCAGGCGCTTTCCGGCGTGACCTTGCCGAGCACGCGGAATTCGATTTCCAGCGCCAGCTCGTCGATGCGTGCCACCTGCAGCCGCACCCGCTCTCCGGATGCCATTTCCGGCAGACCGGCCACGCGCGTGGCCATCGGCAGGCCGTCGAGGCGGACCAGGTCGTCCTTGATCCACTGCGCGGTGATGTCGCTCACGTTTTCCTGACTGAACCAGCGCAGGCACCAGAAGCGCTCCATCTGGTACTGGAAATCGCCATAGGCGTTGTAGGCGACGTCGAAATCGCGCAGCCGGGCGAACAGGTCGGGGTCGCCGCGCTTGTAGCGCGGGGTCTCGCCGCGAACCATGGCCACGATCTGCTGCTGGTTGACAAAGTCGGCCGCGCGGCGCAGCGGCGAGGTCGACCACGCGTACTGCGGCACGCCGAGGCCGACGTGCGGTTCGGCGGCGGTGGTCATGCGTACCTTGCCGGCCGTCTGTGCCCGGTACATGGCCGGGATGCCGGCGGCGGCCAGGTCGCCGCCCCAGGTGGCGTTGGCCAGGATCATCAGCTCGGACACCAGCTTGTCCATCGGCGCGCCGCGGCGGCGCGGCGTCAGCACCACCTTGCCATCGACGATGGCGAAGTTGTAGTCGAGACGCTGCTGCTGGTTGCTGTCGGCCTTGCCGCGGCCGACTTCCAGCGCGTTGGCGAATTCCCACAGCACGCGCAACTCGTGCTTGTATGGATAGTCGCGGCCCGGATCGTGGGCCAGCGTGTCTTCGTTGAATACCGTTTCCAGCCAGTCGTGCCGCAGGTTGGCGGTGATTTTCACGCTGTCGACCCGGCTTTCGTGGCCGAGGATGCGATAGTCGTCCGGCGCCACCTCGAAGTACACGCTGACCGCCGGGCAGTGCCGGCCTTCGGCCAGCGTGAACTGCTGGACCAGCGAATCAGGCAGCATGGTGATCTTCTCGCCGGGGAAATACACCGTCGACAGGCGCTGGAATACCAGCTTTTCCACGTCCGAATCCGGACCGACGCCAAGCGTCGGCGCGGCGATATGGACGCCGATGCGCCAGTTGCCGTTGTCGAGGCGGGTCAGCGACAGCGCATCGTCGATCTCGGTGGTGGCGGAATCGTCGATCGAGAACGCTTCGACACCGGCGTCGGGCAGGCCGGCCGGCATCTCGACCGCCTCGAACACCGGGAAGCCGCGTCCGCGCGGGAAGTGCTCCATGATGAAACCGGCCAGCAGATAGTCGGGCACCGACGAAATGCCGCCGCGCTCGGCCACCAGCTTCAGCGGCGACACCTGCAGTGCCTTGCTGGCGGCTTCCAGCCCCTTCCATTCCAGCGTGTTCTTGTCCGGACGCCACAGCAGCGACATCAGGTGCGGCTTCCACTCTTCCGGCAGCTGGCCGGCGCGGCAGGCGTCGACCCAGCCGTCAATCTGCTGCTGCTGGCGCTTTTTCTTCTCGATGCCGGCCAGCGCAGCCTGCAGCGCCTCGTGCGGGGCGGCCTTGTAGCGGCCCTTGCCCTTCTTGTAGAAATACATCGGGGCGCCATGCACGCGCAGGGCAATCGCCGCACTTTCCAGTGCTGACGGCTTGTGGCCGAAATAATCTTCTGCCAGCGTTGCCGCATCGAACTCCGCGTCGCCGCAGCACTCCCACAGGAAGTCGATGTCGATTTCCGCCGCCTGCTGCTCGGCCGCAGGCAGGAAATCGGCCAGGGCCGAGCTAAAGCGCAGCAGGATCGCTGCCGATTTGATTTTGGATCGCTTGCCGTGAGGGGCCTCCACCTGGAGGCTGGTATCGTTGTCGGTCAGGACGGCGCCCACTTTGAATCCGCCGTCTTCCTCGTAAAATACGTTGGTCGCCATCGCCTTGACCGCATTGCTGAAAAAGGCGGCGATTATAACAGCGGCGCCTGACTGTGCGCCCGGAGCCCTGCATGCCAGACCTGTCCCGAGAATTGACCGACATCGAGCGGGGCCTCGCCTTGCTGGGCCGTGGCTGGGATACGCCACTGGCGGCCCACCTCGCCTATCTGGCGCTGAACCTGAAATGCCAGGCCGAGCGCGATGGCGAGGATGAGCTGGTCGCCGCTGCCCAGACCCTGGCGCATTCACTGCACGATGCCGTTCGCGAGGCCAGGCAGACCGGGCACCCGCCGGCCGACCTGACCCAGGCGCTGGCGGCCCGTCTCGCCAGGCTCAAGGCCAGCCGCAAGCTGGCCTCGCCGCCGCCGGGCCTGCCGGTGGTGCATGGCGGCATCCTGCTGCTGGCCGGGCCCGGCGATGACGTCGCGGCGCTGGAACAGTCGCTGGCCCGCTATGGCGTAACGCTCAGCGTCCACCCGGACCCGGATGCGCTGATCGCCGCGCTGGACACTTTTCAGCCGGCCGCGCTGGCGCTGGTGCGTACCGACAGCCGCCACGATGCGGCGATGTCGGCGCTGGCGCGGACCCGGCTGGCCCACATACCGTTCGTCGTCCTGTCGCCGGAATCGGACTTTGCCAGCCGCATTGCCGCCGTCCGGCTGGGGGCGAGCGTGTTCCTGCCATGGCCGGTCGGTCACGACGAACTGCTGACGGCGCTGGCGGTCCCGCTGGCGGACAGCCAGCCGTTGCGCGTCCTGGTGATCGACCCGCAGGTCGATCTGGTCCACTGGTATGCCGACGCGCTGACCGCTGCCGGCATCGAGGTCCTGCTGGCCTCTTCCGGCGCCGAAGGCTACGACAGCATGTTGCGCAATCACCCGGACGTGCTGCTGGTCAACCGCATCCTGCCTGACTGCGACGGCCTGGATTTTGCCCGGGTGGTGCGGCAGACCTGCCCGGTACCGCCGATGCCGGTCCTGATGCTGGCCAGCGAGGCGCTGCAGCCGCAGCGACGGCTGTCCGACGAAAGCATCGAATACTGGCTGGCGCGGCCGGTCGCGACCGATGAACTGCTGGTGGCGGTCCAGCGTGCCGGCCGCCGCCGCCGGCTGCAGCTCGGACTGAGCCAGCGCGACGCGCTGACCGGGGCGCTGACGGTCCAGGCGCTGTGCGAACGGCTGGACGAGGAACTGTCGCGCGTGGCACGCAGCGCGCAGCCACTGGTGCTGGCGCTGGTCGACCTGAACGGCTTCTCGTCGTTCAACCGGCGCCGGGGCTATGCCGCCGGCGACCGGGTGCTGGCGACCTGGGCGCGCTTCCTGCGCAAGCGGCTGCGCCGCAACGACCTGATCGGGCGTGTCGATGGCGACGCCTTCGTGCTGGTGCTGCCCGATACCGGGCTGGAAGCCGCGCAGGCGCTGCTCGACAGCCTGTCGCTGGCCTTCTCCGAGCTGGCGCTCGGTGACGGCGACGCCGCCGAACGGCTGTCGTTCAGCATGCGTCTGTGCGAGGCCGATCCCCGGCTGCCGGCGGCCGAGCAGCTGACCACGCTGGAGACGGACGTCTGAGGCGACACTAGACGCGGAAGGCCTGGAGGGTGTCCTGCATCTCGGCGGCCGCCTCGCGCAGGGAGGCGGCCGACGCCGCCGTATGCGTGGCGCTGGTATGGCTCTGCTCGGTCATCCGGGCGATATGTTCGACCCCCTGGGCAATGCTGGTGCTGGTCAGCGACTGTTCGCGCATCGAACCGGAAATTTCCGCCACCTGGGTCACCGTGCCGTCCGTGCTGTCGATGATGCGCTGAATGGCGACCGTGGCCAGTTCCGCCTGGCTCATGCCGTGGCCAAGCAGGGACACGACACCCTGCATCGACTCCACGGTTTCATTGGCCCCCTGCTGGATCAGGCGCACGGTCCGGGTGATCTCCTGCGTCGAGGTTGCCGTTCGCTCGGCCAGCATGCGGACTGCATCGGCGACCACGGCAAAGCTGCGGCCGGACTCGCCGGCGCGGGCGGCTTCGATCGCCGCGTTCAGCGCCAGCAGATTGGTCTGTTCGGCGATATCCTTGATCACGGCGATGACCGTGCCAATGGCCGCAGTATGGGCCTTCAACTGCTCGATCTGGCCTGCGGCCAGCTGCACGGTCGACTCGGTGTTGCGGAAGCCGCGGATGGTGTCGTCGATGACTTCGCCGCCATGGCTGGCTTCCTTGCCGGCCTGCTGGCTGCTGTGACTGGCCTGTTCGGCGCGGTCGGCCGCATGGGTCACACTGACGGTCATCTGCTCGACGGCCGCCGACATGCTGGCCGCCGATTCGCTGACCTGCAGCGAGGCCTGCGAGACGTCAGCCGAGGCGGCTGCCACCGTTTCCGCCGCTGCATTCACATTGCTGCCCAGGGTGTGGAGGCGCTGGAAACTGCCCTGCAGTACGTCCAGCAGCCCGTTCAGCGCCTGGTAGGTCTCACTGATTTCGTCTTGTTGCCGGCGCCGGAAGCGGCGGGTGAAGTCGAAATCCCGGGCAAGCTGGTTCAGCCCGTCGCGCAGGGACGTCATCGGCCCGTAAATGGTCCTGACCGCCCAGATGCCGCCGCCCAGCAGCAGCAAGACGACCACGGTTGTCACCCCCAGCAGCACCAGTCGGGCATTGTCGATCGATTCGTCCACGTCCTGCTCGGACTGATCCAGCACCGAGATGTTGAAGTCGACGGTTCGCTTGAAGGTCTCGAGGGTTACTTTCCCTTGAGGGCGTGTGGCCTGGGCGATCATGGCGGCCGCCTGGTCGGTCTGCCCGAGGTCGGACAATGCCAGCACCTGGTACATCAGCGCCTGATAGCGCTCCACTTCCGTCTGCAGCACCTTGATGTTGGCTGTGTCCTGCGCATTCGTGGCCAGGTTGTCGGCATAGTATTTGAAGTGCTCGTTCAGCCATTTGCTGCCTTCGGCGATATTCGCGCGCAATGCGGCCTTGTCTTCGGCGTGAAGGCTCAGGACATGCAGCAGCATATTGTGGCGCAGGGTTGAAAACTGGTCCTGCAGCTCTGCCAGTGCCTTGACCGACGGCAGTGAATCGTCGGTGATGCTGGCGATGGAGGTCCGGATGCTGCCGAAGGCCAGCAGGGCGGAAAGGGACACAATCAGCAGGCCGATGATGCCGGTGCTGCACAGCGCATAGAGGCGGGTCGATATTTTCATGTGTGACTCGGAGGAGGCTCAGTGAGGTTCGAGCTGATTCAGCGGAACGGGTTTTTCGATCGCATAGCCCTGGGCATAGTCGATGCCCAGTCCGGTGACGCAGTCGAGTACCTGCATGTTCTCGACCTTCTCGGCCACGATCTGCTTGCCGAGGTGCCGGCAGGTTCGGCACAGCTCGCGGACCAGATCGCGGTTCAGCGGGCTCTGGTCCAGGCCAATGATGAAGCTGCCGTCGATCTTGACCAGGTCGACGGGCAGGTCGCGCAGATAGGACAGCGTGGCGCTGCCGCTGCCATAGTCGTCCAGTGCGAAGCGGTAGCCGTACTCCCGCAGCCGCTGCATCACGGCGATGGCGCGCGGCAGATCCCTGATGCGGCTGGTTTCCGTCAGCTCAAAGCAGATTTCCGCCGGATTGATGCGGTGCTCACGCTGGCGGGCTTCGATGAACGCGGGCAGGTCGGTTTCCGTCAGGCTGTGCGCGGACAGATTGATGGCGGTCCACCGGCACGGCGTGTTGCCGCCCGGACGATGGTTTGCCAGCCAGGCATAGGCGCGGTCGACGACCCGGCGATCCAGCTCCGGCATCAGGCCGAGTCTCTCCGCCTCCGGCAGGAAGGAGTCCGGCATCCACAGCGCGCCGTCGTGGTCGGTCAGGCGGGCCAGGATTTCATGGTGATAGCAATCGCTGCCGATCGAGTCGAGCGGCAGGATGCGCTGCGAGTACAGCGTGAGACGATCGGCTTCCAGTGCCCCGCGGACCCTGTCCTCCCTGCGCAGCGGCTCGATTCTCTCGTCCAGTTGTTCGGCGTCGTCGATCAGCGTCAGGCGGGAGTGGGCGGCCGGCCCGGCCCGCTGGCTGGCCACCAGCGCCCGGTCGATGAGGCTGTCCGGCGAATGGACGGGGGTGTGGGCCGCCAGCAGGATGAGGTGGACCGGGATCGGCAGTGACTCGCTGGAGCGCATCTGGCGCACGCTGGTGATGCGGGCCAGCAGGGCATTGCCGAGGATCTGCAGGTCCTGCCCGGCCTGGTACGGAAGCACAAAAGCCAGACTGTCATCGGCAATGTGGCAGCTGTGCTGTTCCAGCAGATCGCAGATCAGCCGGATTTGCGCCTGTGCGCGGGCCCGTCCGTCAATTGCCAGCATGGCGTGGTAATCGCTGAGAGTCAGTACGCCAAGGGCAAAGGGCTGCCGATTGGCGGGAGAGCGTAATTTCTCCTGCAAGACGTTCAAAATTTTCCCCGTCCTTGTCAAATTTCAACCGGGTACCGAAGAGGTAACCGCTCGTTCCGGAAAAATGCCTGGTGTGCCCGGAACATCGGCCTGCGGATTTTTATCTTGAATCAGGGCAGGGGTTCTGCGGAATGGTGTTAATTATATAGTTGCTGCAAAAAAACACCTGTTGGTTATTCAGGTAAATCATTTATGGGATGCCGGCAGATTATATAGTGGAAATCCGTTTTATTTATCCGGCGCGAGGAAAACAGCCAGCATTTTCTGCAAAAACATATGTCTATGGGGTCGAATAGTTTTTATGCTACTTGCGTCAAGGACACGGTAATGTAGTGACGGTGCGAGGCTGCCAAACGCCGGAGCCAGTGCGTTTTTATTACATTGCAATTTTTGGATGCCGGAAAACTTGGATTTTGCATCGCCTGTTTTCTCGCCTGCCAGAAAAAGCCGGTAGCCGCCGCTCGTCCGAAGTCTATTGTCTGGCAACTTACATACACATATGATTGTAAACGTGGATTGCAGCTATCTGGCCTTTCGGTGACAGACAGTGAGCAGTGATTGGAAATAGGTGGTGGCTTCATCCCTGATTCCCCACACGGTGGCGACGGGACGAAAGCTCATTCTCCTTCGCTTTGAAGGCCTGATCGAAATAACAATTGGTTTTATTCCTATGGACAATTACAAAATCCTGCACCCGGAGTGCGTGCTTGCCTTTGTGGCACTGGGCGAAGAAGGTTCTTTTACCGCCGCAGCGGCAGCACTGAGAGTCAGTCATTCCGTCGTCAGCGAGCGCATCAAGAAACTCGAGACCTACGTGAATGCACAATTGGTGCTGCGCACGACACGGAGCATGTCACTGACACCTGCCGGCGAGAAATTCCTGCAGGCCTGTCGGCGGATCATTGATGAATACCGTGATGCGGTGGCCGTGGTCCGCAGCGATCACGAATATCCGCACGGGCTGTTGCGCATTGCCGCGCCGGATTATCTGATCCTGCACTATCTGACCGAAAGTGCCGTGGCGTTTGCCGGACAATACGCGGAGGTCACGTTCGACCTGATGGCCACGGAAAACCACATCGATCTGCTGGCCTCGCGGGTCGACATCGACATCCGCGTCGGTCAGCCGCGGGACTCCAGCCTGCATGCGGTCAAGCTCGCGGACTGCCGCCAGAGCCTGGTGGCCAGCCGCGACTATCTGACGCGTCACGACCGGATCTGCACGCCGCAGGATCTGCTGGAGCATTCGCTGATCGCGCATGAAACCAGCGCGCAGTCCTGGCACTGGGTGTTCTCCCGTCCCGGTGACAAGGACGAAAAAGTGCTGGTCAAGGGGCGTCTGCGCGCCAACAGCACCAGCATCATGCGGAATCTGGCGCTGGCGGGTGGCGGTGTGACGGAACTGCCGGACTTTCTGGTCGCCGACGATCTGGCGGCCGGCCGTCTGGTCCATGTGCTGCCGGAATGGAACCTGTCGGCCGGGGGCATCTATGCCATCTACCCCAGCCGCAAGCACCTGCCTGCCCGGGTACGCCTGTTTATCTCCCTGCTGCGCGAGCAGTTTGGCGCGGCCCCGGCATTCAAGCGCCGGCTGCTGGGGGCGATGGCGGCATCCGCCCTGAATTGAACGGGCGGCTGTCAGCCGAATTCTGACCAGCATCGGGCTGACGGCGGCTACACTTGGCACATTTCCGCGCCTGGCCGCGTTGTGCCGACGGGGCCGCCAATCCGCAAGAAGCCAGCTCATGATTGAAACCGACTCCCTTACCAGCGGTGCGCCCGAACGCGTCGTTGCGCCCCGCCCGCTGTCCAACCAGGAAGAAGCGCTGGAGCGTGCACTGCGCCCGAAGCAGCTCGACGACTATGTCGGCCAGCACAAGGCGCGCGAACAGCTGACCATCTTTATCGAGGCGGCCAAGATGCGCGGCGAGGCGCTGGACCATGTGCTGCTGTTCGGACCGCCGGGGCTGGGCAAGACCACGCTGGCCCATATCGTGGCGCGCGAGCTGGGGGTCAACCTGCGCCAGACCAGTGGTCCGGTCCTGGAGCGTGCCGGCGACCTGGCGGCGCTGCTGACCAATCTGGAACCGCACGATGTGCTGTTCATCGACGAAATTCACCGCCTGTCGCCGGTGGTGGAGGAAATCCTCTATCCGGCGCTGGAGGACTACCAGCTCGACATCATGATCGGCGAAGGGCCGGCCGCCCGTTCGGTCAAACTCGACCTGCCGCCGTTCACGCTGGTCGGGGCGACGACCCGCGCCGGCATGCTGACCAACCCGCTGCGCGACCGCTTCGGCATCGTGGCGCGGCTGGAGTTCTATACCGCCGACGAGCTGAAGCAGATCGTGACCCGGTCGGCCGGTCTGCTGAACGTGGATCTGGCCGATGACGGCGCCTTCGAGATCGCCCGCCGTGCCCGCGGCACGCCGCGGATTGCCAACCGCTTGCTGCGCCGGGTGCGCGACTACGCCGACGTCAAGCACGACGGCCGCGTGACCGCCGCCGTTGCCGATGCCGCTCTGGCAATGCTCGATGTCGATCCGGCCGGGCTCGACGTGATGGACCGCAAGCTGCTCGATGCCATTCTGAACAAGTTTGCCGGCGGGCCGGTCGGCCTCGACAACGTGGCCGCCGCGATCGGGGAATCGACCGATACCATCGAGGACGTCATCGAGCCATATCTGATCCAGCAGGGCTATCTGCAGCGTACGCCGCGCGGCCGCATGGCGACGGCGCTGTCGTGGAGCCATTTCGGGCTGGATGCGCCGTCCGTCTAGGGCTGTGGCAGCCGGGGCGGGGACTGCCGGTCAACAGCTGGTGTGCTGTTCCGTCGTTTGCCCGCCGGTGTTGCCGTCCGTCGCCTCGTCCCGGTTTGCCGGCGCAACCCGGGTCAGCCGTGCCAGTACACGGCTGACCGCGACCAGGCCGAACACGGCGGTCACGGTGACTGCCGAGCCATAGCCGGCACAGGCCAGTCCCTGCGGGGCGGTACCGGTGTCACAGGCGGCGCCGGCCTGCGGGCGGCGTATCGGCTCGGCCGAATACACGCACTCGATGCCGAATTTGCGCCCGGCCTCGCGCGGGAAACCGTAGCCGCGGCGCAGCGTATAGCGCAGCCGGGCACAGACGGCGTCGCCGGTCACCCGCGACAGGTCGTCGACCTGCACCCGGGTCGGGTCAACGCGGCCGCCGGCGCCGCCGCTGACCACCAGCGGGATTCGCGCCCGGTGACAGTGCGCCGCGATCGCTGCCTTGGCACGAATGTCGTCGATCGCATCGACAACGGCGTCGAACGGGCCAGCCAGCAAATCGGCAACGTTGTCGACGGTGACGAAATCCTCGATCAGCCGGATCTCGCACTGCGGGTGGATGGCGCGCAGGCGGGCGGCCATGGCCTCGACCTTGGGCTGGCCGAACACGCCGTCCAGCGCATGGATCTGACGGTTCACATTGGATTCGTTGACATTGTCCAGGTCGATCAGTGTCAGCCTGCCGACCCCTGAGCGGGCCAGCGCCTCCGCTGCCCAGCTGCCCACCCCGCCGATCCCGATGACACAGACGTGCGCCGCGCGGATGCGAAGGGCGGCATCGTCGCCATACAGACGGTTCATCCCGCCGAATCGGCGGTCAAGGTCGGGCGCGGTCATGGCAGGCAAGTTCTTGAAAAAACGGCGGATGCTAGCGCCGGTGCCGCCCCGGCGCAAGCATCGCGTCGTCTATCAGCCCGGGAAGCGCTCGCGGTCCGCCTGACGCAGCCGGGCAATTCGTCCGGCGGTGTCCGGGTGGGTCGATGCCCACTCCATGTTCCGCTGGTGCGCATCCGCCGCCGATGGCGCATGTGCGGCGTCGAGCCGGCCAAGCAGCGCGGCCAGCGGCGCGGCGTGCAGGCCATTCATATGCAGCAGCCGGATCGCGTATTCGTCGGCCTCGGTCTCGTCGTCGCGCGAATGGCGCAGTTCGAGCCAGGTGGCCGGCAAGACCGCCAGCAGGCTGGAGAAGTCGCCGAGCCAGAAGGCGAATGCGCTGCCGACCACCGTGGTCTGCACCATCTGCCGCAGCGCGTGTCGCCGGTCGACGTGGCCTGCCTCGTGCAGCAGCACACCGATCAGCGCGTCGTCATCGCGGCTCAGGGCCACCAGTTCGTCGGTCATGACCAGCGTGCCGCCCGGCAGGGCAAAGGCATTGGGACCGATGTCACTGGCGCGGAACAGCAGCGGCCCGGCCCCGGCCGGCACACCGTCCAGCGCGGCGAAACGCGCCCGCAGCGCCGCCTGCCGGCTGGCCGGCAGCGTGGTCGGACGCATCAGGCTGCGATCGAGCAGGTCGAGCGTGGACGCATCCATCACCGTCGTGACCGAATCCGGCACGGCGGCGGCCAGTTGCGCCGACACCCATGGCAGGGCGAAGCGGTAGCCGCCGACGATGACGGCGACCATCAGCAGCAACGCCAGCAGCGCGGCCCGCCAGTGTTGCTGCCAGCGGTCGATGCGGCTGGTGCGCATGCCGGCCTGCACCAGCAGCCGTTCCAGCCCCTGCTGATCGTCGACTTCGCACAGGCTGCCGTCGGGAAAACCGAGCTGGCGCGGGGCATGACGGTGGGCATCGGACAGCTGCACGCTGCGCGGTGCGACCTCGAAGGCGATGCCGTCGCCCTGCACCTGCAGCGCGCCATGGCGGAACGACAGCACCACCGCGCGGGCCTGCGCGGTCTTGCCGTCGAACAGACGGGCATCGACCCTGGCCGGGCCGGCCGGATCAGAGACTGATATCGATGTCATACCAGTCCGTCATGGCGTCGCCAAGCGCAGAAACACCTTGCGTCTGGCCGGCGGCGAAGCTGTCGAGCGGCACGCTGGCGGCCACGCTGACATGCTGCAGCCGGTAGCGCAGCAGACGGATGCGGGCGAACGGGTAGAACAGGCCCAGAGTGACGATCATGCCCAGCAGGTTGGTGACCAGAATGGCCAGCAGCGGCAGCGTGCGCACGTCGCTGCGGAAGCGCAGCGCGTCGTCGCCGAGCGTGGTGCCCGACCAGACCAGGTTCTGCAGCGATGCCACCATGAAGGCGTTGATGGCGAAGATCCCGGCATAGGCCGGCAGCGCGATCATCAGCAGGCTCGACACGGCCGGCATTTCCAGATTGCCGCCATCCAGCAGGATCGAGGTCAGCGTGGCGACAATGACGCCGGTGACGATCAGCATGCCGATCACGGCGAACATCAGTCCGTACACGCTGCCGGTGCGCAGCCGGATATGGAACGGGGTGCTGCCGTAGCGGGAGTGCTCATGCTGGTATTGCTTGAAGCGCTGGTAGGCGATCGGCGCCAGCAGGCCGCACGAGACCAGGGCCAGCACCGGCCACAGCAGCAGCGTCCGGTAGGCGCCGGCCAGCCGGCCATCGAAACCGAAGCGCAGGCCGCGATGGCTGGTATAGGCCATGCGGAAGCTCAGCGAGCGCATGATCAGCCAGGGCAGGACGGCGACGAACAGCGCGCTCAGTACCAGCGACAGCAGCGGCAGGATGCCCTCCAGCACCTGCGTCACCACCACCAGCGCGAAGACGATGATGCGGCCCTTGAGGATGGAGAGCGGGTTGCCGTGATAGTCGAAACCGTGGCCGTCCAGCTGCGTGTTGCGGTACAGGTAGCGCAGCGTGCGCACCTTGGCCCAGGCGGAATAGATGCCGAGGGTGAGGATGGACAGGAACAGATTGACGATCCAGATGCGGAAGTATTCGCTGCCGGTTGCGGTGAAAGTCAGCGGCGTGGCGTCGGCCATCGGTGCGTCGTCGGGTATAAAGGTCATAATTTGCATGATTTTTTGATCGAGACGGCATGGTAGCAAGGCTTGCGGCGCTCCGGGATCGGATGAGTCCTAAATTGCGCGGCCGGCGCTTGACAGCGTGCAGCCGGGTGCCGACCATCGCGACCCTGTCCGTTACCGTCGATAAAACGCCATGCCGCGTGCCGATCTCCTGCTGGTTGAACTGGGTTTTGCCTCGTCGCGCACTGCCGCGCAGCGGCTGATTGCCGCCGGGCGCGTCAGCGTCGCCCGTCATGATGGCGCCCATGTCCTGAAGAAGCCGAGCGATACGCTGCATGCCGGCGACGATATCGTCGTCACGCCGGACCCGGCCGACCGCTATGTGTCGCGTGGCGCGCTGAAGCTGGCCGGTGCGCTGGCACAGACCGGCGTGCGTGTCGACGGCGTGATCGCGCTGGATGTGGGCCAGTCGACCGGCGGCTTCACCGACTGCCTGCTGCAGGCCGGTGCGGCACGGGTGGTCGGCATCGACGTCGGCCACGGCCAGCTGCATCCGCGCATTGCCGCCGACCCGCGCGTGGTGGCTTTCGAGGGCATCAATGCCCGTGCCCTGGACCTCGACGCCATTCGTGCCGCGGCCGGGGCCGGGCATGTCGACCTGATCGTGTGTGACGTGTCCTTTATCTCGCTGACCCTGGCGTTGCCGCCGGCCCTGCCGCTGCTGGCGTCCGGCGGTGTGCTGCTGAGTCTGGTCAAGCCGCAGTTCGAGGTCGGGCGTGACGGCGTCGGCGGTGGCGGCATCGTGCGTGACGAGAGTCTGTACGCCGGGGTGGAAACCCGGATTCGTGCGTTGCTGGCCGAACACGGGCTGCAGGTCCTGCACTGGCTGGACAGCCCGATCCTTGGCGGCGACGGCAACCGTGAATTCTTCGTGGCAGCCGTGCGCGACTGAGCACACGGCGGTCATTGCCGCCGGCTAACCCGGCGTGCCGCGCAGGGCGGTGACTTCGTCCGCCGTCAGTTCGCGCCACTGGCCTTCGGCCAGGTCGCCCAGTGTGACCGTGCCCACGGCAACCCGGTGCAGCGCTTCGACGCGATTGCCGACGGCGGCCAGCATGCGCTTGACCTGGTGGTAGCGGCCCTCGCCAATGACCAGCGTCAGCCGGCGGGCGTCGACGCGTTCGCACTGCCGCGCGGTGACCGGTGCCGGATCGTCGCGCAGCACCACGCCGCCGAGCAGCGCGTCGATCTGCGCGTCGTCGATCTCGTGCCGGCAGGTGACCAGATAGGTCTTGGGCACGTGGTGGCGTGGCGAACTGATCCGGTGCAGGAGCGGTCCGTCATCGGTCAGCAGCAGCACGCCGGTGGTGTCCTGGTCCAGCCGGCCGACCGGCTGGACGCCGCGTGCGGCAAACCGGGCCGGCAGCAGCGAGAACACGCTGTCGTGGGCCTGTGGCTCGCGCGAACATTCATGGCCGGCCGGCTTGTGCAGCAGCAGGTACAGCGATGCGCGCCAGACGGCGGCTTCGCCGTCCACGGCATGGTGCAGGCCATCCGGCTCGAAGGTGGCTGTCGGGCGGGTGACGATTTCGTCGCCGACGGTCACCCGTCCGGCGCGTATCCACTGCTGGCACTGCTTGCGACTGCCCCAGCCCTGGCTTTGCAGCAGGCGGTCGAGCTGCATCAGACCCGGGCGAGATTGCGGAAGGCCAGCGCCGCCTGTCTGGCGGCTTCAAGTGCGGCGGCCAGGCGTTCGTTCGGGACCGGCAGGGACGGGGAAGGTGACGGGATCGGCGAAGTCATGGTGCAGTGCAGTAAAAAGAGTGGCGCGGAGCATAGCGCTCCGGGCGGGCCGCGGCAAGCAAGGGGTTGATATGACAGCGGTTTTCTGTTGCGATTACGCAACCGCGTGTGTCATTGCACAGAAAGGGCGAGGCGACGAACGGCATATTCTCACTACCGCCTTCTATAACGAATCTGGACTGTTCCCTCCCAACTTTGCGGGACATCATGCGCAACCGGCTTTTCCATGCCCAGGTCTACCTGGCCTCCCTGTTCGTCGTGCTGATCCTGGCTGCCGGCGGCATCCTGACCTGGTCGCACTATCGCGATTCGACCCGGATGCTGCTGGATGCGACTACGCATATCTTCACCGCCTCGTCCGACTCGGTGCAGGTGCATCTCGACCAGGCAATGAGGCCGTCCGGGACCCTGTTGCGCCAGCTTGGCCAGGGACCGCTGGCCCGGGCCGGGTCGCTGGCGCAGCGCCAGGCCTCGCTGCCGGTCCTGCTGGCACTGCTGAAAGACTTTCCGCATCTGTCTGCGCTGTACGCCGGCTACGACACCGGTGATTTCTTCCTGGCGCGGCGGCTGGACAGCGCGGCCCTGCGCGAGCGTCTGGACCTGCCGGCGGAGGCCGCTTTTCTGGTACAGAGCATCGAGCACCGGCCGGATGGCGTGGCCGATGCGCGCTGGATCAGCTACGACAGCCGGGGCAATGAAATCGCCAGCCTTGCCCGGCCCGGTTATGTGTTCGATCCGCGCACCCGGCCGTGGTACCAGCATGCCGTCCACAATCCCGGCCTGCATACCATGACCGGGCCGTACCTGTTCTACACCAGCGGTACGGCCGGGATGTCGTTCGCGCGCGAAGCCGTGCCGGGCGTGGTGGTCGGTCTGGACATGGAACTCAGTGACCTGTCGGCCCTGCTGACGCGGCAGAAGGTGTCGCCGAGTGCCGAGATCGTGCTGTTCAGCGCCCAGGGCAAGGTGCTGGCCTACCGCGGCGACCCCGGCCATCCGGCGGCGACCCCGGCCGGCAAGCCCGAGCTGCCGGATCTGGACGCGCTGGGTTCGGCACCGCTGGCGGTCTTCTCCCGCCATGCGCTGAAACCCGGCGAAACCCACTTTCAGGTCGATGGCCGGGACTGGTTTTCATCATCGAGTGCGCTGGCGACCGGACATGGTCCGCCGCTGTATCTGGCGGTGCTGGCGCCGATGGACGAATTGCTGGTGGCCGCGACCCGCCAGCGCAACCAGTCGCTGCTGCTGACGGGATTGCTGGCACTGCTGTTGCTGCCGGTGTCGTGGTGGATCTCGCGCCGGGTGTCACGGCCGCTGGCCGAGCTGGCCGAGCGCACCCGGGCGATCCACACCTTCGATTTTTCGCAGTCGGCGCGGGTCCGGTCGCGGGTGCGCGAAATCGACGACCTTGGCCAGGCGCTGGAATCGATGCAGGGGACAATCCGCAATTTCCTCAATATCGGTCTGGCGCTGGTGCGCGAGCGCGATGTCGAGTCGCTGTATGCACGGGTGCTGCAGGAAACGCTGGATGCGAGCCAGGCCGGTGCCGGCGTGCTGTATCTGCTCGACGAGTCGGCCGCGCACCAGCTGCTGCCGGTCGGCAGCCGGGTGGCGGGGGGCGGGCAGCCCATCCTGCCGTGCCTGTTGCTGGAACAGTATCCGGATGCCGCGCTGGCCCGGGCCCTGGCCAGCGGCGAGACCTCGATCGAACGGCTGGCGGCCGCATCGCCGGCACTGGCGTCGTTCGGCCCCGGGCTGACGGCACTGGCCGGCACGGACGGGGTGACGCTGGTGGCGGTGCCGCTGAAAAACCGCGACGGCCGCGCCATTGGTGCGCTGGCGCTGTTTGTCGGCGAGGCGGCCAGTGCCAGCCATGAGCGGATCGCCTTTGTCGAGGCGCTGTCCGGGCTGGCGGCGGCGATGATCGACAACCAGCGCTTGCTGGCAGGGCAGAAAGGGCTGCTGGAGGCGTTCATCAAGCTGGTGGCCGGGGCCATCGACGCCAAGAGCCCGTATACCGGCGGCCACTGTCAGCGGGTGCCGGAGCTGACCAAGATGCTGGCGCGTGCGGCCTGCGACGCGAACAGCGGGCCATTCGCCGACTTCCGGCTGTCCGGCGACGAGTGGGAGGCGATTCATATCGCCGCCTGGCTGCACGACTGCGGCAAGGTCACCACGCCGGAATACGTGGTCGACAAGGCGACCAAGCTGGAAACACTGCATGACCGCATTCACGAGGTCCGCATGCGCTTCGAGGTGCTGAAGCGCGATGCCGACATCGACTACTGGCGCGGCGTGGCCGAAGGCGGTGAGGCGATGCTGCTGGCCGCCGCCTGCGACGCGCGCAAGCGCGAACTGAACGACGAGTTCGCCTTTGTGGCCGCCTGCAATATTGGCGGTGAATACCTGTCGCCGGACAAGGTCGAGCGCCTGCAGCAGATTGGCGCCCGCCACTGGACCCGTACGCTGGACGATACGCTCGGCATCAGCCAGGACGAGGCGCGGCGCAAGGGCGCGCGCATCCCGCCGCCGGTGGCCGAAGCGCTGCTGGCCGACAAGCCGGAACACCTGTTCGTGCGCAAGGAAGCCGAGGTCCATGGCGAAGGTAACCCGTGGGGATTCCGGCTCGAGATTCCCGAGTACAAGTACAACCGGGGCGAGCTGCACAATCTGTCGGTGTCGCGCGGCACGCTGACGCCGGAAGAGCGCTACAAGATCAACGAGCACATCGTCCAGACCATCATCATGCTGTCGCAACTGCCGTTCCCGCCGCACCTGAAGCAGGTGCCCGAGATCGCCGGCGGCCATCACGAGAAAATGGACGGCACCGGCTACCCGCTGCGGCTGAATGGCGGGCAGATGAGCGTGCCGGCACGCATGATGGCCATTGCCGACATCTTCGAGGCGCTGACGGCCGTCGACCGGCCGTACAAGGAGGGCAAGACGCTGTCGGCGGCGCTGGCGCTGATGCGCGGCATGCGCGACGGCGGGCATATCGATCCCGATCTGTTCGCGCTGTTCCTGACCAGCGGCGTATACCGGCGCTATGCCGAGCGCTACCTGCGCCCGGAGCAGATCGACGAGGTCGACGTGGCCCGGCTGCTGGAGCCTGCCCCCGCGCCTCCGCAGGGCTAGCCGGCCCGGCAGTCCGCCAGTGCCTCGCGCGCGGCGGCGGCGTTGTCCTCGATCCACGCCCAGTCGCGCCGCTGCAGGTGGTCGCCGGTCGCGATCCAGCCGGCGCCGATGGCGGCCACGCCATCCTGGGCGATAAAGCTGTCGGCATTCAGCGCGTCGACGCCGCCGGACACGATGAAGCGCAGGTCGGGCAGGGCCTGGTGGAAGGTGGCGACCTGGGCGACGCCGCCCTGGATCGGCACCGGCCCCAGCCGTACCCGGCTGAAGCCGGCTTCGCGGACCGCCATCGCTTCCGAAATCGTCGCCACGCCGGGCAGGTAGAGGACGCCGGCGTGACTGCGCGCCACGGCCTGCAGGCTGGGCGTGCTGCCGGGGCTGGAGATGAAGCGGGCCCCGGCTTCGACCGCATGGGTATAGGTGGCGGCGTCGATCACGCCGCCGATGCCGACGACCATCTGCGGGCACTGGGTGGCGATGGCGCGAATGGCGGCCAGGGTGTCGGCGCCGTGCCAGCGCAACTCGACCAGCGACAGGCCGCCGGCGCTCAGTGCGCGCGCCAGCGGGACGGCGTCGAGCGGGTCCGGCAGCGACACTTCGGGAATCAGCGGTACTCGGGCGAAATGGGCGTCTAGCGGCATGGGCGCATCCTGGGTTGGCATGAGGGGCCGCGCGGGGCGGCGGGCTGTTCGCATGGTGAGGGCGGCCGGCCCGGTTACAATACGGTTTTGACCCGTTGCCCGTCTGCCGGATGACTCTCTCTTCCCACGCTGTTACAGCCCGCATTATCGCGCCCGTTGCGCCGCTTGCCCATGTCCGCTGAGGCGCCGCTGATCCATTTCGAGACCCGGGGGCAGGGCTCTGACGTCGTGCTGCTGCATGGCTGGGGCCTGCACGGTGGCGTCTGGGACCGGATTGCCGACCGGCTGGCCGAACAGCATGCCGTGCATCTGGTCGACCTGCCCGGCCATGGACTGAGCCCGGCCCCGACCCATGCCACGATCGACGCGGTGACCGGGCGGATTGCCGACGCTTTCCCGCTGCCGGTGCACGTGGTCGGCTGGTCGCTGGGCGGTCTGGTCGGCCAGCACTGGGCGGCGACCCGGCCCGATGCCGTGCGTTCGCTGGCGCTGACTGCCACCAGTCCGCGCTTCGTGCGTGCGCCGGACTGGCCGCATGCGCAGGAGGCGGCGCAGATCGAGGCGGTCGGCGCCAGCCTGGCCACGGCGTTCGATGCCACGCTGACCCGCTTTCTTGCATTGCAGACCCTGGGTTCGGACTCGGCGCGCGAGACACTGGCGACGCTGCGTCGCGACCTGTTTGCCCACGGCCGGCCGCAGGGGCTGGAGGCGATGCTGGAGGTGCTGGTCCGCAGCGACCTGCGGGCCGACGCGGCAGCCATCGCCTGCCCGACCCTGTTGCTGTTCGGTCTGCGCGACGCCATCACGCCGATTGGCGCCGGCCGCTGGCTGGCCGGGCAGATCGCCGATTCGCGGCTGGTCGAGTTCCCGCGTGCCAGCCACGCGCCGTTCCTGTCGCACGAGGCGGATTTTCTCGCCGCGCTGACGACGTTCCTGACGGAACATGACTGACCCGACCGTCCGTCCCGTGGTGGCTTGGCATCCCGGCCAGCTGCCCCCATCTACCCGCGTTATGGTTTCCGACAATGCGCATATTCGCCCGTCGCGGGCAGGCTGAATCCGATGAGCTCTGAATCGTTCTACACCGACAAATCGCGCGTCCGCGCCTCGTTCGACCGTGCCGCGCGCAGCTATGACGGTGCCGCCGTACTGCAGCGCGAGGTGTCGGACCGCATGGCCGGCCGCCTTGACCTGATCCGGCATGCGCCGGGGGTGATCCTCGATGCCGGCAGCGGCACCGGCTATGGCGCGGCAACCCTGCGCGACCGCTATGCCGATGCGCGGGTGGTCGAATTCGATCTGGCGCTGTCGATGCTGCAGGCGTCGCGCGCCAAGCAGATGCCGGCCGGCCTGCTGAAGAAGCTGTTCACCCGGGCGCCGGCCCAGGTCTGTGGCGACCTGGAAAACCTGCCGCTGGCGACCGGCTCGGTCGACATGGTCTGGTCGAATCTGGCCGTGCAGTGGATGAATACGCCGGACCGGGTCTTCGCCGAATTCCACCGCGTGCTGAAAGTGGACGGGCTGCTGATGTTCTCGACCTTCGGCCCCGACACGCTGAAGGAACTGGGCGCCGCCTTTGCCGGTGTGGATGCCGCTACCCACGTCAACCGCTTCATCGACATGCACGATCTGGGCGATGCACTGGTGCGTGCCGGTTTTGCCACGCCGGTGATGGACATGGAAAAAATCGTGCTGACCTATGACGACGTAAAAGGCGTCATGCGCGACCTGAAGGCCATCGGCGCGCGCAACGCGACCGAGGGCCGCGGGCGCGGGCTGATGGGCAAGCATGCCTGGGCACGGGTCGAGGCCAACTATGAGCAGTGGCGCCGGGAAGGACGGCTGCCGGCCACCTATGAGGTGGTATACGGCCATGCCTGGCGACCGGCCGCAGCGCCGAAGCGCAAGCTCGACGATGGCCGGGACATTGTCGAGTTCATGCCCCGACGTCCGGCGTAGAATGGCCGGACGTCAGCTTCCCTTCACCTGCTTCCTTCACGCTGGCGGCTTTTCGCCGCCCGGTCTGCCCATCATGCAACGCCGTCGTTTCCTCGCCGCTTCCCTGTTCCTGCTGCTTTCCGCCTGCGCGACCACGCCGCCGCCGGAGCCGGTTACCCCGCCGGCGGCACTGCCCAAGCCGCGCATTGCGCTGGCGCTTGGCGGTGGTGCGGCCAAGGGCTTTGCCCATATCGGCGTGATCAAGGTGCTGGAAGCGCATGGCATCCATGCCGATATCGTCACCGGGACCAGTGCCGGCAGCGTGGTCGGCAGCCTGTACGCGGCCGGCTACAGCGGCTTCCAGCTGCAGAAGGTGGCCCAGCAGCTCGACGAGGCCGACCTGCGCGACCTGACCGTGTCCAGCCAGGGTTTCATCAAGGGCGAGGCGCTGCAGGCCTACGTGAACCGGCTGGTCGGCAATCGCAATATCGAAAAGCTCGGCAAGCCGTTTGGCGCCGTTGCCACCGACCTGTCGTCCGGTCGCCGGGTCGTGTTCCGGCGCGGCAATACCGGCCAGGCAGTGCGTGCGTCGTGCAGTATCCCGAATGTGTTCATCCCGCCGGTGATCCAGGGGCGTCGCTATGTCGACGGCGGCCTGACCAGCCCGGTGCCGGTCTCGGCCGCGCGGGAAATGGGCGCAGACCTGATTATCGCCGTGGACATTTCCGCCCGCGCCCGCAACGGCAAGGCCGAAGGCTTCCTCGGCCTGCTCGACCAGAGCGTGACCATCATGGGCGAGCGGCTGCTGAACCAGGAGCTGAAGGATGCCGACGTGGTGATCCACCCGTCGGTCGGCCAGATCGGCGGCGCCGATTTCGACGCGCGCAACCGTGCCATTCTCGAAGGCGAAAAAGCCGCGCAGCAGATGATGCCGCTGATCCGTGCCCGCATCGATGCCAAGGCGCGCGAACTGGCTGCCGCGCAGGCGGCAACCCGGACCGTCTCCCGCTAGCGTCTGGCCCCGTGGCCGCATTCCGGGCGACAATCCCCGTTTTCCCCTTCTAGCAAAGAACACGACGCCATGATCGGACGCCTTGCCGGCACCCTGCTGGAAAAACACCCGCCCCAGATTCTGATCGACGTCGCTGGCGTCGGTTATGAAGTCGACGTGCCGATGAGCACCTTCTGCCTGCTGCCCGCGCCCGGCGCGGCGACCACGCTGTGGACCCATCATGCGGTGCGCGAGGACGCGCAGCTGCTGTACGGCTTCGCCAGCCGTGCCGAGCGTGAAGTGTTCCGCCAGTTGATCCGCATTTCCGGTGTCGGCGGCAAGCTGGCGCTGGCGCTGCTGTCCAGCCTCAGCGGTGACGAACTCGCGCTGGCGGTCGAGCGCGACGACATCAAGGCGCTGTCGCGCGTGCCCGGCATCGGCAAGAAAACCGCCGAGCGGCTGATCCTCGAACTGCGCGGCAAGCTGGTTGCCTCCAGCGGCGTGCCGTTGCCGATGGTCGCCGGCAATGCCGTCAGCGAGATCGACCCGCGCGACGACATGGTCAATGCGTTGCTGGCACTGGGCTACAACGCCCGCGAGGCCGATGCCGCGCTGAAGGGCGTGCCGGCCGGCACCGACGTCGGCGCCGGTATCCGCATGGCGCTGAAGGCGCTGGCAAAGGGCTGAGCATGAAGTGGCCGGGCTGGATCGCAGCGACGGTTTTCGTGGCGGTGGCGACAGGACTCAATACGCCGCAGATGGCCGCGCTGGACCAGTCCGTCTTCCGCGGGCTGGCCGCTGCGCCGGCGCCATTCCTGTCGTTCGCCTATGGCTGGGATCTGGCAGGCAAGGCGCTGCCGACACTGGGCATCGCCGCGCTGCTGGCGGCACTGGCCTGGCGGGCCGGCCGGCGGCGCGATGCAGGGTTCCTGATGCTGGCGGCTGCGGGGGCCTGGGGCGTCAATGGTGCGCTGAAACTGGTGGTCGAGCGCCCCCGGCCGCCCGGCATGCCGGATGTCGGTACCTTCGGCAGCTCGTTCCCGAGCGGTCACGCGATGGGTACGACCGCCCTGTATGCCGCGCTGGCCTGGCTGCTGGCGTCCCGCCTGCAGCGTCCGGGCGCGCGGATTGCCGTCTGGCTGGCGCTGGCGGTGTGGCTGACACTGACCGCCCTGACCCGGCCGGCGCTGGGCGTCCACTACTTCAGCGACGTACTGGCCGGCACCGCCGCCGGGCTGGCCTGGGTGGCGCTGTGCGTGAGCTGGCATGCGCGAAGCATGGGAAACGAATGTCAATAATCATATGCCAATTCAAATGGCATTAATGGTTTTTTTGCCACAGTAACCGGCCACACATGTTCCGCAACTTTTGACTGAATCTTTCCTTCTGTGCAGTCTGGATTCGCCACTCTATTCCGAGAGGCAATTTCGACCGCAATGGAGGTTTGAAATGAAAGGCATGGAAAACACGGGCCAGGCGATGGCCAGTCATGGGGCCAATACGGAGGCCACTTCCGCAATGGAAGCCGGAAATGTCCGTACGCTGGCGGGAACGCTGATGCGTGAACTTGCTCCGTCCGAGCTGGATCTGGTGGCGGGTGGTGTATTTGCGTTTGCTGGTGCTTCCCAATATCGAGGTGGGGGTGACGTAATTATTATGGCTTGACCTGAGTCGATCGCCTCTGTCCTTTGCCATGGATGGGGGCGGTCAGCCCGTGGGGTTTTCTCATTATGGCAAAGAAAATTCTGATTATTTCCCACCCGCTGGATCTGCATGCGGCAGCGGTGTCCTTTTCGCTCAAACTGGCCGGCCACCAGGTTGAAATCTGGTATCCGTCCGAGTTTCCTGCCTTCCAGACAGTGACGTACCGTATTGATGCGCAGGAGGCGAGGCTGGAAATCGGCGAGGCAGAGGCATTGCATCATGCCTTCGACGTGATCTGGAACCGGCGGCTTGCCGCCCCGGCCATGGCGAATCATCTGCATCCCGCGGATGTGGAAGCGGCGGCCAGGCAGAGCCGCTGGTTTCTTGAATATCTACCGGACTTGCTGCCGTCCGCCCGCTGGGTCAATCCTTTTGCAAGCTGGCGCCGGGCCGAATACAAGCCGCTGCAACTCCGGATCGCAAGGCAATGCGGATTCCGGCTGGCACCCACCCTGATTTCAAATAGCCCGTCGCGAATCACTGCTTTCTTTCATCAATATGCCGGGCAGGTGGTGGCGAAGCCACTATTGCCTGAATGGAGGGAAATGCACAATGGTGGCATTCGCGCCCTGCATGCCGAAGCCTTACTGGAATCGCATCTTGAAAATGTGCAGCGGCTACAGGCCATGCCTTACGTGTTTCAGCGAAAAATCGATATTGATTACGAGATCCGGGTCACCGTACTGGGTCGCGAACTGCTTGCCGCCCGGATAGCGCGCAGCGGCAATCCGGACGTGTCGGATCTGCATCTGGACACCACGACGGCGGCGTGGCTTGCGTTGCCGCGCAAGCTGGAACGCCCGTGCCGGGCCTTGATGTTGGCCATGGAGCTCGAGTTCGCCTGCATCGACCTGGCCGTGGACCGGTCGGGCATGGTGTTCTTTCTTGAGGTCAACCAGGCCGGGCAGTTCCTCTGGCTTGACCAGGCCTTGCCGGGTCGCAATGTGTTGCGCCGCTTTTGCGCGTTTCTGACCGGGAATGACGGGGCATGGCTGGATCGTATCCGGTCTTTCCCGGACACGCTGGCCTGCCACGAATTCAGGGATGCCTTGCGGCATACCCTGCGGACGACCCGGAATCATGAGGGTCTTTTACCGGCGACGGCGGCGGCAAGCCTGCGCCAGTCGTGAGTGATGGAGGTTTGCATGACCACATCGATCCGTAGCGCCCCCCGATACGAAGCTCATGGCCGCGGTCGGCAGTTGCAGGCGCTGCCCGACACGCTGGCCAGGCTGCTTGAGTGTCTGGTCAATCAGCCGGAACCCTTGTGCCCGGGTCTGTCGCCCGATGGGCAGACGCTGTTCCATCTCCGGAGAGAGGACGCCGGGGCGTCCCTGATTGCCAGGGAGGTGGCCCGCGGCCTGGAAACCGTGCTGATCCGGCAGGACGCCTCCCTGTTCGCGCAGTACCCTTCTCCGGATGGCCGGTACCTGGCTTTGGGTGTGTCGCCGGGCGGCATGATTCATGAGTCTGTCCTCGTCATGGATCTGGCCACTCGGCAGATACAGTCGGTTCAGACCAGTCAGGACGCAATCTGCAGGGTGGCCGGCTGGTTGGATACCAGCAGCCAGCTCGTGGTCTGGACAGACGGCTTTGCGAAAATGACCTGCGGGCTTTATGTGATTGAAGATGATGGGGCATGGAGTCTTCTGTTTGCCGCGCCTGGGGGTAGCCGACTGGCTGACGCTTCTCGCGATGGCAAGCGGGTATTAGTCATCCATTGTCCCCAGCGTGGTCAGGTGCATTTGTACGAGGTCGTTCTTGCGACGCGACAAGCGAGGCTGCTGACGCCGCTTGAACCTGAGGCGGAAGTGGTCTTTGCCCACTATTCGGGATGCGGGAAATACATCCATGTGGTCAGCAATCTCGGGGCTGACCGCCATTATCTGGGCACGATTCAGGTCGGTACCGCGCAGCCGGTGCTGCCAACACCGCTGTATGCGAGGGACGACGCGGATCTGAGCTGGTTTGCCCCGCTGGGGCAAGGAACGGCGGCGGTCATGCGCTGGACGTCTGCCCGTTCGGATGCGCTAGAGACGGTCAGCATGGTGGGGCCGGTGCTCAAGTCGCTGGGCTCGCGCGAATTCGCCAGTATCCCGGGCCTGTCTGTCGCAAGCCAGGCGGCACGGATTGCCGTGTGCGCCGAGCGTGCCTCGCGACCGGCCTCCATCGAAGTGAGGGATCTCATGTTACGGGTGCAGGGGCCTGAAAATCCGAATGCCGCCCTTGCTGGTTTCGTGATGCAGGAGCCTGAATTCGTTGAATTCAGTGCCCACGATGGGCTGCTGCTGTCCGGCTGGCTGTACCGTGCGCCGCCGGCGGAGGGCCAGGCGCCGCGGGTCGTGCTGTATTTTCACGGCGGGCCCGAAACGCATGAACGCGCCGAATTCAGACCGCTGTTCCAGACGCTGCTGGCGGCCGGCATTTCCGTGTTTGCACCCAATGTCAGGGGCTCGACTGGACGGGGCCGCCACTTCAGTGAACTCGACAATGGTGCGCTGCGTCGGGATGCGCTTCTGGATATCGGCAATTGTGCCGAGCTGATGCTGGCGCATGAAATTGGCCTGCCGGGCCGACTCGGCATCATGGGGGAATCCTATGGCGGTTATATGACGCTGGCTGGCCTGGCCGCCTTCCCTGAGTACTTTGCCGCCGGAGTCAGCATCTGCGGGATCAGCAATTTCCTGACCTTTTTCGAGCGGACGGCGGTCTACATAAAAGAGATCTCCAGGCGCGAATATGGCGATCCAGACACCGAGCGGGACATGCTGAAAGCGCTGTCGCCCTGCTACCGGTTTGCGTCTGTCGAGGCACCGATTCTGTTCATTCATGGCGAGAACGATGGCAACGTGCCGTATACGGAATCGCTGGAGGCCTTCCGGACCCTGGTCGGGCTCGGCAAGGACGCGGGTCTGTTGAGCTTCCCGGGAGAGGGGCACAGCGTCTCCGGCAAGAAAAACCAGATAACCGAGCGCGACCATACGGTCCGGTGGTTTCTGCAGTTCCTGTAGGCCATGCGACTCTTCCGCGCCGCGGTCCTCGTCCACGATGACACACGACAGTACGGACGTATCGTGCTGGCGCGGCCAGTGAGTTTTGCCTGGCTGACCGGGCTGTTTGTCGCCATCGCCGTGTCGATCGGGCTGTTTCTGGCCGGGTTTTCCACCACGCGCAAGGTTCAGGTCGGCGGGGTGCTGCTGCCGCGCGACGGGTTGATCGGGGTGCTGCCGGCACAGTCCGGCAGGGTCATGGAAGTTCGGGTGCGGGAAGGACAGGAGGTGGCGGAAGGGGATGTGCTGTTCGTGCTGGGCAATGACCGGACCAGCGCTACCCGGGGAGAAGCCGGGGTGGCGATGACCGAGCTGCTGACTGCGCGACGCGACAGTCTGGTCCGGGAACGGCAGTGGCTCGATCGGCAGGCGATGCAGAAGCACACGGCCCTGCGGCGGCGGGTGAGCGAGTTGACGCACGAGCTCCGTCGAATCGATGCGCAGATCGCCTTGCTGCGCCGCCGTGTTGATCTGGCCGGGCAGTCCGTGGCGCGCAGCCGCGAACTGCTGCTGGCCGGTTTCATTTCCGCCGCGGGTGTGCAGGATGCGGAATCGGGATGGATAGACCAGCAGGCCCGGCTCAGTGACTTGCAACGTATCCGCGCGTCTGTGCTGCGCGAGCGGGATACCGTGCGGGCCGATCTGGATGATACGGTCATACAGGCGCGACGCGATGCGGCTGCCGTGCAGCGGCAGGCGGATGGCGTGGAGCAGGACCTGACCGAGAACGAGGCGCGGCGGCGACTGCTGGTGCGTGCGCCACATACCGGCAGGGTCAGCGGCATGACGGCGCAAGCGGGCCAGGTCGTGGCGGCGGAGCAGTCGCTCGCCTGGCTGCTGCCACGGGACTCGCGGCTGGAGGCGGAGCTGTATGCGCCCTCGCATGCGGCAGGCTTCGTCAGACCGGGCATGGTCGTACTGATTCGCTATCAGGCCTATCCCCATCAGAAATTCGGCCAGTTTCGCGGCATGGTGCGCGAGGTCTCGCACAGCCCGATCAGCGGGAGGGCGCCACTGGACCGTGGCGAGCAGGATGAGCCGCGCTATCGCATCCGTGTGACGCTGGCCCGGCAGCACGTGACCGCATATGGCCGGCCGGAAGCGCTGCGGCCGGGCATGAGGCTGGAGGCGAGCCTGTTGCTCGAACGGCGAAAGCTCCATGAATGGGTGCTGGCGCCGCTCTACAGCTTTCATGGGCGGATGTGATGCGCGTGCCGCTTCGGCTCGCCTTCTGGCCGCGCCGGCGCCTTCCCGTGGTGCTGCAGACCGAAGCCGCGGAGTGCGGGCTGGCCTGCCTGGCCATGGTGGCCGGCTTCTGGGGGATGACGCTGGACCTGCTCAGCCTGCGCCGCCGTTTTCCGGTATCCCTGAAGGGCGTCACGCTGAAAGGGTTATTGGCTATGGCTGCAGGGCTGGGTTTTCAGGCGCGTCCCCTGACGCTGGAGATGGCCGGTCTGCCGTACCTGAAGCTGCCGTGCGTGCTGCACTGGAACATGAACCATTTTGTGGTGCTGAAGGCGGTGGGGCGCGGGCAGGCGCGGATCCACGATCCGGCCGTCGGTGAACGCCGGCTGTCCCTGGCTGCAGTTTCCCGGCAGTTCACCGGCGTGGCGCTGGAGCTGGCGCCGGGGTCGGCATTCCGGAAAGTAGAAGCAAAACGGTCGTTTACCCTGCGCTCGCTGATGGGGCGGATAGAGGGACTCGGATGTGGGCTCGGGCAGATGCTGCTGCTGGGGCTGGCGTTGCAGGTGTGCGCGCTGGTGCTGCCGTTCTATCTGCAATGGGTGGTTGACGAGGTGCTGGTCTCGTCGGACCGCGACCTGCTGACCGTGCTGGGCTCGGGCTTTCTGTTGCTGGTACTGCTGCAGACCGCCATTGGCGGGGTCCGCAGCTGGGTGACCACGGTGCTGGCCACCAGCCTCCACTTCCAGTGGCTGGGCAATGCGTTTGCCCACTTGCTGCGTCTACCGCTGCCGTGGTTCGAAAAGCGTCATCTTGGCGACATCGTCTCGCGTTTCAGCTCCATCCAGCACATCCAGCAAAGCCTGACGACGCAGCTCGTGGAAACCCTGCTCGACGGTCTGCTGGTCATCGTCACGCTGGGGATCATGGGGATGTACAGCGCCGGTCTGGCCATGGTGAGCCTGATCGCCGTCGCGCTGTATGTGTTGCTGCGCCTGGTCCTCTTCCGTGCGCTGAGGGATGCCACCGCCGAACAGGTGCTCCATGCGGCCCGGCAAAATACCCATTTCATTGAATCGGCTCGCGGCGTGCAAAGCCTGCGGCTGTTTCATCGTCAGGAAGTGCGTCGCATTGGCTGGATGAATATCCTGGCCGAACAATTCAATGCCGACCTGCGCGTCGCCCGGCTGTCGGTCTCGTGTCAGACCGCCAGCACCTTGCTGTTCGGTGCGGAGCGGGTGGTCGTGGTCTGGCTGGCCGCGCTGGCGGTGATGGACAACCGTTTTTCCGCCGGCATGCTGTTCGCTTTCCTCAGCTACAAGGACCAGTTCAGCCAGCGCATGGCTGCGCTGATCGACACGCTGTTCGAACTGCGCCTGCTGCGCCTTCATGGCGAACGCGTGGCGGATATCGTGCTGACTGAGCCGGAGCCGGAGCGGAACGGGATGGAAACCGACCTGGCCCGGCTGCCGATGACGCTGGAGATCCGTCGTCTGGGGTTTCGCTACGCCGACACTGAGCCTTATGTGCTGAGAAACATCAATCTGCACATTCCCGCCGGTCAATGCCTGGCCATTACCGGTGCCTCGGGCTGCGGCAAGACCACCTTGCTGAAGCTGATTCTGGGTCTGCTTGAGCCCACCGAAGGCGAGATTCTGGTCGGAGGCATTCCGCTCGGACGGTTGGGTCTGAACAATTACCGTCAGCTGCTGGGGACAGTCATGCAGGATGACTCGCTGTTCGCCGGCTCGATTGGCGACAATATCTGCTTTTTCGACCCCCAGCCGGACCCCGGGCGCATCCGGCAATGCGCCGAACGGGCAGCGATCCATGAAGACATCATGGCCATGCCGATGAATTACCACACGCTGGTCGGCGATATCGGAACCGGTCTGTCCGGCGGACAGAAGCAGCGCGTGCTATTGGCTCGGGCCCTGTACAAGCAGCCCAGATTGCTGGTGCTGGATGAGGCGACCAGCCATCTGGACGTGGAAAACGAACGACGGGTCAACACCGCCTTGCGCGGCATCGACATGACCCGCATCCTGGTGGCTCACCGGCCGGAAACCCTCGCCATGGCCGAACGTGTCGTTATTCTCGAATCACCATGAAACATGGCCCCGGCTTTTCGAGCCTGGGGCCATGTCTGTCATGCCTGTCTTGCTGCACCCGGGGGGTCAGCGCATCACCACCGTCTGGACCTTCAGCGCCTGTGCGACTTCGCGGGCGCGGGCCGGGCTGACGAACGGGCCGAGGCGGACCCGGTACAGGCCGTCACGGTCCACGATCTCCAGATCGCCTTCCTGGTTCTCGTCATTGATCATCGCCTGCAGCCGGGTACGCTGCGCTTCGGCATTGGCCTGGCTGCCGAAGGCACCCAGTTGCAGCCAGATACCGGCCGAGTCCATCGACTTGCGGGTCGTGGTGGCGACGGTGTCGTTGGCGATGGTTGCCGGACGCGACACCGGCATCAGCGCCGAGGCGAACGGACGGGCATCAGCCGGCTTCGGCAGGTCGTTGGCGGCCAGGCGGGTCGTGCTGTTCACCCGGTCGTCCGGCCATACGCGTTCGACGCTGACACTGGCGCTGCCGGTGTCGACGTAGCCGAGCTTGTAGGCGGCCGCATACGACAGGTCGATCAGGCGTCCCTTGTGGAACGGGCCACGATCATTGATCCGCACCACAACGGTCTTGCCGTTGCGCTTGTTGGTGACGCGGACAAAGCTGGGAATGGGCAGGGTCGGATGCGCGCCGGTCATGGCGAACATGTCGTAGGCTTCACCGGACGAGGTCCGCTTGCCGTGGAACTTCTTGCCGTACCACGAGGCGGTGCCGCTGGCCTGGTACGGTTTGTTGCTGGTGTCCGGTGTGTAGTTGACGCCGAGGGCGGCGTACGGACGGTTGGCCCAGCGATGGTTGGGTTCATCCACCGGAATGGCGTCGGGGATGCTGTCGAGGTTGGCCGGGACCAGGTCGCCGGGACCGTCATCTAGGTAGTAACCGCCGCCCTTCTTGGCGGGGATGAACTTCTTGCCGGCGTACTTGCCGGCGGAAGCGGTCTTGTTGTTCGGTGCCGACGATGTAGAACAGCCGGCAAATATCAGCGTGCTCAGCAGCGCGAGCCACAGCCATCGTAAAGGCTTCATCGGCACTTTCCTTATGCTGTTGCGCGGGGTGCGCAAGGTTGATGGGAACGGGATGTCGCTAATGCTCTTTCTGTAACCCGAGGACATGAATGGCTTGATAGGCGAGGCCAGCGGCCCGCCACAAGCGTTACTGGACGAACGGCAGGCAAAATGCTGCACTGCAACCCGTCATTGACCCGCCGCCCGCGTCGGGCGGGGACGTGTCAGGCGGCGCCGGAAAATCCGTGCTGCCGCCAGGCTTCGAACACCGTCACCGCGACGGCGTTTGATAGGTTCAGGCTGCGTTGCCCTGCCCGCATGGGCAGTCGCAAGCACCTGTCTTCGGCAAATCCCGCCAGCACCGGATCGGGCAAGCCGCGGGATTCCGGACCAAACACGAACACGTCATCGGCCTCGAGCGCAACGGCATCGGGGCGACGGTTCGCCCTGGTGGTCATGGCAAACATGCGGCGACCGGACAGCGCCTGTCGGCAGGCGTCCCAGTCGCGGTGAACGGTCATTGTCGCGTACTCGTGGTAGTCGAGCCCGGCGCGACGCATGCGGGCATCGTCCAGCGGAAAGCCCAGTGGCTCGACCAGATGCAGCTCGCAACCGGTGTTGGCACAGAGGCGGATGACGTTGCCGGTATTCGGTGGAATTTCCGGCTCAAAGAGGGCGACGGCGAACATGTGGAAAAGATTGTGCAAGCGCATCAAGGGCTTGGTCAAGCCAGCCCCCCTGCCGGCACGGCAAAAACGGGGCGCGCGAGGGTCACGGCCGGGTCGTCGGCAATGGATTTTCACCGTTGGCGCCGATTTGGTGGTAGGCGGTTTCCGCAGCGGCCTCGCTGGCGCCCGGCGTGCGCGCCAGCACCCAGCCGTCGACACGGGCGGCACCGGCGCGCAACAAGGCGCGGGTTGCCGCCGACAGGGTCGCACCGCTGGTGACGACGTCGTCGAACAGGGCGAGGACGAGTCCGTCCAGCCGGCCGTTGACGGCGAAGGCACCGCGAGGATTCCGCCGTCTCGCGGCCAGTGTCAGCCCGGCCTGGGCCGAAGTGTCTCTGATCCGCAACAGTTGCCGGTCGATGACGGGAATCTGCAGCCGGCGGGCAAGCGGACGGACCATTTCCTGGCTCTGGTTGAAGCCTCTTTGCGCCTGTCGGGCCGGGTGCAGGGGCATGGGGATCACCGCATCGACCGGGGCGACCCGTCCGGACAGGCCCTGTACCGCCAGTTCGGCCAGTGCGGCCACGCTGGCAAGGTCATGACCGTATTTGCAGCGGTACAGCAAGGCGTCGAGCGGGAACGCCAGCGTCCAGCCGGCCGTCAGCCGGGCAAAGGCCGGGGGATGGCGCAGGCAGCGCGGGCATGGCAAGGCCGCGGGCGACGGGGCGGCGCAGTGCGGGCAGGCCGGAGACGGCGGCCGCAGCAGCGCGTTCAGGCAGGGGGCGCAGACCGGATTGCGGGCGCTGGCAGCACAAAAGATGCAAATCTGTTCAAAATTTACACAGTTGTTCAGAAAATGGCGCAGCCAGTTTGACAGCGTGATGTGCTTCATCGACGATGACCCCCATTCCGTCAGACAACGACACGAGCAAGTATCCGCCATGAACACACCGTCCCGTCCGCTGGAATTCCAGCAGCCCGCCACGCCGCATCCCCAACTTGAATACTGGAGTGTGTGCAAGGTCGAGGCCCTGTTCGAAACGCCATTCCTCGACCTGGTCCATCGCGCCGCAGAAGTGCACCGTCGCCTGTTCGATCCGCGCGCGATCCAGCTGTCGACCCTGCTGTCGATCAAGACCGGCGGCTGCCCGGAAGACTGCGGCTACTGTCCGCAGTCGGCCCGTTTCGATACCGGTGTGCAGAGCCAGAAGCTGCTGGATGTCGAAGAAGTGCTGGAAAAGGCCCGGCTGGCCAAGGCGCGCGGCGCCAGCCGTTTCTGCATGGGGGCGGCCTGGCGCGGCCCGAAACAGAAGGATGTGGACAAGGTCAGCGAAATCATCAGCGCGGTCAAATCGCTCGGCATGGAAACCTGTGGCACCTTCGGTCTGCTGAAGCCGGGCATGGCCGAACAGCTGAAGGAATCGGGCCTCGACTACTACAACCACAACCTTGATACCTCGCCCGAACACTACGAAGACATCATTCATACCCGCGGCTTCGACGACCGCATGGATACGCTGGGCAAGGTGCGGGGAGCGGGGCTCAAGGTCTGCTGCGGCGGCATCGTCGGCCTGAACGAAACGCGCAAGGAACGCGCCGGCCTGATCGCCAGTCTGGCCAACCTCGATCCGCAGCCGGAGTCGGTGCCGATCAACCAGCTGGTCAAGGTCGAGGGTACGCCGCTGGCCGATGCCGAAGAACTGGACTGGACCGAATTCGTGCGCACCATCGCCGTGGCGCGCATCACCATGCCGACCAGCTTCGTGCGCCTGTCGGCTGGCCGCCAGCAGATGCCGGAAGCGATGCAGGCCATGTGCTTCATGGCCGGGGCCAATTCCATCTTCTATGGTGACAAGCTGCTGACCACCGGCAACCCGGAAGCCGACCACGACGCCGAACTGATGGCCAAGCTGGACCTGTACCCGTACCAGCAGCCGGAAGCTGGCTGCTGACGTGCCGCGTCCTGCCGAACTGGCCGACCGCCTGGCCGACCTCGACGCGCGTTACCGCCGTCGCCGGCGTCCCCGGGTCGACAGCCCGCAGGGGCCGCATATCGTGGTGGATGGCCGAACGTACCTGACGTTCGCCAGCAACGACTATCTGGGCCTGGCCAGTGACGCGCGATTGATCGACGCACTGGCCGACGGGGCGCGCCGCTTTGGCGCCGGCAGCGGATCATCCCATCTGCTGACCGGACACCTGGCGGCGCATGACCGGTTCGAGCGGCACTTTGCCGATTTTGTCGGCCGCGAGGCTGCCCTGCTGTTCTCAAGCGGCTATCAGGCCAATACCGGTGTGGTCGGTGCGCTGGTCGGGCGCGGCGACACGGTGTTTTCCGACCGGCTCGCCCATGCGTCACTGATCGACGGCTGCCGTCTGTCCGGCGCCGAACACGTGCGTTTTCGCCACAATGACCTCGACGGGCTGGAAAGCCGGCTGGCGGCCCATCCCGGCGGCGCGCGGCTGATCGCCGTCGATGCCGTCTACAGCATGGATGGCGATCTGGCGCCGCTGGCCGACCTGCTTGCGCTGGCCGAGCGCTACGATGCGTGGCTGTATGTCGATGATGCACACGGCTTCGGCATACTCGGTGACGGCGGTCGCGGCAGCCTGGCTGCCGCGGGGCTGGACAGTCCGAATCTGGTGCAACTGGCCACCTTCGGCAAGGCGGCCGGTCTGGCCGGGGCGGCCGTGGCGGGCACGGCCACGGTGATCGACTGGCTGGTCAACAGTGCGCGCACGGCAATTTTCACCACGGCCTGTCCGCCATCGCTGGCCCACGCGCTGACGGTGATGCTCGATGTGGTCGGTCAGGCCGATGAACGCCGTGCCGACCTTGAGGCGCGCATCGTGCAGCTGCGAGAGGGTGCCGCTGCCCGCGGCCTGGCGCTGCTGCCGTCCCGCACCGCGATCCAGCCATTTCCGTGCGGCGACGACGCCGCGGCACTGGCTGCGGCCGCACGGCTGCGGGAACGCGGCATCTGGGTGCCGGCGATCCGCCCGCCGACGGTGCCGGTGGGCAGCGCACGCTTGCGGGTGTCGCTATCCGCCGCACACAGCGCGGCCGATGTCGAGGCGTTGCTGGACGGCTTGAGCTGATCACTGCGAGGGAGAGCGCCGGCGCGGCGCTCTCCACTTCGTCTTATCTGGGCTCAGCGTGGCGTCAGGTCGTCACCAAGGTCGGGCATTTCGTCCGGCCACGGCGTGTCCGGCTCGGGTTCCGGTTCCATGGCGGATGGCGGCATCACTTCCTCGTCGAAGCTCAGGTCCGGCAACTCGAAGGCCGGCGCCGGCGAAGCGGCCGGTGCGGGAACCGGCTCCTGTTCCTGTTCTGCTCCCGCCGCCGGTTCCTCTGGCAGCGACAGTGACGGGGGCGCCTTCGGCGTCAGTTCGACCAGTACCTCGACCAGATCCTCGGCGCCTTCGACCGGTTCGCCACGCTGCACGCTGCCAATCATGTCGACCAGCACGGCAATGATGTCGGCGCCGATTTCCAGTACCGGTTCCGGGTGGAAGCGGCTGGCATCGAGGGCGGCGGCGAAGGCGGCAGCCAGCGAGCCCAGTGCGGTTTCGCCGGCCGCTTCGGCCTCGGCGGCCAGTGCCTGGGCGGCCTGGACCATGTCGTTGTCGATGCCGCCGCCGGCAGAGGCGCGCGAGCGGCCATGGATCAGTTCAGTCAGGTGCGCCTGAGCGGCGACGCCCAGCGCGGCGCGCTCGATGGCCGCGTTGCTCGGTACGTCGGCATCGGTGGGCGCTGCATACAGGTGTGGCACCTCGGCAAGCGAAATCGAGGCTGGAGCGGGAGGTGGCGCCGGAACCGGGTCGGCCGGCGTGGCCGACAGCGATTGCATGTCGGCAGCCAGCTGCTGCAGCTCGCCTTCCGGCAACGGGGTCCCGGCCTGTGGCATCTCGGTCAGCGCGCGCTGATGCGCTTCCAGCGCCTCGATATCGTCCTCCCCCAGTTTCGGCCAGCGCTTCAGACAGTCGGTCAGGCTGTCGAGCGCTTCGGCAACCCGCTCGCCCTCATCGGCCGCGGGGCCGCAGACCGGCAGCTCATCGGCATGCGTCAGCAGCGCGCTGGCCAGCCTGGCCAGCGCCGGGGTGCCGAGGGACGGCAATCCGTCATTCAGGGTGACCAGCGCGTCGCGGAACAGATTGAAGTGCGAGGTGCTGCCATTGGCGATCCGCTGCCAGTTCGACTGCAAGGCGGCGGCCAGTGCGGCGAAGACGGCGGCCTGCGGGTGAGGCTCGATCGACAGCGCCTGGCGCGGTGCGGCAAACGGGGCGCTGGCGATCAGCGGCAGCTCCGGCAGCGGGGCGGGTACAGGTCGCGGCGACTCGGGGATACCGGTTTCCGGCGCGGCGTCGGCGGCCGGGCATTCATCGCCGATCGACAGTTCGGGGATATCGGTGGCTGGCAGTGCATCGCCGATGGACAGTTCGGGGATGGCTGCTGTCGGCGCGTCATCGGTGGGCGGGAGTGCGTCACCGATCGTCAGTTCCGGGATACCGGTTTCCGGCGCGGTGTCGGCGGCCGGGAGTGCATCGCCGACGGACAGTTCGGGAATGTCGGCTGCTGGCGCGGCGCTGGCGGTCGGGAGTGCATCGCCGATGGACAGCTCGGGAATGTCGGCTGCCGGTGCGGCGCTGGCGGTCGGGAGTGCATCGCCGATGGACAGCTCGGGAATGTCGGCTGCCGGTGAGGCGCTGGCGGTCGGGAGTGCATCGCCGATGGACAGTTCGGGAATATCGGCTGCCGGTGAGGCGCTGGCGGTCGGGAGTGCATCGCCGATGGACAGTTCGGGAATATCGGCTGCCGGCGCAGCGTTGGTGGCCGGGAGTGCATCGCCGATGGACAGCTCGGGGATATCGGCGGTCGGCGCGGCATCGGTGGCTGGCAGTGCGTCGCCAATGGACAGTTCGGGGATGGCCGCTGCCGGCTCGTTGATCGGCAATAGCGGGGGAACTTCCATCCGGGTCGGCAGCGCATAGCTGCTGGACGGTGCAACCCAGCGCACCGACTCGAGCCGCTCATGAACCGGCGCGTCTGTCCCTGCATCCGGAACGGCCCAGTCCAGGGACAGGTCGGGGATATCGGCATCGGGCTGTGGAGGAGCGATATCGTCGATGGTCGGGATGGCATCGACCGGGTCCAGCGTCGGGATGGCCGACACCCCGGATGGTGGCGGTATCGCGTCGTCGACAGTCGGGATGGTATCGACCGGGTCCAGCGTCGGGATGGCCGGCCCCCCGGATGGTGGCGGTATCGCGTCGTCGACAGTCGGGATGGCATCGACCGGGTTCAGCGTCGGGATGGCCGGTGCGGCCGGCGCCGGTGCATTCAGGTGGCGGCGCAGGGCCGCGGCCGTTTCGCCTCCGCCGGTTACGCTGATGCGCTGCCATAGCGACAGGGCCAGCGCCTCGGGCAGGGTAAAAGTCTGCGTCGCCAGGCTGCGCACCTGTTGCGACAGGGCATTGAGAATTTCGCGCGTGGCCGGCGACCGGTCCTTGCACGATTCCAGCGCGCCTTCGGCCAGCCAGCAGAATTGTCTGGCGACCGGATCGCGCTGCAGGCTGCCGAGCACGGCCAGTGTTTCGCGCATCAGATCCATTGCCTGCTGGTGGCCGGTTCGTCCCCACAGCAGCAGGCCGCGTTCGAACTGGTGCTGCTGATCGGCCGCCAGCTGCGCGCGCGATTCAGGCGGCACGTCGAGCGCGATCAGGAAGCGGGGGGCGGGGCGGGACAGGCGTTCGGCTAGCTCGGCGGCATTCATAGGAGGCAGGGTCGTTGCGGCGGCAGTGATGTCGTCGGTCAATTGATCGGTCAATGACAGGGGATATTAAACGAGGTTGCCGACAAACCCTACCGGTGTGCTACCGACGGCTGACTTTGTGGCCGGTTCCGGCATGAGTGGCAAGACGATATTCAGCTTCACAGCGTATGCTTGCCGGATTTTTCCGAAGCCATGCGCCTGCCCGTCAGGTGCGTGGTCGACCCCTGATTTTCACCGGCTCGATATCCTGCCCATGCCCCGTTTGCTGCCTGTCCTGTTGACACTCCTGATTGCCGCCTGCTCCGGTGGTGCCAGGGATGACGGTCCGAAGGGGCCGCCACCGGTGTCGGTTTCGCTGGAAACCGCCCGTATCACGCCGATCGAGCAGCGCGCCCGTGCGCTGGCCGTGGTCGAGGCGATCAATGCGCCCGACGTGGTGGCCGAGGTCGACGGCCGGGTGATTGCCGTGCTGGCCGACGTCGGTCAGTCGGTACATGCCGGTCAGCCGCTGGCGCGGCTGGATTCGGCCGATGCTGCCAGCAAGCGGCTGGCGGCCGAAGCCGATGTCGCCCGGCTGGCCGCGCTGGCCGGGCAGGCGGAGAGCGAATGGCGTCGCGGCCGCGAACTGGCCGGACAGGGCTTCATTTCCGCGTCGGCGGTGGACGACCTGGCCGCCAAGGCGCATGCGGCGCGGGCGCAGCATGCGGCAGCCAGCGCCCAGGCTGCCCAGGCGCGTCGCGATGCCGCGCGGACCACGGTGCTGGCGCCGATCGCCGGTCGCATCGATGCCCGTCTGGTCGGCGTTGGCGACTACGCCACGGCCGGCAAGCCGCTGTTTGTGCTCAGCGGCGAACAGGGCGGTCTGCGGCTGCGGCTGGGACTGACCGGGCGCGATCCGCAGGCCATCCGGCCGGGACTGACGGTGCGGGTGTATCGCGACAATGCCGGTCCGCTGGACGTGCAGGTCAGCGATGTGCGCCCGGCAGTCGACAGCAACAGCGGCGCAATCATCGCGCTGGCCGCCCTGCCGGCCGGCAGTGGCCTGACCGCCGGCCAGGCATTGCCGGCAGATCTGGTGCTGGCCCGCCGCGACGCCCTGTCGGTGCCGCAGATTTCGGTGGTCGACCGGCCGGCCGGTCGCGTGGTCTATGTGGCGGCCGGCAGCAAGGTCTCTGCCCATCCGGTCAAAACCGGTATCGAACAGGACGGTCGCATCGAAATTCTCGACGGGCTGAAGGCCGGCGACCGTGTCGTCGCCGATGGCGCCGGTTTCCTGACCAACGGCGCGGCGATCCGCGACAAGTCGGCACGGCCGGAGGCTGCCAGATGAGCGGCGCACGGCGGAGCCCACGATGAAGATTGCCGAACTGTCCATACGCCGCCACGTGCTGGCGTTCATGATGTCGGCCGTGCTGATCCTGTTCGGCGTGGTCGCCTTCGAGCGCATCGGCATCGACCGTTATCCGAATATCGACCAGCCGGTAATCTCGGTCTCGACCCGGCTCGACGGCGCCACGCCGGAAGTGATCGACCAGTCGGTCACCCAGGCGATCGAAAGCGCGGTCAACAGCGTGCCCGGCGTTGACCTGATCGAGTCGACCTCGCAGGCCGGTCGCTCGTCGGTGAAGATCACTTTCAATCTGGACAAGAACGTCGACGTGGCCTTCAACGAGGTCCAGGTCAAGGTCAGCCAGGCACAGCGCCAGCTGCCCGATGCGGCTGACGCGCCGGTGGTGTCGAAGACCGATGCCAATGCCAGCCCGATCATCTGGCTTGGCCTGACCGGCGACCGTACCGCCAAGCAGCTGTACGCGTATGCGGACACGGTCATCAAGAAGCGGCTGGAGACCATCGACGGCGTCGGCGAGGTCATCATCCGCGGACGGGGCGAGCGGGTGATCCGCGTCGACCTCGATCCGGTCAAGCTGGCCGGCTTCGGCCTGTCGCCGATGGATGTGGACGCGGCCGTTTCGCGTGAGCACCGCCAGGCGCCGGGCGGCACGCTGAAGGAAGGCGACCGCGAATACCAGGTCAACCTGAACCTCGAATACACCACCATCGACGAATTGCGCGAACTGGTGGTCGGCTACCGCGGCGCTGCCGCCATCCGGCTGGCCGATGTCGCCGTGGTGGCCGATGGCGAGGGGGACGTGCGCAGCATCACCCGCTTCAACGGCCAGCCGGGGGTGAATATCGGCATCATCCGCGTGACCAACAGCAATATGGTGGCGGTGGCCGATGGCGTGCTGGACAAGGTCAAAAAGGAAATCGTGCCGGCGCTGCCGCCGGGGGTGAAGCTGACCGTGGCGTCGAACGATTCCAGCTTCGTGGTTGAAATGGTCAATGCGCTGGAAGACCACTTGTTCGAGGGCACCCTGCTGGCCGCGCTGGTGGTATGGCTGTTTCTGCGCAATCTGCGTTCGACCCTGATTGTCGCGCTGGCGATTCCGGTGTCGCTGCTGGGCGCGGTCGCGCTGATGTATTTCCTTGGCTACACCTTCAACACCATTACCCTGCTCGGCCTGCTGCTGCTGATCGGCGTGGTGGTCGACGACGCCATTGTGGTGATCGAGAACATCTGGCGGCTGCGCGAGGAAGGCGAGACTGACAGTTTCCGTGCCGCGGCGGAAGGCAGTCAGCAGGTGGTGTTCGCGGTGATTGCCGCCACCTTCAGCCTGGTGGCGATCTTCGCGCCGGTGGTGTTCCTGTCCGGGCTGATCGGCCGGCTGTTCAATTCCTTTGCCGTCGTGGTCGTCGCCGGGGTGATGGTGTCGCTGTTCGTGTCGGTGACGCTGACGCCGATGCTGGCCAGCCGGATGCTGAAGACCATGCCGCATCATGGCCCGCTGTACCGCCGGCTGGAAGCGGCGTTCCAGCGCCTCGAGGACGGCTACCGCGGCATGCTGCGCTGGACGCTGTCCCATCGCGGGCTGGTGCTGGCGGTGGCTGGCGCCAGCGTGGCCGCCAGCGCGCTGATTTTCATGGTAATGAAGACCGAATTCCTGCCGGAAGAGGACGAAGGCCGCTTCCTGGTCAGCATGAAGACGCCGATCGGGGCGTCAATCGACTACACCGACCGCAAGACGGCCGAGCTGGAGAAGATCATCCGCGCCCAGCCCGAAATCGGCAGTTTTCTGTCCATCATCGGCGGCTTCGGCGGCGGGCAGGTCAACCAGACCACCTTCGTCGTGCGCCTGAAACCCAAGGCCGAACGCCAGCGCTCGCAAAGCGAGCTGATGGCGGCGATGCGCAAGGCGTTTACCCAGGTGCCCGGCGTGCGGCCGTCGGTCTTCCCGTTTCCGCGCATCGGTGAAAGCCGGGGCGGCAAGCTGCAGTTTTCCGTGGTGGGGCCGGCGCTGGATGTTGTCAGCCAGTCCGCCGATGCCCTGGCCACCCGGCTGGGTGCCGACAGCCGCATTGGCCGGCTGGACAGCGACGTCGACCTCGACCAGCCGCAGCTGAAGCTGGATATCGACCGCGCCGCTGCTGCCCGGCTGGGCCTGTCGACCCAGTCGATCAGCGATGCGGTCAATCTGCTGACGGCCGGCACCACGCCGGCACGCTTCTCCGACAGTGGCGAGCGCTACGATATCCAGGTGCGGGCGCTGGAATCATCGCTGGACCGGCCCGATACCCTCGGCGCGGTGTTCCTGCGCGGGCAGGACGGCAAGCTGGTGCGGCTGGACAGCGTCGCGCGCATCCGCCATACGCTGGGCCCGACCCAGATCCAGCGCCAGGATCTGCAATATGCGGTCCAGTTGAAGGGCTCGCCGACCGTGGCGCTGGCCGATGCGGTCAAGCTGGTCGATGCCGCTGCCAGGGCACTGCCGCCCGGTTACCGGGTCGAGTATCTCGGCGAGGCGCGCGAGCTGTCGCGCACTGCCGGTCAGCTGGCGTTTACCTTCGGCTTTGCCAGCCTGCTGCTGTACATGATCCTGGCCAGCCAGTTCAACTCCTTCCTGCAGCCGGCGCTGGTGATGCTGGCCGAACCGCTGGCCGTGGTGGGCGGGCTGCTGTTGCTGTGGATTACCGGGCATACGCTGAACGTGTACTCGGTGATCGGTCTGATCCTGCTGATCGGGCTGGTGGCGAAGAACGCCATTTTGCTGATCGACGTGACCAATCAGCAGCGTGCGGCCGGGCTGGCGGTGGACGAGGCCCTGCTGAAAAGCTGCCCGATGCGCCTGCGGCCGGTGCTGATGACCTCGCTGACCGTGATTCTGGCCATGCTGCCGGCCGCGCTCGGCTTTGGCGCTGGCGCCGAGACCAACGGGCCGCTGGCGGTGGCGGTGATCGGCGGCATGATCAGCTCGACGCTGCTGACCCTGTCGGTGATCCCGGCTGCCTATTCACTAGTTGAACAGTGGCATGCCCACCGCCTGCGCGACCGGAGCGGCAACAAGGCATGACGCGGGACGGGTCGCCGCGCGTATCATGCAGCGATGAACCCAGACCTCGTGCCTCCTTTCGCCGGGCTGACGCCCGATTGCCTGCTGACCGCGCTGGAAAGCGTCGGTCTGCAGGTCGACGGCAGCCTGCTGGCGCTTAACAGCTTTGAAAACCGCGTCTACCAGGTCGGTATCGACGACGGCGCACCGCTGATCGCCAAGTTCTACCGTCCCGGACGCTGGAGCGATGCGCAGATTCTGGAGGAGCACGCCTTCGTTGCCGAACTGGCCGAACGCGAGATCCCGGTGGTGCCGGCGCTGCAGATCGGCGGTGCCACGCTGCACCAGCATGACGGCTACCGCTTCTCGGTATTCCCCCGCCGGGGCGGGCGGGCGCCGGAGCTGGACCGGCCGGAAGTCCTGTCCTGGCTGGGGCGGTTTCTCGGTCGCATCCACGCCCAGGGCGCGGTGCGCGATTTCGGGCAGCGGCCGACCATCGATATCGTCAGCTTTGGCGAGACGCCGCTGGCCTGGCTGAAGGAACACCAGGTCATCTCGGGCGATCTGCACGATGCCTATCTCACGGTGGCGGCGCAGGCGCTGGACGGCGTGCGCCGGGGCTTCGACCGCGCCGGCGATGTGGGCCGGCTGCGGCTGCATGGCGACTGCCACGCCAGCAACGTGCTGTGGACCGATGCCGGCCCGCACTTCGTCGACTTCGACGACAGCCGCATGGGCCCGGCGGTACAGGACCTGTGGATGCTGCTGTCCGGCGAACGTGACGAGCAGCGGCGGCAACTGACCGACCTGCTGGTCGGTTACGAGGATTTCTGTGATTTCGACAGCCGCGAACTGCACCTGATCGAACCGCTGCGTACCTTGCGCCTGATCCACTACAGCGCCTGGCTGGCGCAGCGCTGGCACGATCCGGCCTTCCCGGCCGCCTTCCCGTGGTTTGCGTCGCCGCGCTACTGGGAAGAGCGCATCCATGAGCTGCGCGACCAGATCGACGCGATGAGTGCGTCGCCGCTGTGGCAGGGGTGACGACAGCCACGCGGGATGGGCACTGGCGGTGACGGTGGCGTCGGTCCGTTCCTCATAGAGTCGTCAGTCAACGACCTGTATCATGCGCCCATGTCGCTATTCCAGGGCCGGTCCGCGGCTTGCCCGGCGTCCGGCTCCCTATTCCAGAAAGTTTTCATGTCCGCTCCCATTACCGAACTGCTGCAGCGTGCAGCGGATCAGCGATCCGACCTGATCGCGCAGCTGCACGCGCAGGATACCAATGCCTATCGTCTGTTCCATGGCAGTGCCGAGGGCCGTCCCGGTCTGTCGGTCGACCGCTATGGCGACCTGCTGTTGCTGCAAACCTTCCACCATCCGCTGGAAGCCGACGAGCATCAGGCCATTCTCGAGTTCTACCAGACCGCCCAGCCCGGCCTGACAGCGGTCTACAACGATCGCAGCGGCGCCAATTCGCGCGTCGGCAACCGGCTGGACCCGGAAGCGCAGGCGGTGGCGGAGCAGCCGCGCCTCGCGCGTGAACTCGGCATCAGCTACCAGATCCAGGCGCGGCATGCCGGTCAGGACCCGTGGCTGTTCCTCGACCTGCGTGCCGGCCGGCGCCGGGTGATGGAGCTGGCCGAAGGCAAATCGGTGCTGAACCTGTTTGCCTATACCTGCGGTGTCGGCATTGCCGCCGCCAGGGCCGGGGCGGCATTTGTCATGAACGTCGATTTTGCCGAATCCAGCCTGGCGATCGGCCGCGCCAACGCCAAGCTGAATGACCTGCCGCACCGTCCGCGTTTCGTGCAGAGCGACGTGTTCGCCGCCGTGCGCCAGCTGTCCGGCATCGGCCAGCCGGAACGGGTGCGCGGCAAGCGCATGCCGCCGTTCCCGACGCTGGAACCGCGCCAGTTCGATCTGGTGTTTCTTGATCCGCCGCGCTATGCAAAGAGCCCGTTCGGCGTGGTCGACCTGGTCAATGACTATGCGGCGCTGTTCAAGCCGGCACTGCTGACCACCGCCCCGGGCGGCACGCTGATCTGCTGCAACAATGTGGCCCAGGTCGATCGCGACACCTGGCTGGCGCAACTGACGCGCAGCGCGGCCAAGGCCGGCCGTCCGGTCCATGATGTCGAGTGGATCGTGCCGGAGGCCGATTTCCCGAGCTACGACGGTCAGGCACCGCTGAAGATGGCGCTGCTGCACGTCTGAAGACTGCTCCGTAGATGGGCACCGACGGTCTCCGTGGCGTCGGTGCACGCCTGACTGACAGGCGTCTGCCGTGGACACGGCAGTCTGCCTGTTTGAATCCTGCCTCTCCCGTCCCCGCCGTCGCGGGGAAACCTCGCTTCGCTCCTCCGTTCGCTGTGGACGGGCAGTCTGACGCCGCAGGCCATTCTGGCTGCGGCGTTTTTCATGGCTGGCTGTGAGCGGATTAAGGCGGGATTAAATAAATGCAATAGTAGTTCAGAATTTTTGAACAATGTGTTCGATCATTTGCGCTATCTGTTTCGGTTGCTGATAACTATTATTCAGCCATGGACTGAACACCGCAGTAAAACAAGCCGCGCAGTTCAAATGGATTGTGAGAGCAATCACATCGACATACAGAATTCAATATTGAGGCATCATCATGAAAAAAATCATTCTTCCGCTGGTTTCCATGAGTCTGCTGGCCGGCGCTGCTTTTGCTGGCGGTGAAGGCATGAATAATCTGCAACGCATGCGCATGGAGAAGGAACAGGCTACCCAGGCAGCGCCGGCCAAATCGGCAGAACAGATTCAGGCTGCCAATGATTATGCGGAAAAAGTGATCAAGGCGAATCCGCACGATTATCAACGTCATTGATTTGCCCGGTTTAATTAAAAAAAGCCACTGTATTAACAGTGGCTTTTTCTGTTTCCGAATCTCGCCGGAAAATCCGGCGGCGGGGTCTGGCTGGCTAGGTGTTCGCCACTTTTTCCGGCTCAAAATAGTCCACAAGGTTCTTGAGTTCGCCGGCGGTGCGCTTGAGCTCCTCCGAGGCCAGCCAGGCACGCTGCGCCTCGCCCCGGTTCTCGACGATCAGTTCGGCCACCTGGCGCATGGCGCCGGCCACCTCGTCGGCGCCAAAGGCCGCCAGGCGGGTTGCCGTGGCCAGCTCGCGGGTTTCGCCCACCAGCGTCTGACCGATGCCACTGGCGTCGAATTCGCCGGCCAGATTCAGCAGTCGCTCGGCCCGTTCGCTGAGGTCGCTGGTCTCCGCCACCGCGTCGTCCAGCGAGCGGACTGCCGAATAGACGCGGTCATGCTGCTCTTCCGAGTGCTCGGTGACCTCGTACAGCGCAATGTTCAATGTGGCGCAGTGCTGGTGGATGCGCCGGGCGGCCAGGGCAATCTCGTCGATCATCACCTTCAGGTGCAGCTGCATCACGGCCGCGGCATGGTTCAACTGGCCGCTCTCCCCGGTGCCGGACAGGTCGATCTCGCCCTGCAGGTCGCCCTGGGCAATGCGGTTCAGCCGGCGGATGGACGCATTGAGCGGGTCGACGATGCCGCGGATGAACATATGGCCGACCAGCGCGACCACCGCCAGCCCGAACAGGATGCCGCCGATGGCAAAATTGCGGATGCGGTTGTTGCGCGCCAGCGTGTCCTCGTATTCCTGCCGGGCCGCGGTGATCAGCGAATTGCGCAGGTCCACGGCCGCCGTGGTGGCCGCCTGCTCCAGCGGCAGCACGCGCTGGCTGACCAGCTGGTCGACCCGCTGCGGGTCGTCACGTGCCGCGGCCTGTTCCACCGGCAGCAGCCCGTCACTGGTGTAACGGTTCAGCGCTTCGGTCAGCAGGTACATCTGCCGGGTGACCTGATCGGCCGCGCCGGTCAGCTGGCCGAGCAGCGAGTTGATTTCGTCGCGGTTGGCGCGCAGCTTCGCCACCTGGCTGTCCAGCGCCGTGAGCTGGCTGTCCTGGCCGGCCTGACTGCCTTCCTGCCGGGCCAGGCGGATTTCGAGCATGGTGGCGCGGCTTTCGCTGAGCCGGGTTTCGATCTTGCCGATGGTGGCCACCGGTTCCAGCTGCGCGTGGTACAGCCGGGAGAATGCATCGTCAGCCAGTTTGAGCCCACCGATACCCAGCGCACCGCCGGCCAGCATCAGGAAGGCCACGAACAGGCTGCCGGCGCGCATGCCATTGCGGATGCCGAGCCAGGCCGGCGGACGCGGGCGCCGCCGGACGGTGCCGGCCGCCATGTCGCGGTACAGTGCTTCCGCGGCTTCGATGGCGGCGGGCGTGGCATGCTTGCGCACCGACATGTAACCGATGACCTGGTCGTGGCGCTTGACCGGCACGACGCAGGCGTCGACCCAGTAGTAGCCGCCGTCCTTGCAGCGGTTCTTGACGATGCCGCGCCATGGTTGACCGCGTTTCAGCGTGCTCCACATGTCCTCGAAAGCGGCCGGCGGCATGTCCGGGTGGCGGACGATGTTGTGGTTCTGGTGCAGCAGCTCGTCGAGCGGATAACCGCTGACCTCGACGAACGCGTCGTTGGCATAGGTGATGGCGCCCTTGAGGTCGGTCTTGGAAACCAGGGTTACGCCGGGAGGGATGTCGGTTTGCCGGGAGGTAACGGGCAGGTTCTGCTTCATGACTTGGGCTTTCTTATGATTTCATCCACAGGCGCTTGAGCACCAGCGCGGCGGAACGGCATTCCTCGACGCGCAGCGAGCCAGTAATGCCATGGGCGGGGTCGGTCGAATCGCGACGTTGCGGGCGCAGGATCGGCATGCCGCTGCTGTCGTACAGACTCCACAGGTCCATCGGTTCATTCTGCTTCTGCCGCGAACGCACCACGGCGAATTCGCCGTTCGCCAGCCGTGCCAGCGTGCCGGGCGGGTGCATGGTCAGGGTCTTGATCGACAGCTGTACCAGCGGATCGTCATACAGTCGGGCGCGCTCGAGGAACAGGGATTTCAGTGCATCGCGCGGGAACTGTCCGACCCGGTTCGGCCGCGGCGTCACCATGGCCGCATAGGAGTCGGCAATGGCCAGCAGGCGGGCGCCGGGCAGGATGGCGTCGCCGCTCAGGGCGCGCGGATAACCGGAACCGTCGGTCCGCTCGTGGTGCTGGCGGACCAGTTCGAGCCACAGCGGATCGGTCACGCCCATCGTGGCCAGCAGGGCGGCCGAGCGTTCGGGGTGGCTGCGTACCAGCGCGGCCTGCTCCGGCGTCAGCGCCCCGGCCTGCTGGTCGAGCTGCGTCTGGACCGGCAGCAGGGCCAGATCGCGCGTCAGTGCTGCACAGGCCAGCGACAGGCGGGTCGATTCATCCAGTGCCATTTCGCGCGCGGCCACTTCGACCAGCGTGGCGCCAAGCAGCTGCTGGATTACCAGATACGGGTGCTGGCGATCCAGGTGCAGGGCGGCCAGCAGGGCGTCGGCGTCTTCGCTGCAGGCGTCGATGATGCCGCGCGCCAGGGCAAGGACGACCTGCCGCAGCTCGGCCTGCAGCGAGGCGGCCAGCAGGTGGGCATGCAGGCGCTTCAGTGTCAGCGCCAGGGTGTCGGCCCGGGCGAAGACCGGGTCTGCAGCCGGGGGCGGCACGACGTAATCGGGAAGGGTGGGAACCGGCTGCCCGGGGTTGTCGGCTGGCGGATCGGGCGCATAGGCACCGCGCGCCAGCAACGAGTCGATATGGCGCGGGATGCTCAGCACATAGCCCTCGCGCAGCAACAGGTTGCCATTCTCGTCATACAACGGCCAAGGCAGAGGCTCGTTCAGGACCAAATCGCTTTGGCGGATGCGTCGCATGGTGGATTGTCAGCCAATGGATCATGTGAAGGACGCTTCTTATGACATTCAATTCTTTTGATGACGATAAAATTTGTGGAGCACTTTGATCTGCATCAAGCACATTGGCATGGTCCCCGCTGCCAATCAGGTTTTCCCCTGCGGCAAACTGTCCGCGGCCGGTGCTGGCACCGGATTCGGTCGCAAGAAACGGGGCGCTTGCGACCGGATTCGCCGCTACAGTGGACACTGTCCCCCGTGCCGCCGGACCTGTCATGACCCTTGACCCACTTACCGATCTTCCGCGCATCGACGGCGATGATGCCCGCTGGGCGGCGGTGCAGGCCCGTGATGCCCGTGCCGATGGCCAGTTCGTCTATGCCGTCACCACCACCGGGGTTTACTGCCGGCCCAGTGCCTCGGCGCGGCTGCCGAAGCGCGAGCATGTCGTGTTCTTTGCCACCGCACAGGATGCCGAGGCGGCCGGCTACCGTCCGAGCCGCCGCCTTTCCGCCGACCAGAGCGCGGCCGCCGCCCGCCGCGCCACGCTGGTGGCCGGGGCCTGCCGGCTGATTGAAGCGGCGGAGACACCGCCGGTGCTGGCCGACATTGCCGCCCGGCTGGGCATCAGTCCGTTCCACTTCCACCGGCTGTTCAAGGCCGAAACCGGGCTGACACCCAAGGCCTATGCGAATGCGTTCCGCGCCCGTCGGCTGCGGGCGGAACTGGGCGGGGCGGCCTCGGTCACGGCCGCCGCCCATGAAGCCGGCTTCAACGCCAGCAGCCGTTTCTATGACTCCTCGGCAGGCCTGCTCGGCATGCGGCCCCGCGACTACCGCGACGGTGGCCGGCACGCCGAAATCCGCTTTGCCGTCGGTCAGTGCTCGCTGGGGGCGATTCTGGTGGCGCAAAGCCAGCGCGGGTTGTGCGCAATCCTGCTCGGCGATGACCCGGACCGGCTGCTGCGCGAATTGCAGGACCGGTTTCCCCGCGCCACGCTGATCGGCGGCGATGCCGGCTTCGAGCGGCTGGTGGCCGAGGTGGTCGGTTTTGTCGAGGCGCCGGCGCTGGGCCTGAATCTGCCGCTGGACGTGCGCGGCACCGCCTTCCAGGAACGGGTGTGGCTGGCGCTGCGCGACATCCCGCCGGGCACGACGGTCAGCTATGGCGACATCGCCGCGCGCATCGGCGCGCCGAAGGCGGTTCGCGCCGTGGCTCAGGCCTGCGGTGCCAACTGCCTGGCGGTGGCCATCCCCTGTCACCGCGTGGTGCGCCGCGACGGCGATATCTCCGGCTATCGCTGGGGCGTCGAGCGCAAGCGCGAACTGCTGCGGCGCGAAGCGGGCGGCTGACCTGCCCCGGGCCTCATGGCGACGGACCGGTCCTGGCCGAGACCGCCACTGCAGCGGTATTGCCGGGCCGCCAACAGCAATTGGCTTCGACCGCGGAAAACGGATCAGACCTGATTATGGTGCCATTCACCCGGGCCTCGGTATCAGCGCAGGTTCCGGGCATTCCATATGCGATTTTTACAGGTTTGCCTGAAATCAATTTCCCGGTTCTATATCAAAATCCCTACTCTCCCGGTTCGTGCTTGGAATGGTTGGCTGTGCTTGCGATTACCGTTTTTAAAAGCAGTAATCGAACCGCAAAAGCGACAGAGTATGAAGCCTGAAATCCATAGCATCCGATAAGGCATGCATGCATGCCGTGCCTTGATTAGGAGCTTAACATGGGCGCAAATTTCATCAATATATTGGCAGGTGTCATTTCAATCGGTCTGTTTGCCTATCTGTTTTTTGCGCTGGTAAAGGCAGAAAAATTCTGAATGGCGGACCCTGAAAACCTATCAACTACTCCTGGGTGACGTATATGGGTGACTTAGTTTTCGTGGCCGTGACGCTTGTGTTTTTCGCATTCGTTGCCGGTTTCATTATCAGCCTTGAAAAAATATGATGGGTACCAGCATGGTTGGCGATATTACTCAATTCGTCGTTATCCTTGCGATCATGACCGGCCTGGTCGTGGTGCTCGGGAAATGGATAACGCATCTTTTCACCAGTCCGGCACACAATATTCTCGAACGGGGGACCTACCGGCTGCTCGGAGTGAACCCGGAAGAGAAAATGTCCTGGAAGCGCTATGGCATGGTTCTGGTGCTCAGCAACGCGGCAATGATGTTGCTGGGTTATCTCATTTTGCGCGTGCAGGATTTCCTGCCCGGCGACCTGCTTGCACGAGCCGCGCAGACACCGGATCTGGCCTTCAACACGGCAGCCTCCTTCACGACCAATACCAACTGGCAGGCCTATTCGGGTGAATCGAGTCTCTCGAACTTTTCGCAGATGGCCGCCATTACGTTCCTGATGTCGATCAGCGCCACCACCGGCCTGGCCGCGGCGGGCGGGTTCATGCGCGGCCTCAGCCGCAAGAGCACGACGGATATCGGCAACTACTGGGTCGACTTCACCCGTTCGCTCTATCGGCTGCTGCTGCCAGCCAGTTTCGTGATGGCGCTGGTCTATGTGTGGCAGGGCATGCCGCAGACGCTGAGCGCCGATGCGGTCGCGACCACGCTGGAGGGCGTCAGGCAGCAGATCATTCTGGGCCCGGTAGCCAGCTTCGAGACCATCAAGCATATCGGCACCAATGGCGGTGGCTTCTTCGGCATGAATGCCGCGCATCCGTTCGAGAACCCGACGCCGCTGACCAATACCCTGCACATGCTCAGCATGCTGCTGATTCCGTCGGCGCTGACCTATGCCTTTGGCTCGATGATTCTGCGCCGGCGCCAGGGGTGGACCTTTTTCGCCGCTTTCCTGGTGATGTTCCTCGGATTTCTGACCCTGATCTACAGCGCTGAGCAGGCAGGCAATCCGCTGCTGACACCGATGGGGGTCGATCAGACCCAGAGTGCGACATCGGGTGGCGGCAATATGGAAGGCAAGGAAGTGCGTTTCGGCATTGCCCAGACCAGCATGTTCGCCACCGTCACCACGGCGGCCACGACCGGTTCGGTGAATTCGATGCACTCTTCGCTGACGCCGCTGGGAGGCCTGGTTCCGATTGCCCAGATGATGTTGAACAACGTGTTCGGTGGTATCGGGGTGGGCTTCATCAATCTCATCACCTACGCGATCCTGACGGTCTTTCTGGTGGGCATGATGATCGGGCGCACGCCCGAGTTTCTCGGCAAGAAAATCGAAGCGCGGGAGATGAAGTACGTGATGCTGGCCATTCTCGCGCACCCGCTCAGCATTCTGGGCTTCACCGCGATCGCCTGCCTCATGCCGTCCACGCTGGACAGCCTCTCCAATATGGGGCCGCACGGCTTCAGCGAAGTGCTTTACGCCTACACCTCGGGCACGGCCAACAACGGTTCCGCCTTTGCCGGCCTCAATGCCAATACGCCGTTCTTCAATACGACGATCGGTCTTGCCATGCTGGCGGGCCGCTATCTGACCCTGCTGCCGATGCTTGCCGTGGCAGGCGTGATCGCTGCCAGGAAAGCCGTTCCCGAAGGTCCCGGCACGCTTTCGACGGCGACGCCGCTGTTCGCCGGCCTGCTGGTGTTCATTGTCATCGTCGTCGGCGGGCTGACCTTCCTGCCAGCGCTCGCCCTCGGTCCTATCGTCGAGCACCTGATGATGCTCACTGGCGCGACATTCTGAGGACTGATCCCATGCATAACGCAAAAACCATCGTCAAAACAACGAATCCGGCGTTGCTGCCGCCGTTCAAGGGCATCGCCCGGCCGGTGATCGTCTCTGCCGTGTTCTTCATGCTGCTGACCGGCATCGGCTATCCGCTGGCCACGACCGGGGTCGCCAACCTTCTGTTTCCCGACCAGGCGCAAGGCAGCCTGATCGTGAATGACGGCAAGGTGGTGGGGTCGCGCCAGATCGGCCAGCATTTCACCAGGATGGAGTACTTCCACAGCCGGCCGAGTGCGACGGTGGGCGCCGACCCGGCCGATCCGTCCAGAACCATCGACCAGCCCTACAACGCCGCAGCGAGTGGCGCGAGCAACCAGGGGGCGATCAGCAAGAAGCTGCTCGCGGCCGTTGACGAGCGCACCAGGACCTACCGGGCAGTGAATGGACTGGCGACTGACGTTGCCGTTCCGGTCGATGCCGTAACGGCCTCGGCTTCCGGTCTCGATCCCCACGTCTCGGTCGCCAATGCGCGGCTGCAGGCGCCGCGCGTCGCCAGGGCGCGTGGCCTCCCGGTCGGGCAGGTCCTTCGACTCGTGGATCAGCATACCCATGCGCGCCAGCTCGGTCTGCTTGGCGATCCGCGCGTCAATGTCCTGGAACTCAACCTCGCGCTCGACGCGGCCGCTCCGGCCCGGCCCGCCGCGCAATAAGACAGGGGTGTCAGCATGTCCTCCACAGATACAAGCTTGCCGCAAGGCGAATTCACGGGCAGCACTTTCAGGCCCGTCTCCCGGGTTGCGGTGATCGGCGAGGCGTTCTGCAAGCTGTCGCCGCGCGTGCAGCTCAGAAACCCGGTGATGTTTGTCGTCTATCTCGGCAGCATCGTGACCACGCTGCTCGGCATTCAGGCGCTGGGCGGCGACGGGGAGGCGCCGGCGGGGTTCATCTTCGCCATCGCCGCCTGGCTCTGGTTTACGGTGCTGTTCGCCAACGCCGCCGAAGCGCTGGCCGAAGGGCGCGGCAAAGCCCAGGCCGACGCATTGCGTTCCACCCGCAAGCGGGTGGTCGCCCAGGTGCTCAAGGAGCCCCGGCGCGACAGCCAGTCCTGGCCGGTACCCAGTGATGAACTGGCCGTTGGCGCCTTTGTGCGCGTCGAGGCGGGCGAGATCATCCCCGCCGACGGTGAAGTGCTGCAGGGGGCGGCATCGGTCGACGAGTCGGCGATCACTGGCGAATCGGCGCCGGTCATTCGCGAGTCCGGCGGCGATTTCTGCTCGGTCACGGGCGGCACCCGCGTGCTGTCCGACTGGATCGTCATGCGGGTCACGGCCAGACCGGGCGAAGCCTTCCTCGACCGCATGATCGCCATGGTCGAAGGCGCCAAGCGGGGCAAGACGCCCAACGAGATCGCGCTCAACATCCTGCTTGTCGCCCTGACCCTGATCTTTCTGCTGGTCTGCGTGACGCTCCTGCCGTTTTCCAGCTTCGGCGCGATCGTCAACGGCGCGGGGTCTCCGGTGACCATCACGGTGCTGATCGCCTTGCTCATCTGCCTCATTCCGACCACCATCGGCGCCCTGCTGTCGGCGGTCGGTGTCGCCGGCATGAGCCGCATGATGAAGGCGAACGTGCTCGCCACGTCCGGCCGCGCGATCGAGGCGGCTGGTGACGTCGACGTGCTGCTGCTCGACAAGACGGGCACCATCACGCTCGGCAATCGCGAGGCCTCGGCTTTTATCCCGGCGCCCGGCGTGACCGAACAGGCGCTGGCCGATGCCGCGCAGCTTGCCTCACTGGCCGACGAGACGCCTGAGGGCCGCTCCATCGTTATCCTGGCCAAGCAGAAATTCAATCTGCGCGGCCGTGAAGTGCAGGGGGCGGAAACGATTGCCTTCAGCGCCCATACCCGCATGAGCGGCATCAATATCGACGATCACCAGATCCGCAAGGGAGCGGCGAGCGCGATCCGCACTCATGTCGAATCGCTGGGCGGCATCTTCCCGCCGGAGCTCGCCAAGCTTGTCGATGAGGTTGCCAGACGTGGCAGCACCCCCCTGGTCGTCTCGGACGGCAGCAAGGTGCTGGGCATCGTTGAACTGAAGGACATCGTCAAGGGCGGCATCAAGGAGCGCTTCGCCGAACTGCGTGCCATGGGCATCAGGACGGTGATGATCACGGGTGACAACAAGCTCACCGCGGCGGCCATTGCCGCCGAGGCAGGGGTCGACGACTACCTGGCGGAGGCCACACCCGAGGACAAGCTGCGGCTGATCCGCAAGTACCAGGAGGAAGGCCGGCTGGTCGCCATGACGGGTGACGGTACCAATGATGCGCCAGCGCTGGCGCAAGCGGATGTCGCCGTCGCCATGAACAGCGGCACCCAGGCTGCCAAGGAAGCCGGCAACATGGTGGACCTCGACAGCAATCCTACCAAGCTGCTGCGTGTCGTCGAAGTCGGCAAGCAAATGATCATGACGCGCGGTGCGCTGACGACCTTCAGTGTCGCCAACGATCTCGCCAAGTACTTTGCCATCATCCCTGCCGCGTTTGTCGCCACCTATCCGGCGCTGGGGGCGTTGAACATCATGCATCTGCACAGCCCGGGCTCGGCGATCCTGTCCGCGGTGATCTTCAATGCCCTGATCATCGTCGTGCTGATTCCCCTCGCCCTGCGTGGCGTGAAGTACCGGGCGGAGCCGGCAAGCCGCCTGCTGACGCGGAACCTGCTCATCTATGGCCTGGGCGGACTGATTGCGCCGTTTATCGGCATCAAGCTGATCGACCTCATGCTGACGCCCTTCTTCTGATCCCGGTGCGATAGCGGCATGAACCCTGCGGAAAGGAAAACGGAATAGATGATGACCGAGGACCGCCCGGACCCCGACGCACTCCTGCAGGTCATTGGCGACGACCCGCACCGTCCTCGTCGAGGCCAGCTGAAGATCTTCTTCGGCGCCTGCGCGGGGGTGGGCAAGACATACGCCATGCTCCAGGCTGCGCACCAGCTCCGGGCCGAAGGCACGGCGGTGGCGATCGGCATCGTTGAGACGCACGGGCGGGAGGAGACGCTGGCACTCACGCAAGGCCTCCCCATGCTGCCGCGGCGGGAGATTCAGACGAATGGCCGGCTGGCGACGGAATTCGATCTGGACGGTGCGCTGACGGCCGGCTATCAGTTGCTGGTGGTCGACGAACTCGCCCACTCCAACCTGGCCGGCAGTCGCCACGCCAAACGCTGGCAGGATGTCGAGGAGCTGCTGGACGCGGGCATTGACGTCTACACGGCCTTGAACGTGCAGCACCTCGACAGCCTGAACGACGTTGTCGGCGGGATCGTGGGCATACGGGTCCGGGAAACCGTGCCCGACCGGATTTTCGACCGCGCCGCAGACGTGGTGCTGGTCGATCTTCCCCCGGACGACCTCCTGGCGCGCCTGAGTGCCGGGAAGGTGTATCTGCCGCCCTCCGCCATGCAGGCGCGTCAGCATTTTTTCCGTCGCGGCAATCTGATTGCCCTGCGCGAGCTCGCCCTGCGCCGCGTGGCGGACCGGGTCAACGCGGATGTCCGGGTGTACCGGATCTCGCATGCGATCCGCACAGTCTGGCCTACCCGGGAACTGCTGATGGTGTGCGTGAGCGCCGACAGCGCCCAGGAAGCGCTGATCCGGGAAGGGGCAAGGCTTGCCCAGCAGCTTCAGACCCAATGGGTCGTTCTGCATGTGGACCCGCCCCATGAGAGCGGCGACCCCAAGGCACAGGCCGCACTGCTGCGTCTGGCAGCCTGTGCGCAGCATGCCGGCGCCGATTTCGTGAATATCGCGGGACAGGATGTGGCGCATGCGATCCTGAGCTACGCCAGACAGCGCAACGCGACCAAGCTCATCATGGGCAATACGGCGGCGCGGTCTTTCCTGCCGTTTCAGTCGCGGCTGGCGGAACGCATCGCCCGAACCAACCCCGAGATGGGCCTGGTTCTGCTGCGCATCGACGCGGCGCAGCGGCCGATCCGGCGCTGGGAGCTGGAAAAGCCGGCAGGGCATGTCAAGGCGCTGTCGATTGCGACGCTGGCCTGCATCCTGATCGTGGCGGTCGCCAGTCAGCTGCTGCGGTTTTTCGATCTCTCGAACGTGGTCATGCTGTTTCTGATCACGGTGGTGTTCACCTCCCTGCGGCTGGGGCGTCTTGCCGGGGTATGGGTCTCCCTGCTGTCGGTCGCATTTTTCGACTTCTTCTTTGTCGAGCCCCGCTTCTCTTTTGCCGTTACCGACACGCAGTACGTATTCACTCTCGGACTGATGCTGGCGGTGGCGATCATCATCGGCCAGCTTGCTGCCAGGCTGCAGCGGGAGGCGAAGGGGGCGCGGGAAGGCGAACGGCGCGCTTCGGCACTGGTGCGCGTGACGCGTGACCTTGCCGGCGCCATCGCGGTCGAGCAGGTCGTGGAGGTTTGCCGGGAGACGGTCGAGCCGCTTTTCGGGACGCAGGTGGTCCTGATCCTGCCCGACAGCGACGGCCAGCTCGTCGCGACCCGTCATGCGGACTTCGTCGAGCTGTCGGTCGCCCAGTGGGCATTCGATCACGCCGAGGAGGCCGGACACGGTACGCAGACACTGAATGGCGCACTGGCGCTGTATCTGCCGCTGGAAGGGCCGATGGCGCCGCGGGGCGTGCTCGCCGTGGAACCCGGTGACACGCTGTTGTCGGGCACGCCCGACAGCAGGCGGCTGCTGGATGCCTGCTGTTTTGCCATCGCCCAGGCGCTGGAGCGCATCCACTTCGTTGACATTGCCCAGGACACCATCGTCCGCATGGAGGGCGAGAAGATGCGAAACACGCTGCTGTCCGCCGTTTCACATGACCTCAAGACCCCCCTCACCGCGATTCGCGGGCTGGCCGAGACCCTGGAACATCCGGGGGGACTGGCGGAGTCCGAACGAACGGACATCGCCAGATCCATCCGCATCGAGTCGGACGAGTTGCGACGGCTGGTCTCCAATCTGCTGGATCTTGCGCGCATACAGAGCGAAGGGGTCAGACTGCACAGGGAATGGCATGCGCTCAGCGAGATCGTGGGCTGTGCGCTGGCACGATGCACCACGGCGCTGCAGCCCCGGACGCTGGTGACCGACCTGCCGCCCGACCTGCCGCTGGTGGAGCTCGATGCCGTACTCATGGAGCGCGTGCTCGCCAACCTTCTGGACAATGCCGCAAAGTACACGCCGCCAGACAGCACGATCAGGATCCGGGGCCTGTCTTCCGGCGACTCGATGTACCTGCTGGTCTCCGACGATGGCCCCGGACTGCCGGCCGGTGATCCCGAGCGGCTGTTCGAGTCTTTTACCCGCGGGCAGAAAGAGTCTTCCATCGCCGGCGTCGGCCTGGGCCTTGGGCTGTGCCGCACGATCATCGCTGCGCATGGGGGCAGCATCAGCGCAAAGCCGCGCAAGCCGCATGGCGTCACTTTCGAAATCCGCCTGCCGTTGCGCATTCCGCCCGCGGTCGACAGCGATGAGGTCAATGCATGAGCAAGCCGAAGATACTGATTGTCGAGGACGAAGCGAATATCCGGCGCTTTGTCCGGATTGCGCTGGAGCAGGAAGGAATGAGCGTTTTCGAGGTGCCCTCGGGGGCGCAGGCCCGGATGGACGCCGTGACGCGCAGGCCCGATCTGATCATCGTGGACCTTGGCCTTCCGGACGGGGATGGAAAGGACCTGATCCGCGAGTTGAGGAACTGGGTTTTTTCTCCCATCCTCGTGCTTTCGGCCCGGGAGCGCGAAGACGAAAAGGTAGAGGCGCTCAATGTCGGTGCGGACGACTATCTTGTCAAACCGTTTGGCGTGCCGGAGCTGGTCGCGCGGATTCGCGCGCTGTTGCGCCGTTCGCAGGTCGTGTCCAATACCGATGTGGCCTCGTCGCGCATCCGGTTCGGCAATGTCGCGGTCGATCTCGCCACTCATGAAGTGATTCGCGATGGCAAACCGGTGCATCTGACGCCCATCGAGTTCCGCTTGCTGACGTCGCTGATACGCGGGCATGGCAAAGTGCTGACCCACAAGCAGCTTCTGCGCGACACCTGGGGCGCGCCGTATACCAACCGTCCCCACTACCTCCGCGTTTACATGATGCAGCTGCGGCAAAAGCTTGAAAACGATCTCTCCCAGCCAGAATTCCTGCTTACCGAACTGCAGGTCGGCTACCGGCTGTCCGGCATGACGATCGAAGGCGAAATCCCGGCGAACGCCCCCGGCTCCAGCCCATGGCCCCCCGGACTTCCGTCGTAAGCACGGGCCCCGCGCCGGGCGGGTCCTTGCCTGCGCATGCTCAAGACACACCGGTCACCGGCCCGTACAATCCGCGCCATGTCCGATCTTCCCTACCTGGCCGGCTATGCACCGGCCCTGCTTGAGCGCGTGCGCGACCTGCGTGATGGCGGCAAGCTGCGCGCCTGGATCGAGCAGCGTCACCCCGACCGGCATGCGGTGCAGACCGACAAGGCGCTGTACCAGTACGTCGATGCGCTGCGCCAGCGCCATATGCGCAATGCGCCGCTGCTGTCCCGGGTCCAGTTCGACAGCCAGCAGCACCCGATGCGCGGCACGCTGGGCACCCATACCTTCGTGTCGCGCACCCAGGGCGGCAAGCTGAAGGCCAAGCACGAAATCCGCATTGCCGCGCTGTTTCGTGATGCGCCAGCGGCCTTTCTGCAGATGATTGTCGTGCACGAGCTGGCGCACATGAAGGAGAAGGACCACAACAAGGCCTTCTACCAGCTGTGCTGCCATATGGAGCCTGACTACCACCAGCTGGAATTCGACATGCGGGTGTGGCTGACCGTGCGCGAGGGCTGAGCGGGCTCAGTCGCCCTGCAGGAAGCCGGCAATGCGCCGGTAGACGGCGGCGCATTCATCGGCGACCAGGTTCTCCAGGTTCAGGAACGCATGCACCATGTCGTCGAAGTGCAGCCGTTCGCAGACAATGCCGGCCTGTTGCAGCCGCGCCTGGTAGGCGATGGCTTCGTCGCGCAGCGGGTCGAAGCCGGCGCTGACGATCAGCGTGCGCGGCAGGCGCTCGATAAATGGCGCGTGCAGTGGCGAGGCGTCGCGGCGGTTCTCGCTGTGCTGGAAATAGTTGTCGAAATACCAGCTGACCCGGCTGCTGTGCAGCAGGTATCCCTCGGCATTTTCCTGTATCGACGGCAGGCTCAGCGTGTAGTCCAGGCTCGGATAGATCAGTACCTGATTGCTGATGCGCAGTGCCGGATCGAACTGCGCCAGTGTGCTGATGCTGGCGCACAGCGCGCCGCCGCCCGAGTCGCCGATCAGGGTCAGCTCGTGCCGGTACGGCAGCTGGCGCCGTTCCAGTGCCGCCCAGACGCCACGCGCCACGGTGTGGCCGTCGTTCAGGCCGGCCGGGTACGGGTTTTCCGGCGCGAGCCGGTACTCGGCCGAGACCACCACCTGGCCGGTTGCGGCGGCCAGCCGGCGGCAGACCGGATCGTAGACGCTGACACCACCGGCCATATGGCCGCCGCCATGCAGGAACACGATCACGGCGCGTTCCTCGGTCGGTGCCGGGTGATAGATGCGCACCGGCACGGTGTAGCCCGGACCGGGAATCAGCTCGTCATTGACCCAGGCCAGCGGCGGGCCGGGCTGGACCTGCAGGAAGGTCATCCCGGCCAGTCCTTCACGCGCACTGATTGCGGTCGGCAGATAGCCATTGGCGATCAGCGCGGCGTTGCGCTGGTTCAGATCGGCAAGCCACGGGACGAGTTTGGGGCTGACTGCATGCATGGCGGTTTCCGTTAGTCGGATGGAATAATCCTGACTATAGCCCGGATCCCGTTCACTGGGCCTGCCGCTCGCCCCACTGGCTGATCAGCACGCTGACCACCACCAGTGCCGCCCCGGTGATCACCAGCGGTGTCAGCGTCTCGCCGGCCAGCCAGCCGATCCAGCCGGCCCAGACCGGTTCCATTGCATAGATGATGGTGGCGCGGGTGGCCGGCACGGTCTTCTGCGCCCAGTTCATCGCCACCTGGATCAGCGCGGTGGCCAGCCCGATGCCGGCGACGCAGGCAATCAGGCCCGGATGCGGCTGCGGCAGCGGTTCGCCGGACACCAGCATGCCGGTGGTCGCCAGCAGCGACACCACCAGCAGCTGCACCGTCGCCACCCGGCGCGGTTCGCAGGCGTTCGCATAACGGCTGATCAGGCAGATCTCGAACGCGATGACGGCGGCGCCAGCCAGGGTCAGCCATTCGCCCGGTCCGAAACCGAAATCGAGCCCGCTCGGATCGGACAGCAGCGCCAGACCGGTGAAGGCGATGACGATGCCGGCCCAGGACCAGCGGCTCGGATAGCGCTTGAACAGCAGCCATTGCATCAGCGGTACCAATGGCACGTACAGCGCGGTCAGAAAGGCGGATTTGCTGCTGGTGATGCTGCTCAGCCCCGAGGTCTGCAGGCTGTAGCTGAGGAACAGCACGCTGCCGATCAGGATGCCGGAACGCAGCTCGATGCGGGTCAGCCCGCCGAGCAGCCGCCATGACAGCAGCAGCGCCACCAGCCCGGCGACACCGAAGCGCAGGGCAACAAAACCGAACGGGCCGGACCATTGCAGTGCGGTCTGCACGGTCAGGAAGGTGCCGCCCCACAGCAGGGTGATGCCGACCAGGGTGGCATCGGGCAGCAGGGAGCGGGGCGGGGCCAGCGGAGCGGCCGGGCTGGAGGCGGTCATCGGTAGTGGGCGTTTGTCTGACAACAGGACTGGGCAATATACTGCGCATTTGTTCTGCGGCGCAATATATTGCACAATCCGGCCGATGAATACCGACTCCGTGCTCGCCAATGTGTCCCGCAATGTTCGCCATGCCCGCCGTCTGCGCGGCTGGAGCCAGGAGCGGCTGGCTGGTGCCGCCAGCGTCAGCCGGCGCATGCTGGTCGGCATCGAGACCGGCGACAGCAATGTCAGCCTGGCAACGCTGGACCGGCTGGCGGCCGCACTCGGCCTGAGCTTTGCCGAGCTGGTGCGGCCGGCGGACGGCGAGGGTCCGCCACGGGCCGCGCCGCTGCAGGTCTGGCAGGGCGCCCTGCCAGACAGCAAGGGCATCCTGATGGAGAGCCTGACCCACAACGGGCAGACGGTCGAACTGTGGGTCTGGCGGGTGGCGCCGGGCGATCGCTATGACGCCGAGGCCGATGCGCCGGGCAGCCACGAAATGGTATGGGTGACCGATGGCGAGCTGGTGCTGCAGCAGGGCGAGCGGGTCTGGCGACTGGCGGCCGGCCAGTCGCTGACCTTTCATTCCGACATCGACTACAGCTACCGGAACGAGGGGACGGAGACGGTGCGTTTCAGCAAGAACGTGATCGTCGCTGCCCCGCCGGTCCCTTACTCCGGGTCGTAGCCGAGGTTCGGCGCCAGGTCGCGTTCGGCCTGCTGCAGCGTGACGCCGCGGCGGGCGGCATAACTTTCCACCTGATCACGCCCGAGCTTGCCGACGCCGAAATACTGGCTGTCCGGATGACTCAGATAGAAGCCGCTGACCGCTGCCGCCGGCGTCATTGCATAGCCATCGGTCAGGTCCATGCCGATGGCGCGTGCATCGAGCAGGTCGAACAGCGCGGTCTTGACCGTATGGTCCGGGCAGGCCGGATAGCCCGGCGCCGGGCGGATGCCGCGGTACTGCTCGTCGATCAGCGCTTCATTGCTCAACTGTTCGTCGGCGGCATAGCCCCAGAACTCGCGGCGCACCCGCTCGTGCATCAGCTCGGCGAACGCTTCGGCAAAGCGGTCGGCCAGCGCCTTCAGCAGAATGGCCGAGTAGTCGTCGCCGGCTTCCTCGAAACGGCGCACGTGCTCGTCGATGCCCAGGCCGGCGGTCACGGCAAACGCGCCGACATAGTCGGTGACGCCGCTGGCCTTGTCGGCGACGAAGTCGGACAGGCACCAGTTCGGTTTCACGTCGTTGCGCGGCATCTGCTGGCGCAGTCCGTGCCAGGTCAGCAGCCGTTCGCCCGTGTCCGGGTGATACAGCGCGATATCGTCGTGGTCGACGCGGTTGGCCGGGAACAGGCCGATCACGGCATTGGCGGTCAGCCAGTCGCCGGCGATGATCTCCTTCAGCATCGCCTGGGCATCGGCGAACAGCGCGCGTGCCGATTCACCGACGATCTCGTCACTGAGAATGCGCGGATAACGGCCGGCCAGCTCCCAGCTCTGGAAGAACGGCGTCCAGTCGATATGGCCGGCGATCTCCGCCAGCGGATAGTGGCGGAATTCGCGCACGCCGAGCCAGGCCGGTTTCGGCGGCGTGTAGTGGGCGAGATCGAGCTTGTAGTCGTTGGCGCGCGCGGCGGCGATCGAGGCCAGCCGGCCTTCGCGGCGGTTGGCGTGGCCGTCGCGGGCGCGCTGATATTCGGCGGCGATTTCGGCCACGAACGGTTCGCACAGCGTGTCCGACAGCAGGTTCGAGCACACGCCGACCGCGCGGCTGGCGTCGGCGACGTAGATGACCGGATGCGCGTAGTGCGGGGCGATCTTCACCGCCGTATGCACCTTGGACGTGGTCGCGCCGCCGATCAGCAGCGGCAGGCTGAAACCCTGGCGCTGCATTTCCCTGGCGACGTGGCTCATTTCCTCCAGCGACGGCGTAATCAGGCCGGACAGGCCGATGATGTCGGCCCTGTGTTCGATGGCGGCGTCGAGAATCTTCTGGCACGGCACCATCACGCCGAGGTCGATGACCTGATAGTTGTTGCAGCGCAGGACCACGCCGACGATGTTCTTGCCGATATCGTGGACGTCGCCCTTGACCGTGGCCATGATGATCACGCCCTTGGCCGGCGCGTCGGCCAGCCCCATGCGGATCTTTTCTTCTTCGATGAACGGTTCGAGGTGGGCGACTGCGGCCTTCATGACCCGGGCCGACTTCACCACCTGCGGCAGGAACATCTTGCCGGCGCCGAACAGGTCGCCGACCACGTTCATGCCGTCCATCAGCGGGCCCTCGATCACATGGATCGGGCGCTCGCAGGTCAGCCGGACCTGTTCGGTATCCTCGACAATAAAGGTGGTGATGCCCTTGACCAGCGCGTGCTCCAGTCGTTTGGCGACCGGCCATTCACGCCAGCTCAGGTCCTCGCCCCTGGCTTCCTTCGCGTCGCCCCGGAATTTCTCCGCCAGGGTGATCAGGTGTTCGGTTGCATCGCCGCCGTCCTTCGGCGTGCGCATCAGCACCACATCCTCGATGCGTTCGCGCAGGGCCGGGTCGACTTCGTCGTAGACCTCCAGCGCCCCGGCATTGACGATACCCATGGTCATGCCGCGCTGGATGGCGTGGTACAGGAACACGGCGTGGATCGCCTCGCGCACCTTGTTGTTGCCACGGAACGAGAACGACACATTGGACACGCCGCCGGAAATCTTGGCATGCGGCAGGTTCTGCTTGATCCAGCCGGTGGCCTCGATGAAATCGAGACCGTAGCGCGCGTGTTCCTCGATGCCGGTGGCAACGGCGAACACGTTCGGGTCGAAGATGATGTCCTCGGCCGGGAAACCGACCTCGTCGACCAGGATGCGGTAACTTTCGGCGCAGATCTCGACCTTGCGCGCATAGGTGTCGGCCTGACCGCTCTCGTCGAAGGCCATGACGATGACGGCTGCGCCATAGGCGCGCAGCAGGCGTGCCTGCTCGACGAACTTGTCGCGGCCTTCCTTCATCGAGATCGAGTTGACGATGCCCTTGCCCTGGATGCACTTCAGCCCGGCCTCGATCACGTCCCACTTCGACGAGTCGATCATGATCGGCACGCGGGCGATGTCCGGCTCGGCGGCGATCAGGTTCAGGAAGCGGACCATGGCGGCATGCGCATCAAGCATGCCCTCATCCATATTGATGTCGATGACCTGGGCGCCGTTTGCTACCTGCTGGCGCGCCACATCGAGCGCCGTCGGGTAGTCGCCGGCCAGGATCAGCCGGGCAAAGGCCCTGGAGCCGGTGACGTTGGTGCGTTCGCCCACGTTCACGAACAGGTCGCGGTCGCCGATATTGAACGGTTCCAGACCGGACAGCCGGCATTTCGGCTCGATGACGGGCCGCTGCCGCGGCGGCAGGCCGTCGACCGCGCGCGCCATGGCGGCAATGTGGTCCGGGGTGGTGCCGCAACAGCCGCCGACGATATTGATCAGTCCGGACTCGGCCCATTCGCGCACCGACGTCGCCATGTCGGACGGTTCCAGATCGTAGCCGCCGAACGCATTCGGCAGACCGGCGTTCGCATGGACCGACACGAAGCTTTCGTTGATCCGCGACAGCTCCTCGACATACGGCCGCAGCAGGTCCGGGCCCAGCGCACAGTTCAGGCCCATGCTCAGCGGGCTGGCGTGGCGCAGGCTGTTGTAGAACGCCTCGGTGGTCTGGCCGGTCAGTGTGCGGCCGCTCTGGTCGGTAATGGTGCCGGAGATCATTACCGGCAGCCGTTCGAGCGTCGGGCGGGCGTCGAAATAGCGGCGGATGGCGAACACCGCCGCCTTGGCATTCAGCGTATCGAAGATGGTTTCGACCAGCAGCAGGTCGGCGCCGCCGGCCACCAGGCCATCGATGGCCTCGGTGTAGGCCACCACCAGCTCGTCGAAACTCACATTGCGGTAGCCGGGATCGTTGACGTCCGGGCTGATGCTGCAGGTGCGGTTGGTCGGGCCGAGCACGCCGGCGACAAAGCGCGGTCTGGCCGGATTGCGTGCCGTTTCGGCATCGCACAGCCCGCGTACCAGCGCTGCCGCACTGCGGTTCATCTCGTGGACCAGCGCTTCCATGCCGTAATCGGCCATGGCGATCGACGTCGCATTGAAAGTGTTGGTCTCGATAATGTCGGCGCCGGCATCGAGATAGGCCTGGTGAATGCCGCCGATCACGTCCGGGCGCGTCAGCACCAGCAGGTCGTTGTTGCCTTTTACGTCGCTGGGCCAGTCGGCAAAGCGCTCGCCACGATAGTCGGCTTCCTCCAGCTGGTGGCGCTGGATCATGGTGCCCATGCCGCCGTCGAGAATCAGGATGCGTTCGGCAAGCAGGGCGGACAGGCGGGCGGATCTATCGGGCATGGCGGGGCGGCTGACGGCAACGGAGACTGGGTTGGCGAGTCTACCATGCACGCCGCGCGCGCTCAGGACGACGGTCTTTTATCGATATAACGATTTGCATCGGTATTTTTATAACCAAAAGAAATTAACAAGCCGACTAACAGTATTTAAAAACATAAAAAAACTTGCTTTCATCGATAGCGAACCCGGCGGAAAACCCGGCGGACAACCTGATGCCAGGCCCTGAACAGGCCTTTGCGGGAGTCGCTACATGAACAGCAGAACTGCAGGAAACCGGGCCGCGCCGACGCGGACGTGGCTGGGCGCCGTACTGGCGCTGACCCTGATGCTGCCACTGGCGGGACAGGCGAAAGACGCGCCGATCCGGCTCGGCGTGACGCCGACGCCGCAGGTCGAATCGCTGCGGATTGCAGCGCGCGAGGCCAAAGCACAGGGGCTTGAGGTCGAACTGGTCGAGTTCAACGACTGGAATACCCCGAATGCCGCACTCGCCAACGGTGATATCGACGTCAACTACTTCCAGCACATCCCGTTCCTGGAAAACGCGAAGAAACAGGGCGGCTACCGGCTGGTCGCCATCGCCCCGGGCACGCTGACCCAGATCGGGCTGTACTCGAACAAGTACAAATCGTTCAGCCAGATCCCGACCGGCGGCACGGTGGCGATTGCCAGCGACCCGGTCAACGGCGGCCGCGGGCTGCTGATGCTGCAGAAGTCCGGCCTGATCCGGCTGAAGCCCGGCGTCAGCTACAACGCCAGCGTGCAGGACATCGTCAGCAATCCGAAGAAGCTGAAAATCATCGCGCTGGAAGCGACCCAGCTGGCACGCTCGCTCGACGATGTCGACCTGGCCCAGGGCTACCCGATCTTCCTGAAGCTTGCCGGCCGCAATCCGGACAATGCACTGCTGTTCGACGGCATCGACAACAAGCTGTACGCACTGCAGTTCGTGGTGCAGCCGAAGGATGCGAACAACCCGCGCATCCGCAAGTTCATCGACATCTACCAGCACTCGAAGGCCGTGCGCGCGTCGCTGGATCAGGTGTTCGGCAAGCTGTACGTACCGGCCTGGTAAGGGAGACGTCATGACTTCGCTGACCGATCTGCCGCCGGACCTGCATGCGCTGCTGCAGCCGGCACAGGCCGAAGCCGCCTCGACGGCACGGGTGGCGTTCGAGCATGTCGGCCGCCGCTTCGATACGCCGGCCGGTGCGGTCGACGCGCTGCACGATATCGACTTCACCATTCATGCCGGCGAAATCTTCGGCATCATCGGCCGCAGCGGTGCCGGCAAGTCGACGCTGGTGCGGACCATCAACCAGCTGGAACGGCCGACGTCCGGCCGGGTGCTGGTCAATGGCGTCGACCTGGCCACGCTGGGCGAGGATGCACTGGCGCAGGCACGTCGGCGCATCGGCATGATCTTCCAGCATTTCAATCTGCTGTCGTCCGGCACAGTGGCCGAGAACATCGGCCTGCCGCTGCGTATCGCCGGCGTGCCGAAGCGCGATATCGCGGCGCGGGTCGACAGCCTGCTGGAACTGGTCGGCCTCAGCGCCAGGCGCGATGCCTACCCGGCCACGCTGTCCGGCGGGCAGAAACAGCGGGTCGGCATTGCCCGCGCGCTGGTCCACGACCCGGACATCCTGCTGTGCGACGAGGCGACCTCGGCGCTTGATCCGGAAACCACCCACTCGATCCTGGCCCTGCTGCGCGACATCAACCGCCGGCTCGGGCTGACCGTGGTGCTGATCACCCACGAAATGGAAGTCATCCGCGAGGTGTGCGACCGGGTCGCGGTGCTGGAAAAGGGCCGGGTGGTCGAGCTGGGGCCTGTGTGGCGCGTCTTCGGCGCGCCGCAGGCTGAGGCCACCGACGCCCTGCTGCGTCCGCTGGCGCACGACCTGCCGGATGACCTGCGCGATCGCATCACTGCCACGCCGTCCGCCGTCGATGACGATCTGCTGCTCGATGTCCGGCTGGATGGCGCCAGCGGCGACGATCCTGACCTGGCTCGCGTCGCCGCCGCCCTCGGCCGGCGGGTCCGGCTGCTGCACGGCGGGATCGAACGCATCCAGGGCCGGCCACTGGGCCGGCTGGTGCTGGCGCTGGACCCGGCCGGCCTGTCCTCACCGGCGTCGGCACTGGCCGCGAGCCTCGGGCTCGGCGCGGAGCGCGTGCGCGTTCTCGGATACCTGAATCATGCTTGAACTCTATCTGGAAGCTTTCTGGCAGACCCTGCAGATGGTCGGGGTGTCGGCACTGGTGTCCGGCGTGCTCGGCATTGTGCTGGCACTGGTGCTGGTGACCACCGGCCCCGGCGACCTGTACCCGTCCCGGGGGCTGAACCGGGTGATCGGCACCGTGGTCAATGTGTTCCGTTCCGTCCCGTTCATCATCCTGCTGGTGGTGCTGCTGCCGTTCACCCGGCTGGTGGTCGGCACCACCATCGGCGTGTGGGCGGCGGCGGTGCCGCTGTCGGTGGCCGGCATTCCGTTCTTCGCCCGCATTGCCGAAGTCAGCCTGCGCGAGGTCGACCGCGGCCTGATCGAGGCCGTGCAGGCGATGGGCGGCAAGCGCCTGCACGTGATCCGCCATGTGCTGCTGCCGGAGGCCCTGCCCGGCATCGTCAGCGGCCTGACCATCACGCTGGTGGCGATGATCGGCTCATCGGCCATGGCTGGTGCGGTCGGCGCCGGCGGACTCGGCGATCTGGCCATCCGCTACGGCTACCAGCGCTTCGACAGCGAGGTGATGTTCTCGGTGCTGGCCGGTCTGGTCGCCCTGGTCTGCCTGGTCCAGGCCAGCGGCGACTTCTGGGCCCGGCGGCTGAATCATCGGCTGTAACGACTTCTTTCCTTCCCTGACATCCTGCGCCGTCGTCACGGTGGCGCCCGAGGAATTCCCATGTCCGTACCGCTTCATCCCCCCGTTCCCGGCGTCGTCTCGACCCGACTGCCGACCGTGCCGGATCCCGCCGGCGTCCACCGCATCACCAGCGATGCCGAGGCGATCGAGGTCGCCCGCGCGCTGGCCGCCGTCTTCGCCGATGGCGCCTCCGATCGCGACCGTCACCGCCGGCTGCCGTGGGACGAACTCGACCGCTACTCGGCCAGCGGGCTGGGCGGCATCACCGTGCCGCGCGAATACGGCGGGGCTGCGGTGTCGCATGTGACGCTGGCCGAGGTGTTCCGCATCCTGTGCGCCGCCGATCCGGCACTGGGCCAGATCCCGCAGAACCAGTTCGGCGTACTCGCCGTGGTGGCCGAGCTGGCCAGCGACGCGCAGAAGCGGCGGATCTACGCCGACGTGCTGGCCGGCAAGCGGCTCGGCAATGCCGGGCCGGAGCGCGGCACCCGGACCATCGCGGTCCAGACCACGCGCCTGAGCCGGACCCCGCTCGGTTTGCGGCTCAGCGGGACGCGCGCCTATTCGACCGGGGCGCTGTTCGCGCACTGGATTCCGACCCGGGCGCTGGACGACGACGACCGGCCGATTCTGGTGCTGGTGCCGCGCGAACGCGCCGGCGTCAGCGTGATCGACGACTGGTCGGCCTTCGGCCAGCGCACCACCGCCAGCGGCACCGTGGTGTTCGATGGCGTGGCCATCGACGACGAGCTGGTGCTGCCGGCCTGGCAGCTGGCCGACCGGCCGGGCCTGACCGGGCCGGTGTCGCAACTGATCCAGGCCGCCATCGACGCCGGCATTGCCCATGCGGCGCTGGAGGATGCCAAAACCTTCGTGCGCGAGCATTCGCGGCCGTGGGTGGATGCCAGTGTGGCGCGCGCCAGCGACGACCCGCACCTGATTCATGACGTCGGCCGGCTGACCATCGACCTGCATGCGGCCGAGGCGCTGCTGGCCGATGCCGGCGAAACCCTGGACCGGATCGCGGCCGGCCCGGTGACGGCCGACAGCAGCGCCCGCGCCTCGGTCGCCGTGGCCGAAGCCAAGATCCTGACCACCGAAATCGCGCTGGCCGCCAGTGAAAAGCTGTTCGAGCTGGCCGGCTCGGCCGCGTCGCGCAGCACGCACAACCTCGACCGGCACTGGCGCAACGCCCGCACTCACACGCTGCACGACCCGGTGCGCTGGAAATACCACCTGGTCGGCAATTACTACCTGAACCGGGCACTGCCTGCCCGTCATCAATGGAACTAAGGCGAGGGCTCACGACATGACACACACTGCATCCCTCCAGACGTCGCTGCAGCCGGCTCCGGCCCCGCTGACACCCGCGCAACGGATTCGCGACGATGCCGAGGCGGTGGCAGTCGCCATCGAACTGGCCAGCGTTTTCGCCGTCGGCGCATCCGATCGCGACCGTGACCGGCTGCTGCCGTGGAACGAACTCGAACGCTTTTCCCGCAGCGGGTTGTGGGGCATTACCGTGCCGCGCGAATACGGCGGCGCCGGTGTCTCCAGCGTGACGCTGGCCGAGGTGGTGGCCACCCTGTCCGCCGCCGACGGCTCGCTGGCGCAGATTCCGCAGAACCATTACTACGCGCTGGAAGTGCTGCGCGTCGGCGGCAGTGAGGCGCAGAAGCGCTTTTTCTATCAGCAGGCGCTGGCCGGCTACCGTTTCGGCAATGCACTGGCCGAAATCGGCCACAAGGATTTCCGCCGCCGCACCCGGCTGATCGCCGACGGTGACGGCTTCCGCGTCGACGGACGGAAGTTCTATTGCACCGGGGCGCTGTACGCGCACTGGATTCCGACCCTGGTGGTCGCCGACGACGACACCCAGTACCTGGCCTTCGTGCCGCGCGAGGCGGATGGCGTGACCATCGTCGACGACTGGGACGGTATCGGCCAGCGCGTGACCGGCAGCGGCTCGGTGGCTTTCGAGCAGGTGCGGGTCGAGGCCGACTGGGTGGTGCCGTTCTCGGCATCGTTCACCCGGCCGACGCCGATCGGGCCGTTCGCCCAGTTGCTGCATGCCGCCATCGATACCGGCACGGCGCGCGGCGCATGGGCGGCGACGCTGGACTTTGTCCGCACCCGCGCCCGGCCATGGATCGACGCCGGTGTCGATCGTGCCAGTGACGATCCGCTGGCCATCGTCCAGGTCGGCGACCTGGCCGTGCGCCTGCATGCGGCCGAGGCACTGCTGCGGCGCGGCGGCCGCTTCGTCGATGCGGCCCAGGCGCAGGCCAGCGACGACAGCGTGGCCGAAGCGTCGGTGGCGGTGGCCGAGGCGCGCGTGCTCAGCACCGAAATTGCGCTGAAGGCCGGCAACCGCCTGTTCGAGCTGTCCGGCACCGCGGCGACTTTCGGCGAGCACAACTACGACCGCTTCTGGCGCAACGCCCGCACCCACACGCTGCACGATCCGGTGCGCTGGAAATTCCACGCCGTCGGCAACTTCCACCTGAACGGCGCGCGTCCGCCGCGTCACGGAGCCCTGTAATGAGCAAGAAACAGTTGCTGATCAACGCGTTCAACATGAACTGCGTGGGGCATATCAATCACGGGCTGTGGACGCATCCGCGCGATGACTCGGTCGATTTCAATACGCTGGGCTACTGGACCCGGCTGGCGGCCACGCTGGAGCGCGGGCTGTTTGACGGCCTGTTTATCGCCGACATCATCGGTGTCTACGACGTGTACCAGCAGTCGGTCGACCTGACGCTGAAGGAGTCGATCCAGCTGCCGGTCAACGATCCGCTGCTGCTGGTGCCGGCGATGGCCGCCGTGACGCAGCACCTGGGTTTTGGCGTGACCGCCAACCTGAGCTACGAACCGCCGTATCTGTTCGCTCGCCGCATGTCCACGCTCGACCACCTGACCGGCGGCCGCGCCGGCTGGAATATCGTCACCGGTTATCTGGACAGCGGCGCACGGGCGATGGGCCTGCCGGCCATGGATGCACACGACCAGCGCTACGAGCGTGCCGACGACTACCTCGAACTGCTGTACAAGCTGTGGGAGGGCAGCTGGGAGGACGGCGCGGTGCGCCGCGACAAGGCGGCGCGGATCTATGCCGATCCGGCCCGGGTGCATCGCGTCCGGCACGAGGGACCGTTCTACCGGCTCGATGGCTATCACCTGTCCGAACCGTCGCGGCAACGCACGCCGGTACTGTTCCAGGCCGGCGCGTCCGACCGCGGCCAGCGCTTCTCCGCCCGTCACGCCGAAGGCATCTTTATCGCCGCGACCGACAAGGCGGGGACGCGCAAGCTGGTCGACAGCCTGCGCGCGCAGGCCGTCCGTGCCGGCCGCCGTGCCGAGGACCTGAAAATCTTCATCGGGGTGTCGGTGGTGGTCGGCAGGACCGCGCACGAGGCACAGCAGAAATTCGACGAGTACTGGCAGTACGCCAGCGCCGAGGCCGGGCTGGCCCACTTCGCCAGCAGCACCGGGGTCGACTTCGCCCGCTACGGGCTCGACGATCCGATCGACTACGGCAACAGCAACGCCATCGAGTCGGCTGCGCAGACCGCGCAGGCCAGCGCGCTGACCAGACGCAAGCTGCTGGAACGCTTCCGCCTCGGCAGCCGTTATCCGACCCTGGTCGGCGATGCGGCCAGCGTGGCCGACGAACTGGAATCCTGGCTGGAGGAAACCGGTATCGACGGCATCAACCTGACGCGGACGGTGACGCCGGAAAGCTACGAGGACTTTATCGAACTGGTAATCCCCGAACTGCAGCAGCGCGGCCGCTTCAAGACCGCGTATGCCGAAGGCAGCCTGCGCCACAAGCTGTTCGGTGACGGCGACCGGCTGCCGGCGCGGCATGTCGGGGCATCGTATCGGTGGGGGTGAGTCAAGGAGAAGGCCATCGCCTGGCCGTATGCAGGATGCGCAATACCCGTATTTGGGCATCAACGACGCCATAAATCAGTATGCAGCCTGGATGAATGACAAATTCCCGCGTTCCTTCGGCGGGTGGTCTCGGCGATCAAACTGTCCAGCAACAGCGCAGCGCGGGGATTGTCTGCTTCTCGGCATCGACGTGGATGACAACGGTCGTTTCGGACATGTTCAGCCCTCCTGCGCTGATCGCCCGCTTCAGTACAGGGCGTGCCCGGTGGCGAAGAAAACCGGCCGCCGGCGCGTGCGGCCGCACGACATGAAATTTGTCAGGCGCTACAATCGACAGGTCAACCCTATTGATTCGGAGTGCCCGATGAGTCATGCCATCCGCTTCCACACCGTGGGCGGCGCCGACGTGCTGCGCTGGGAAACCGTCGACGTGCCCGCGCCGGGCGCAGGCGAAGTCACCGTCCGGCACACTGCCATCGGGGTCAATTTCATTGATACCTATATCCGCAGCGGGCTGTACCCGGCCCCGCTGCCGTCCGGTCTCGGCACCGAGGCTGCCGGGGTGGTCGAGGCGATCGGCCCCGGCGTCGACGGTATCGCCATCGGCGACCGCGTCGGCTATGTCGGCGGGCCGCTCGGCGCCTACAGCGAGCGGCGCAACCTTGCCGCCGACAAGCTGGTCCCGCTGCCGGACGGCATCAGCGACGAGATCGCCGCCGCCAGCATGCTGGCCGGCATGACCGCCCGTTACCTGCTGAAGTGCACCCGGCCGGTCCGGCCTGGCGACACGCTGCTGTGGCATGCCGCCGCCGGCGGCGTCGGCCAGATCGCGGTGCAGTGGGCGAAGGCGCTCGGCGCGACCGTGATCGGCACCGTCGGTTCGGACGCCAAGGCCGACATCGCCCGCGCGCTCGGCGCCGACCACGTCATCAATTACCGGCGCGAAAACTTCGCCGAGCGGGTGCGCGACATCACTGGCGGCCACGGGGTGCCGGTGGTGTTCGACTCGGTCGGCAAGGACACCTTCGCCGGCTCGATCGACAGTCTGGCGCTGCGCGGGATGCTGGTCAGCTTCGGCAATGCGTCCGGTGCGGTGCCGCCGTTCAGCCCATTGCTGCTGTCGCAGAAGGGCTCGCTGTACCTGACCCGGCCGACGCTCGGCCATTACACTGCCACCCGCGCCGAACTGCTGGAAACCGCCGCCGACCTGTTCGACGTGCTGCTGTCCGGCCAGGTCCGGGTCCAGCCCGGTCAGCGTTATGCGCTGAAGGACGCGGCGCAGGCGCACGCGGACCTGGAAGCACGGCTGACCACCGGTTCGACCATTCTGGTGCCCTGAACCACAGCCGATTGAATCCTGCCCCTTTCGCCCCCACGCTGGGGGAGACCCCGTTCACGCTCGTCTGTGGCGTTGACGGGGGTTCCGAACCCTCTGCCCCCGCCGGCCCGGCCGGTTTTTTCGGAGATAGTAGTGAGTTTTCAGCCCGACCCGCTCTGGCAATCCATCCGCGACGAGGTCGAACGCGCGGCCAGACAAGAACCGCTGCTGGCCAGTTTCCTGCACATGACCGTGCTGCGGCACGCGTGTTTCGAGGACATGCTGGCCTTCCACCTGTCGAGCAAGCTGGCGTGCAATGTCATGGACGGCCGGGCACTGTACGAGCTGCTGTGCGAAGGCTTCGATGCCGACCCGCATCTGGCCGATGCCGCCCGGGCCGACCTGACCGCCTGCTTTGACCGCGACCCGGCCTGCGACGCGTACTCGACGCCGCTGCTGTACTTCAAGGGCTATCACGCATTGCAGAGCTACCGGGTCACGCACTGGCTGTGGAATGCCGGCCGCGTGTCGCTGGCGCTGTTCCTGCAGAACCGGGTCTCGGAAAGCATGGGGGTCGACATCCATCCGGCCGCCCGTTTCGGCCGTGGCATCCTGCTCGACCACGCGACCGGCTTTGTCGCCGGCGAGACGGCGGTGGTTGGCGACAATGTGTCGATCCTGCAGGGCGTGACGCTCGGCGGGACCGGCAAGGAGTGCGGTGACCGCCACCCGAAGATCGGTGCCGGCGTGCTGCTTGGCGCTGGGGCCAAGGTGCTTGGCAATATCCGCATCGGCGAAGGCGTGAAGGTCGGTGCCGGCAGCGTGGTGCTGGATGACGTGCCGCCACACGTGACCGTGGCCGGCGTGCCGGCCCGCATCGTCGGCCAGTCGGCCGAGGACATGCCGGCGCTGGAGATGAATCACAAGCTGGGCTGAGGCCCTCTTCCTGGCGGGCCTGTGCTTCGTGCAGGCCCGTGCCGGATTGCCCGGTTATCCAGAACAGGCGTACCTTGCCATCCAGGGCCGCCAGACCGCTGTGCACGGGGCACGTTATTGCTTTCATGATGTCAGAAACTGGAGTACTGTTTCTGACAAATGAGGTGCCCTGTGAATACGTTGCCCGAAACCATCATGCAACAAGCCCGCTCTCTCCCCGAGGGGGGCGTCCTGTCGCCAAAGGCATTCCTGCACCTGGGCAGCCGGGCCGCCATTGACCAGGCGTTTTCCCGGCTGGCAAGGGCCGGCCGGCTGCTGCGCGTGGCCCGTGGTGCCTACGTTGCTCCTGTATCCAGCCGGTTCGGCGTGCGTGCACCTGCTCCTGAAAAGATCGTTCTGGCCCTAGCCACGCAAAGTGGCGAGATCGTCGTGCCGCATGGCGCCAGTGCTGCCAATGCGCTGGGGCTGACACAACAGGTGCCTGTCCGGGAGGTTTACCTGACGTCCGGCCGGACGCGCAAACTGGTGCTTGGTCGCTCGGAAGTGCTGGTCAAGCATGCTCCGCACTGGATGCTGGCCCTGGGCGCACGCCCGGCGGGCGCAGCGGTGCGTGCCCTGGCATGGATGGGGCAAACGCATGCCAGTGAGTCCCTGGCTTTACTGCATCGCACACTTTCCAGTACCGAGTGGCATGCCCTGACCACGGCACGGGCAACCTTGCCGGGCTGGATGGCGGCGGCCATCGGCCAGGAGGCAATGCGTGGCTGAACACTTTTTCAGCCTCAGCCAGGAAGACCGGCGTGAAGCGCTGGAACATGCCCGCGCCCGATCAGGCCGCCCGGCTCACCTGCTGGAAAAGGACATCTGGGTGGTCTGGGCGCTATGCGCTCTCTTCGACTCGCCCTCAGCAAGTGACCTGACCTTCAAGGGCGGTACTTCGCTCTCCAAGGTCTACAGGATTATCGACCGCTTCTCGGAAGACATCGACCTTACCTGCGACATCCGAAAGCTGATCCCGGATCTGCTTGCTCACCATGGAGAACTGCCGGCCAGCCGCAGCCAGGCCGACAAATGGACCAGGGCCGTCCGGGATCGCCTGCCCTGCTGGATCACAAAAGACATATTGCCCGTCCTTCAGCAAGCACGTGAGCGTGATCACCTTGACGTGCAGATCGAGCCCGGCGGCCAGGATAATGACAAACTGCTGCTGCGCTATCCTGCCTTGACGCAGGGTACGGGCTATGTGGCGCCGGTCGTCACGCTGGAGTTCGGCGGTCGTGCTACCGGAGAACCCCACCAGATACATCACGTTACCTGCGATATGGCCGAATGCCTGCCGGATCTCACCTTTCCGGTCGCTTTCCCGCAGGTGATGAGTGTCAGCCGGACCTTCTGGGAAAAGGTGACCGCAGCGCATGTGTTCTGCGCACAAGGGCGTATTCGAGGCGGACGGTATGCCCGGCATTGGCACGATCTGGCTGCGATTGCGCGAAGTTCCCATTTCACGGCAGCCATTGCCGATCATGAGGTGGCAATCGCTGTTGCCCGCCATAAATCGCACTTTTTTATTGAAAAAGATGCCAGCGGCCAGATCATTGACTATGTCGCAGCAGCTACAGGGAAGCTGAGCATCGTCCCCGAAAAAAACGCCCGGGCCGCTCTTGCCGAGGATTATGCGGCCATGCTTGCTGACGAGATCATGCTGGGCGACGCATTGCCTTTTGACGAGCTGCTAGAGGCATGCGCCGACCTGGAAGCAAAGGCAAACGAGGAAGCTTGCAAGCTCGCCAGCGGGAAATGAAAGCGCAGAAAAAAGCTGATGCAGGCGTCCGGGGTGGAAGCCGCTTTCCGCATGCCGTCGCCTCGCCGCTTGTGTATGCTTTACAGCATGAATACCCACATCCTCTACCTGCACGGCTTCCTGTCCAGCCCCGCGTCCGAAAAGGCGATGATGCTGGCCGGGCACATGGCTGACCGTGGACTCGGTCACCTGTTCCACGCCCCGCTGCTGCCGTCCGAACCGCTAGCGGCCATGCTGGCCATCGAAGCGGAGATTATCGACTTCGAGTTCGAGCCGTTCATCATGGTCGGGTCGAGCCTGGGCGGCTATCTGGCCCAGATCATGGCGGAGAAGTGGAATGCGCGCGCGGTGCTGGTCAATCCGGCCGCCTATCCGTACCGGCATGCGGATGAATATGTCGGCATCCACACCCACCATCACACCGGCGAGCAGGTCGTGGTGCGGCGCGAGTACTTCGACATCCTGCGCCAGGCGGAGCCTGCACGGGTCACGCCGTCGCGCTACTGGCTGCTGACATGCACCGGCGACGAAGTGCTCGACTACCGTGATGGCGTCGAGCGCTTCGCCGGTTGCCGCCAGACCCTGCTGGACGGCGGCGACCACAGTTTCCCGCAGTTCGGCGACTACCTGGACCAGATCCTCGCCTTCGCCGCCGAGGAAGGCTGACGGTCAGAAGTCCTTCAGCCCTTTCAGCATCACCAGGGCGATCAGCACCGGCGACACCCAGCGCAGCAGGAATACCACCACCCTGACCACGCCGGCATTGGCCAGCACGCCGCCGTTCGACAGCGCGTCGATGGTCTGGTTCTTGCCGAGCACCCAGCCGACGAAGATCGCCAGGCCGATGCCGCCCAGCGGCAGCATGATGTTCGAGCTGAGGAAGTCGTACAGGTCGAAGAAGGTCATGCCGAACGGCTTCACGTCGGCCAGCAGGCTGTGTGACAGCGCGGCGGTCGAGCCCAGCGCCGCCAGCAGCAGCACGCTGACCACCACGGCACGGATGCGCGACCAGCCGAACTTCTCGCTCAGCACGGCGACCGGGACTTCCAGCAGCGACAGCATCGCCCCGGTCGAGGCGATCGCGGTCAGCACGAAGAACACCACCAGGAACACGCTGCCACCCGGCATGTTGGCGAACACGGCCGGGATGGTGATGAACAGCAGCGACGGGCCGGCTTCCGGCTTGAAGCCCAGCGCGAACACGGCCGGGAAGATGGCGATGCCGGCGAGGATCGAGACGGTCAGGTCGGCCAGCATGACCCGGGTCGCGGTGGCCGGGATATTCTGGTCGTCACGGAAATAGCTGCCGTAGGTCATCATCGTGCCCATGCCGATCGACAGCTTGAAGAACGCCAGCCCCAGTGCGGTCAGCACGGTGGCGGTGGTGATCTTGGAGAAGTCCGGCGCGAACAGGAAGTGCAGACCGGCCATCGCGCCCGGCAGCGTCATGCTGCGGATGCCGATGGCGATCAGCAGCAGGAACAGCACCGGCATCAGCCGTTTGGTGACGGCTTCAATGCCCTTGGACACGCCCATCAGGATGATGGCACCGATAAACACCAGCACCGCCCATTGCCACAGCAGCGCCTCGAACGGGCTGTTGATCATGTGCTCGAACGCGGCGCCGGCCACGGCCGGGTCGGTCGTCAGCACATGGCCGGCCGCCGACTTGAACACGTAGGCGAACACCCAGCCGGCCACTTCGGAATAGAAAGCCAGGATCAGGAAGGCAGCAAGCCCGCCCATCGCCCCGATCAGCCACCACGGCTGTCCGCGCGGCGCGAGGCGTTCCAGCGTGGTCACGGCATTGGCCTTGGCGCGCCGGCCGAGCATGATTTCGACGATCATCACCGGCAGGCCGACCAGCAATGTCGCCAGCAGGTAGACGACCAGGAAGCTGGCGCCGCCATTGGCACCGGTCAGGTAGGGAAATTTCCAGATATTGCCGAGACCGACGGCCGAGCCGAGGGTCGCGGCCAGCACGCCGAACGAAGACGTGAAACCGTCGCGCTGAGTAGAGGGGGTAGACATACTGGTTGGCACAATCTGCGAGCGATCCGGGTCGCGAAGGCGCGATTGTGCTGAGATCGCGGCATGCCGGCAAGAATCTGGCGCAAGGAAACGTGAAATTTTCGCCGGACGGCGCCATTCGCGCCGCGCCGACGCTCAGTTCGACATCAGGACCACGTCGAATTGTTCCTGAGGATACTCGGTTTCCACCTGCAGCGTGACCGGCTTGCCGACGAAATCGGCCAGCATGGCGAGGCTTTGCGACTCCTCGTCGAGGAACAGGTCGATGACCGGCTGGGCGGCGAGAATGCGGAAGCCGCGGGCCGAGAACTGGCGGTTTTCCCGCACCACCTCGCGCAGGATTTCATAGCACACCGTCTGCGCGGTCTTGATCTCGCCCCGGCCCTGGCAGGTCGGGCAGGATTCGCACAGCACGTGGGCAAGGCTTTCCCGCGTGCGCTTGCGGGTGATTTCGACCAGCCCGAGGCTGGTGAAGCCGTTCAGCGTGACCCGGGTGCGGTCGCGCGCCAGCGCACGCGCCAGTTCGGTCAGCACCGCTTCCCGGTGCTGCTCGCTGTCCATGTCGATAAAGTCGACGATGATGATGCCGCCCAGATTGCGCAGCCGCAGTTGCCGGGCGATGGCGTGGGTGGCTTCCAGATTGGTCTTGAAGATGGTGTCGTCAAAGCTCTTTACCCCGACGAAGCCGCCGGTGTTGACGTCGATGGTGGTCATCGCCTCGGTCTGGTCGATGATCAGGTAGCCGCCGAACTTCAGGTTCACCCGCCGCGACAGCGACTTGTCGATCTCGCTTTCAATGCCGTGCAGCTCGAACAGCGGCCGCTCTCCGGCATAGCGCTCGATCTTGCGCAGCGACTGCGACACGTACTGGGCGGCGAACTCGACCATGCGGCCATGGTTTTCCGTCGAGTCGACAACGACCTTCTCGGTGGCCTCGCTGACCATGTCGCGCAGCACGCGCAGCGACAGCGGCAGGTCCTGGTACAGCAGCGACTGCGCCGGCTGCGTTTCGGCCCGGGCGCGGATGTCGGTCCACAGCTTGCTCAGGTAGCCGATATCGGCCGCCAGTTCGTCGTCGCTGGCGGTTTCCGCGCTGGTGCGGATGATGTAGCCGCGCGGCGAGCCTTCCGGCAGCAGCGATTCCAGCCGGGTTTTCAGGCTGGTCCGGTCGGTTTCGGCTTCGATCTTCTGCGAAACGCCGATATGTTCTTCCTGCGGCAGGTGGACCAGGAAACGTCCGGCCAGGCTGACCTGGGTGCTGAGACGCGCGCCCTTGCTGCCGATCGGGTCCTTGATCACCTGCACCAGCACGGTCTGGCCTTCAAACAGCATCTTTTCGATGCGCTGCGGTTCGCTCGGGTGCTGGCGCTGCTCGAGAATGTCGGCGATATGCAGGAACGCCGCGCGTTCCAGACCGATCTCGATAAAGGCCGACTGCATGCCGGGCAGCACGCGCTTGACGCGGCCGAGATAGATATTGCCGACGATGCCGCGGCTGGCCTCGCGCTCGATGTGCAGTTCCTGCACCACATTGTCTTCCAGCACCGCCACGCGGGTTTCCTGCGGGGTGATGTTGACCAGGATCTTTTCCGCCAGTCGCATGCTGTCGCGCGTCGGCAGCGGAATCGGCTGTGAAGTGGGGTGGTCTTTCAACGACATGTCGGCCTCCGGCAATGGCAATCAGCTGCGTCCGCCGGATGCGGGCGGTCGCTGGAAATAAGGGAGCGGTGCGTTCAGGCCGCCAGCACGTCGATACCGAAGGTGGCCAGCAGACGTCCGGTTTCATGGACCGGCAGCCCCATCACCCCGGAATAGCTGCCTTCCAGATAGGCGACGAACAGTCCGGCCCGACCCTGGATGCCGTAGGCGCCGGCCTTGTCCATCGGCTCGCCGCTGGCGACGTAGGCGTCGATCTGCCGCTCGCTCAGCACCGAGAACGTGACCTTGCTGACCGAGGTGGCGACCTCGACCCGGCCGCCCAGCCGCACCGCCACCGAGGTGAACACCTCGTGCACCGTGCCCGACAGGCGGCGCAGCATCCTGCGCGCCTCGTCGGCATCGGCCGGCTTGCCGAAGATCTCGTCGCCGAGCGCCACCGTGGTGTCCGCCGCCAGCAGCGGCCGTGCCGGCAGGCCCTCGGCCTCGACCACCGCCCAGCCTGCTGCGGCCTTTTCCCGCGCCAGCCTCACCACGTACTCGCGCGGGCTTTCGCCGTAATGGCGCGACTCGTCGATGTCGGCGCGAATGCGCGCCGTCATCAGGCCGAGCTGATTGAGGATTTTCTTTCGTCGCGGGCTGGCGCTGGCGAGGTACAGAGTGTGCACGGCAGTCATGATGTCGGGGTGGGAAGCAGAACGCAGTTGGACAAGGAGATTACCACGCCGGGCGTTGCCGGGCCGGGGTGATACGTGCTGAAACGACGCTCGCGTGCCATTGCCGGCGCCAGCAGGCGTTGTCTGTGATCAAGGGGGGTGTGCGTTTGTCGCCGGCAAGGCAGAATGATGGCATATCAGCCTTTCTCCGGACCTCCGGGCAACTGGCAAGGAGCCGCATCATGAAGCTGGACCAACTGGACCATGTGGTTCTCACCGTCGCCGATATCGAGCAGACCTGCCGTTTCTATTCGATCGTACTGGGCATGGACATCGTTACCTTCGCCGAGCGGCGCAAGGGGCTCAGTTTCGGCACGCAGAAAATCGACCTGCACCTGCACGGGCACGAATTCGAACCCAAGGCGGACCATCCGCTGCCGGGCTCGGCCGATTTGTGTTTCCTGACCTCGGTGCCGATCCACGATGTCATCGCCCATCTCGACGCCTGCGGCGTGACGGTGGTGGAAGGCCCGGTCCATCGGACCGGGGCGACCGGCATGCTGCTGTCGGTGTACTTCCGCGATCCGGACAACAACCTGATCGAGGTCGCCAACCGCGACCCGTCGCTGTAAGTCAGGCCGGACGGCACATGTCCCGGTGCAGGATGCCGCCGTCGTCATAGGCGTCGCCCTGGTCGACGAAACCGAACTGGCGGTACAGGCCGATCTTGTCGACCTGTGCCGACAGCCACAGCGGCGTGCCCGGGAAGTGGCGGGCAGCGGTGTCGAGTGCAAGCTGCATCAGCTGTTTGCCCAGTCCCTGGCCCCGGCCGGCCGGGGCGATGACCACGCGACCGATGGCGACTTCGCCGTCGCGCTTGCTGCCGGGCGGCAACAGGCGTGCATAGGCCACCAGCGCGCCGCTGCCATCGCGACCGAGCAGGTGCAGCGCCGGGCGGTCGAGGCCGTCGAGGTCGCCGTAGATCGACGCCTGTTCGACGACGAATACCTGGTCGCGCAATTGCAGCAGGTCGTACAGGTTGTCGACGCCGAGTTGCGGAAAAGTCAGAACGGTCCAGTCAGTCTGCATGATCGTGCTTTCGTGCCAAGGCGGAAGAATCCGCCATGATAGTCGCCGGATCCCGGTCCGCGTACCCGGTCCATGACCTGCGGGCGCGACGGACCGGGTCGTAACCGATAGAATCCGCGACGAGATGAACTTCCTGACCGCATTGCGATGAACGATCTGTTCGAACCGGCCGGCACCGTCCCGCCGGCACCGCCGGCGCCGGTAGCCGACGAGGCCGCCGACCACCTGCCTCTCGACACCTACGCCGAGCGCGCCTACCTGGAATACGCGATGAGCGTGGTCAAGGGGCGTGCGCTGCCCGAAGTGGCCGACGGCCAGAAGCCGGTGCAGCGTCGCATCCTGTACGCGATGAAGGAAATGGGCCTGTCCACCGGCGCCAAGCCGGTCAAGTCGGCGCGCGTCGTCGGTGAAATCCTCGGCAAATACCACCCGCACGGCGACAGCTCGGCCTACGAGGCACTGGTGCGGATGGCGCAGGACTTCACGCTGCGCTACCCGCTGATCGACGGCCAGGGCAACTTCGGCAGCCGCGACGGCGACGGGGCGGCCGCGATGCGTTACACCGAGGCGCGGCTGACGCCGATCGCCGATCTGCTGCTGTCGGAAATCGACCAGGGCACGGTGGATTTCATCCCGAACTACGACGGCGCCTTCGAAGAACCGCAACTGCTGCCGGCGCGACTGCCGATGGTGCTGCTGAACGGCGCCTCCGGCATCGCCGTCGGGCTGGCGACGGAAATTCCGCCGCACAACCTGACCGAAGTCGCCGCCGCCGCCGTGGCGCTGCTGAAGCAGCCGGATCTGGATACCGCCGCGCTGATGGCCTACGTGCCGGGCCCGGACTTTCCGGGCGGCGGGCGCATCATCACCCCGCCGGAAGACATCCGCGCCGCCTATGAACACGGCCGCGGCTCGGTCCGTGTCCGCGCGTGCTGGGAGGTCGAGAAGCTGGCCCGCGGCCAGTGGCGGATCATCGTCGGCCAGCTGCCGCCGGGCAGCTCGGCGCAGAAAGTGCTGGCGGAGATCGAGGACGCGACCAATCCGAAGGTCAAGACCGGCAAGAAAACCCTGTCCCAGGACCAGCAGAACCTGAAGGCGCTGATGCTGAGCCAGCTCGACCGCGTGCGCGACGAGTCGGACAACAAGCATCCGGTGCGGCTGGTGTTCGAGCCGAAGTCCAGCCGGCAGAACCCGGACGACTTCATGACCCTGCTGCTGGCGCAGACCAGCATGGAACAGAACGTTTCGCTGAACCTGGTGATGATCGGGCTGGACGGCCGTCCGCGCCAGAAGGGGCTGCGTGCCATTCTGAGCGAGTGGCTGAGCTTCCGCGTCGATACCGTCACCCGCCGCCTGCGCCACCGGCTCGGCAAGGTCGACCAGCGCATCCACATTCTCGAAGGCCGGCTGCTGGTCTTCCTGCGTATCGATGAAGTGATCCACGTCATCCGCGAATCGGACGAGCCGAAGTCCGAACTGATGGCCGCATTCGGCCTCAGCGAGATCCAGGCCGAGGACATTCTCGAAATCCGCCTGCGTCAGCTGGCGCGGCTGGAAGGCTTCAAGCTGGAAAAGGAACTCGATGCGCTGCGTGAAGAAGGCGCGCGTCTGTCGCACCTGCTCGGCGACGAGGAGGCCAAGCGGGCACTGGTCATTGCCGAAATCGAGGCCGATGCGGCCAGGTACGGCGACAAGCGCCGCAGCCTGCTGCAGCCGGCGGAGAAGGCAGTACTGACCCAGACCGTGGCCGACGAGCCGATCACGCTGATCCTGTCGCGCAAGGGCTGGATCCGTGCCCGGGTCGGCCACAGCGTCGACCTGGAATCGCTGTCGTTCAAGGATGGCGACGGGCTGCATACCGTGGTCGAGACGCGCACGGTGTGGCCGGTGGTGGTGCTGGACAGCCAGGGCCGCGCGTATACCGTGGATGCGGCCGAAGTGCCGACCGGCCGGGGCGACGGCGTGCCGGTCACGTCGCTGATCGAAGTGCAGGACGGGGCGCAGGTGGCCGAGCTGGTTGCCGCGCCGGAGGATGCCCGCTTCGTCATCGCCGGTTCCGGTGGCTATGGTTTTGTCGCCCGGATGGGCGACATGGTCAGCCGCAACAAGTCCGGCAAGGGCTTCCTGTCGCTGGACGGAAAGGAAACCCCGCTGCGGCCGCTGCCGCTGCCTGCCGCGACGCCTGCCGGCGCCCTGCTGGCGGTCGGGACCAGCGAGGCGCGGGTGCTGGCCTTCCCGCTGGCCGAGCTCAAGCCGCTGGCCAAGGGCCGTGGCCTGATGCTGGTACAGCTCGACGACGGCGAGACCACGACTGCCGTCGGCATCGTCAGCGGTGCCAAGGCGACGCTGACCGGCACGTTGCGGACCGGGCGCGAGGACAGCTTCAACATCATGCTGGCCGACTATATCGGCAAGCGTGCGCGGCGCGGCAAGCTGCTGCCGAAGCGCTGGCAGATCAGCGCGATCCGGGACTGCTGACGACGGCTGATGCCGGTGGGCTGTGGCCTGCCGGCTTTTGTCGTTCCCGAGTGACGGCGATGGACTACAACGGATAAGTAGCCGATCAGCCGACGCGGGGACGACCGATGCGCGCAATATACTTGCTGGCCCTGCTGCCCATGCTGCCTCCGGCGCTGGCAGCGCTGCCGCCTGGCGTTATCGAACGTGCCGGCTCGGACGTGTCGTGGCGCATGGCGACCCGGGCGATGCCGAAGGGCGCGCTGGTCACGGCGCTGCAGGGCAACCCGGAGCGGGCCGGCACCTACTCGGTGTGGCTGATGCTGCCGGCCGGCTACCGGATCGGCCCGCACTGGCATTCGCTGGCGACCAATTTCGTCGTGCTGTCCGGCGGGCTGTATGTCGGTTACGGCAATACGGTCAAGGCCGGCGCCGCCGACGAGCATCGCAGCGGCGCCTATCTGTACCTGCCACCGGCCACCCACCACTATCTGTACACCCGGCAGATGACCGTGCTGCAGCTGTATGGCGACGGGCCGTTCGACATCCACTATCTCGATCTGGCCGACGACCCGCGACTGGGCAAGTGAGGCGGGGCTACCCGGCGCCGTCCTGGCGCGCTACCCTGCCGGTTTTATTTGCTAGCGCCTGCTCATGAGTCCCCTTGCCTTTCTCTATGTCGGCATCGGCGCCGCCGTCGGTGCCTGGTGTCGCTGGGTGTTGAGCCTGCTGCTCAATCCGCTGCTGGCCAGCCTGCCGCTCGGCACGCTGGCCGCCAACTGGATCGGCGCGCTGCTGATGGGCGTGATCATGGGGCTGTTCAGTCATTTCGGTGACTGGCCCGATGCGATGCGACTGGCGCTGACGACCGGTTTTCTCGGCGGTTTGACGACATTTTCGACATTTTCCGCGGAAATGTCGGGCTTTATTCTGGCCGGCCAATGGGCCAGCGTCATGATTGGCATCGGTCTGCACGTCTTCGGCTCCCTGCTGCTGACACTGACCGGTCTGTTGCTGGTGCGGGTGCTGGCATAGCGCGCACGACGGCATGCCGGCTTGCCAGCGGCGGGGGCAAGGGACTTTAATGGTCACACTGTGTAACGGAGTGTGACCATGTACCGAACACTGATTTCCGTGGACGAACTCGCGGTGTTGCCACCCGAATCCGTCCTGCTGATCGACTGCCGGCACCAACTGGCCGACCCCGATTACGGCCGCGGTGCCTATGCGGCCGGACACCTGCCCGATGCGCATCACCTGCACCTGGACTATCACCTGTCCGGACCGACCTCCGGCAGCAACGGCCGTCACCCGCTGCCGGACCGGCAACGGCTGGCAGTGGTATTCGGTGCGCTGGGACTGGCACCCGGCATCCAGTGCGTGGCCTATGACGACGCCGGCGGCATGTTTGCCGCGCGGCTGTGGTGGCTGGCGCAATGGCTGGGCCATCACGAGGTGGCCGTGCTCGATGGCGGTATCCAGGCCTGGACCGCCGCCGGCCATCCGCTGACCCGGGCGGAAGCCGGCTCGCACCCGCCGGTGCGTTTCCTGCCGCGCGATGGCGGCATGCGTACGGTGACGGCCGACGAGGTGCTGGCCAATATCGACCGGGCGCAGTTCCAGCTGGTCGATGCGCGCGGTGCCGACCGCTTCCGTGGCGAGAATGAAACCATCGACCCGGTCGGCGGGCATATCCCCGGTGCGATCAATCATCCGTTTGCCGGCAATCTGGCCAGCGACGGCCGCTTCAAGCCGGCGGCCACGCTGCGTGACGAGTGGGAGACGCAGCTTGGCGGACGCCCGCCGCAGCAGGTCGTCCACCAGTGCGGTTCCGGCGTGACCGCCTGCCACAACCTGCTGTCGATGGAGTATGCGGGCCTGAACGGCAGCCGCCTGTATCCGGGCTCGTGGAGCGAATGGGTGGCCGCGCCGGGCCGGCCCTGCGCGACCGGCGCCTGAGCGCCGAAGCCCCCTGTTGCCGGGTCCGGGCGGGGGGCTGGTTATTCTCAGACAATATAAAACTATCGCTAAACAGTATTTATTGTAATTAAGGCGAATTGCGTAAGCTCTCTGGCATTGCCCGAAATCAGCCCAGGAGTTGCCGCATGGTCAGCCGCCTTTTGTCCCGCCTCGTTGTCGCCGCCGCACTGGCCGGCAGCAGTGTTGCCGCCATCGCCGATGTCACGCTGCTGAACGTCAGCTACGACGTGATGCGCGACTTCTACAAGGACTACAACCCGGCATTCCAGAAGGCATACAAGGCCCGGACCGGCGAGACGGTCACCATCCAGCAGTCGCACGGCGGCTCCAGCAAGCAGGCGATGAGCGTGGTCAACGGCCTGGCGGCCGACGTGATCACCATGAACCAGGCGCCGGACATCGACATCCTGGCCGAACGCGGCAAGCTGGTGCCGGACAACTGGCAGAAACGCCTGCCGGATCACGCCGCGCCGTTCAGCTCGACCATGATCTTCCTGGTGCGCAAGGGCAACCCGAAGCAGATCAGGGACTGGAACGATCTGGTCAAGCCGGGCGTGCAGGTCGTGATCCCGAACCCGAAGATTACCGGCAACGGCCGCTATACCTATCTGGCCGCCTGGGGCCAGGCGAAGCGCCATGGCGGTGATGCCGCCGCGCGCGACTACGTGAAGAAACTGTTCGCCAACGTGCCGGTGCTCGATGCCGGCGGCCGTGCCGCTACCACCACCTTCATGCAGCGCCAGATCGGTGACGTGCTGGTCACGTTCGAGAACGAGGCGGAAATGGTCGCGCGCGAATTCGGCCGCGGCAGCTTCGACGTTGTCTACCCGGCCGTGTCCATCCTGGCCGAAAGCCCGGTGTCGGTGGTCGACAAGGTGGTCGACAAGAAGGGCACCCGCAAGGAAGCCACCGCCTACCTGGAATACCTGTGGAGTCCGGAAGGTCAGGAAATCGCGGCGCAGAACTACCTGCGCCCGCGCAACAAGCAGGTGCTGGCCAGACATGCGGCCCAGTTCCCGGCGATCAGGACCTTTACCGTCGAGGAAACCTTCGGTTCGTGGAAGCGGGCGATGGACGTCCACTTCAAGGACGGCGGCGTGTTCGACCAGATCTACAGCAGCAAGTAAAAGGCGTTATCCGGTGGCCATCTCCGTCGATCTGCTCAACCTGCTGAACCAGCGCTTCGCCAGCGACGACACCCCGGTGTTCGTCGCCCGCCATGGCGTGGTGGAAGCGGACAGCAACGGTCTGCGTCTGACCAGTGCGTTCCAGCCCATCCTCCGCGCGACCGACAACAGCGTGCTGGGCTGGGAAGGGCTGCTGCGGGCCTTCGACGAGCACGGCGCACCGCTGGCGCCGGAAGCAGCCTTCGACCGGCTCGGCGTCGGCGAGGCCATGGCGCGTTTCGACCGCATCTGCCGCAGCCTGCACCTGGCCAACTTCGTCGCCCAGCAGCCGAAGGACGCTTACCTGTTCCTGAATCTGCACCCGCGTCACCTGCAAAGCGTGTCCGGCGAGTACGGCCGGACCTTCGAGTGCATCGTGCGCGAGGCCGGTCTCGAACCGGGCCGCGTGGTGCTGGAGATCCTCGAACACGCGACGACGGACGAGGTGCGCCTGAGCCACGCAGTCAGCAACTTCAAGACCCGCGGTTTCCTGATCGCGCTGGACGACTTCGGCGGCGATGACAACGGGGTGTCGGAGCGGCGGCTGTTCAGCCTGCGTCCGCATATCGTCAAGCTTGACCGCCGGCTGCTTGACGGCAGCCGTGCCAGTCCGAGCTACCTGCTGCCGAAGCTGGTGCGGGTGGTCAACGGACTCGGCGCGCATGTCGTCGCCGAGGGCATCGAGACGGCGTCGCAGCGCGCGCTGGCCGAGGAAGCCGGCATTCCGTTCCTGCAGGGCTATCTGTTCGGGCGCCCGGCGCCGGGACTCGACGGCGCGGTGGACGCCCTGGCCGCCTGACTTCAACCTCTAGCCCGAGTACATACATGTCGTTCAAAAAACACAGTGTCCTGCCCGGCTTCGGCCTCGGTCTCGGCTACAGCCTGTTCTGGCTGTGCCTGATCGTGCTGCTGCCGATCGCCGCGCTGGTGCTGAAAACCACCGACCTGGGCCTGGCCGGCTTCTGGAGCACGGTCACCACCGACCGGGTGCTGGCCTCGCTGCGGCTGTCGTTCGGCGCCTCGCTGATTGCCGCCAGCATCAACGGCGTCATGGGCCTGCTGGTGGCGTGGGTGCTGGTCCGCTATCCGTTCCCCGGCAAGCGGATCATCGACGCCCTGGTCGACCTGCCGTTTGCGCTGCCGACTGCGGTGGCCGGCATCGCGCTGACCACCATCTATGCGCCCAATGGCTGGTTCGGCCAGTGGCTGGAGCCGCTCGGACTGAAAGTCGCGTTTACCCCGCTGGGCATCGTCGTGGCGCTGACCTTTATCGGCCTGCCGTTCGTGGTGCGGACCGTGCAGCCGGTGCTGGAGGACCTCGAGGCCGAACTGGAAGAGGCGGCGACCTGTCTCGGCGCCAGCCGGCTGCAGATCTTCACCCGGGTGATCCTGCCGACCATCCTGCCGGCGCTGCTGACCGGTTTTGCGCTGGCCTTTGCCCGCGCCACCGGCGAGTTCGGCTCGGTGATCTTCATTGCCGGCAATATTCCGATGGTGTCGGAAATCACGCCGCTGCTGATCATCGGCAAGCTCGAGCAGTACGACTATATCGGCGCGACCGCCATTGCCGTGGTGATGCTGGTCATTTCGTTCCTGATGCTGTTTTCCATCAACGGCATCCAGTGGTGGGCCAGCCGCCGCCACGCCGCGCGCTAACCGGAGAGAACCATGTCCAATTCCGCTTCGAAGCGCACCCGGGCCACGACCGAGCCGCTTGCCGTCCGCTGGGCACTGATCCTGCTGGCGCTGCTGTTCCTGACCCTGTTCCTGTTCGTGCCGCTGATCAGCGTGTTCTGGGAAGCGCTGTCCAGGGGCTGGGACCTGTACCTGGCCGCGCTGACCGACCCCGAAGCCGTCGACGCGATCAAGCTGACGCTGATCGCCGCGCTGATCTCGGTGCCGCTGAACCTGGTGTTCGGTGTCGCCGCTGCCTGGTCGATCGCCAAGTTCGAGTTTCGCGGCAAGAGCTTCCTGACCACGCTGATCGACCTGCCGTTCTCGATCAGCCCGGTGGTCGCCGGCCTGATCTACGTGCTGCTGTTCGGCGCGCAGGGCTGGCTGGGCCCGTGGCTGGCCGAGCACGACATCAAGATCATCTTCGCCGTGCCGGGCATCGTGCTCGCCACCGTGTTCGTCACCTTCCCGTTTGTCGCCCGCGAACTGATCCCGCTGATGCAGGCCCAGGGTACCGACGAGGAACAGGCGGCGATCGTGCTTGGCGCCTCGGGCTGGAAGACGTTCTGGAAGGTCACGCTGCCGAACATCAAGTGGGGTCTGCTGTACGGCGTGATCCTGACCAATGCCCGCGCGATGGGCGAGTTCGGTGCGGTGTCGGTGGTGTCCGGCCATATCCGCGGCGAAACCAACACCATCCCGCTGCATGTGGAGATTCTGTACAACGAATACAACTTCGTCGGCGCCTTCGCCTGCGCGTCCCTGCTGGCCCTGCTGGCCCTGGTCACGCTGGTGCTGAAGTCCATCGTCGAATGGCGCGCCACGCGCCAGCAAAGCGCGGACGTGCCGCTGGAAGCCCGCGCCCGTCTTGCCACCGCTCACTGAATTGAAAGAATGACGGGAAAGATCGCATGAGCATCGCCATCCGCCAGATCCAGAAGACATTCGGCGACTTCGTCGCCCTCGACAACGTCAACCTCGACATCGCCTCGGGCGAACTGCTCGCCCTGCTCGGGCCGTCCGGCTGTGGCAAGACCACGCTGCTGCGCATCGTCGCCGGCCTGGAAACGCCGGACAGCGGCCAGATCCTGTTCCATGGCGAGGATGCGACCGAACGCCATGTGCGCGAGCGCAAGGTCGGTTTCGTGTTCCAGCATTACGCGCTGTTCCGCCACATGACGGTGTTCGAGAATGTCGCCTTCGGCCTGTCGGTACGGCCGCGTGCGACCCGGCCGCCGAAGGAGGTGATCCGCGAGAAGGTCATGTCGCTGCTGAAACTGGTGCAGCTGGACTGGCTGGCCGACGCCTACCCGTCGCAGCTGTCCGGCGGCCAGCGGCAGCGGATCGCACTCGCCCGTTCGCTGGCGGTCGAGCCCAAGGTGCTGCTGCTCGACGAGCCGTTCGGCGCGCTCGACGCCAAGGTGCGCAAGGATCTGCGTCGCTGGCTGCGCCGCCTGCACGATGAAATGCACATCACCAGCGTGTTCGTGACCCATGACCAGGAAGAGGCGCTGGAAGTGTCCGACCGGGTGGTGGTGATGAACCACGGCCGCATCGAGCAGGTCGGCAGCCCGGCGTCGATCTATGACGATCCGGCCTCGCCGTTCGTCACCCAGTTCCTCGGCGACGTGAACCTGTTCCACGGCCGGGTCGAGGCCGGACGCGTGGCGATCGGCGACTACCAGCACAAGCTGGAAGACGCGACCCGCGATGGCGATGCGACCATCTACGTGCGGCCGCACGATCTTGAAGTCAGCCGCGACGAAGACCGCGCGCTGGCCAGCGGCACCGTCGAGCACATCCATGCGGTTGGCCCGGTGGTGCGGGTCGAGCTGAACAGCCTGAGCGGGCAGGTTATCGACGTGGCGCTGAGCCGCGACGATTACCGCGCCCTTGGCCTGATGCTTGGTGACCAGGTGTTCGTCCGGCCGAAAAAAGTGGCGGTATTCGTCGACGAAGGCGCGAACATCTGAGTTGTCGCCGGGGGCAGGCCCCGCTTCGCGCGTCCGCGCTTCAGTCCGGCAGCCAGTCGGCGATGCGGGTGATGTCCAGGTTCTCCTCGATCAGGTTTGCCAGCCGTTCGATATGCGCCTCGCGGAGCGCAGGGTAGTCGACGGGCACCGCATCGGGCAGGCCGGCCCAGTGCAGCAGGGCGAGGCAGGCTTCCGGATGGTCGAACAGGCCGTGCAGATAGCTGCCCAGCACCTGGTCGTCGGCCGAGACCGCCCCCTCGTTGCCGTCGGCCAGCCGGATCGCCGGCCGGTCCAGCGCCGGGCCGGTCGACACGCCCATGTGGATCTCGTAGCCGGTGACGGCGGCATGGCCCGAGGCCAGCCATCCCTGCCGGCGTTCGAGCTGCTTGTGCGCATCCAGTGTCGTTTCCATGTCGAGCAGGCCGAGTCCCGGCGTGCTGCCGGCCGCACTTTCCAGCCCGAGCGGGTCGTGCAGCTGGCGGCCCAGCATCTGGAAGCCGCCGCAGATGCCGATCAGCCTGCCGCCGTAGCGCAGGTGACGGTCGATGGCGGCCTCCCAGCCATTGGCGCGCAGCCAGCCGAGGTCGTCGCGGACGTTCTTGCTGCCCGGCAGCACGATCAGGTCGGCCGGCGGAATCGGCTGGCCGGCGGGGACCAGCTGGAATTCGACCTGCGGATGCAGGCGCAGCGGGTCGAAGTCGGTGTGGTTGCTGAGACGGGGCAGGGCCGGCGCGATCACGCGCAGTATCCGCTCGCCGCTGGCCGCCACGCCCTGCGTGCCCTGGCTCAGGCTGTCCTCGGCCTCGATATGCAGTCCCTGCAGGTACGGCAGGACGCCGAGCACCGGCTTGCCGGTTTCGCGCTCCAGCCAGTCCAGTCCCGGCTGCAGCAGGGCGATGTCGCCGCGGAAACGGTTGATGACCAGGCCGACCACGCGCCGGCGCTCGCTGTCCGACAGCAGCGCCAGCGTGCCGACCAGATGGGCGAACACGCCACCCCGGTCGATATCGGCCACCAGGATCACCGGGCAGTCGACCGCTTCGGCAAAGCCCATGTTGGCGATATCGCCATCGCGCAGATTGATCTCCGCCGGGCTGCCGGCGCCTTCGACCAGGACGCAGTCGCAGCTTGCCGCCACCCGGCTGTGGGCTTCGAGCACCACGCTCAGCGCCCTGGGCTTGAAGCGGTGATAGGCGGCGGCGTCCATATTGCCGATCGAATGGCCAAGGACGATGACCTGCGAGCCGGTATTGCTGTTCGGCTTCAGCAGGATCGGGTTCATGTCGGTATGCGGTTCGATGCCGCAGGCCAGCGCCTGCACCGCCTGCGAGCGGCCGATCTCGCCGCCATCGACGGTGACTGCGCTGTTCAGCGCCATGTTCTGCGGCTTGAACGGCATGACCCGGATGCCACGCCGCACGAGGAAGCGGCACAGGCCGGTGACCAGGGTGCTTTTGCCGGCATCGGAGGTGGTGCCCTGGATCATGAGGGTTCTGGCTGGCATGGCGGCGGGGACGGGTGAATGAGGACGGCCATTATAGGGGTGTCGCCTGCGCCGGGCGTGGCTGACGGCCGATCCGGCACAAACGCGGTACCCCGAAATCACGTATTATCCGGCGCTATTGCTGATGGTGCCCTTCGGGGTGAAACGGGAATGCGGTGAGAAACCGTGGCTGCCCCCGCAACTGTAAGTGACGAGCCCGCTTGACGATGCCACTGGACGATTCCGGGAAGGCCGCGCGGGTGATGACGCACGAGCCAGGAGACCGGCCATCGCCTTAGTCGACGTGAGTTGAAACCGGGCGGGGTGCACCGGGGGAAACCGCCAGCAGCCGTTCCGGCTGCGGCGCCTCGCTCGCGGCGACGCCCCCTGCACGAGGACGTCCTCCATGGCCCTGCCACCGCGCCGCTTCCGCCTTCCATCGTCGTTCTGCCCTGCCGCCGCACGGGTGCCGTCATGAGACGCCACGACCGCCATGTCCTGATGTGCACCGGCCCGCGCTGCACCGGCAACGGCGTCGAGGCCGAGGCGATGTTCAAGGTGCTCGGGCAGGCGATCGACGCGCGCGACGGGCTGTGTGTCAAGCGTACCCGTTCGCACTGCTTTGCCGTGTGCAGGGAAGGCCCGATCGCCGTCGTCTATCCGGACGGCGTCTGGTATCGCCAGGTTGATGCCGCCGCCGTCGAGCGCATCGTTGACGAACATCTGGTCAACGGTCGCCCGGTCGAGGCGCTGGTGTTCCACCGGCTCGGAACCGGCGATGTCGGGCAGGAGGCGGGCCAGTGAACACTCCCGTTTCCCGCGGCATCGTATTGCTGACCCACGCCGGCACCGACCTGACCGCACTGCAGCGCGTGCGTGCCGAACTGCCGGACGGTTTCGTGCCGGTCTCCGGCGTCAACCTGCAGACCATCGACAGCCCGGACGGCATGGCCGCCGTGCTGGCCGGCCCGGTGGCGACGGCGCGCATCGTCATCGTCCGCGTGCTGGGCCGCACCAGTGCCATTCCCGGTTTCGACACCCTGTGGAAGAACGCCCGCGCCCACGGACGCGCCCTGATCGTGGTCAGCGGTACCGGCGAGCCGGACCCGGATCTGGCAGCGCAGTCGACCGTCCCGCCGTCCCTGCAGCATGAAGTGACCGCCTACCTGCAGGCCGGTGGCACCGGCAATATGGCGCAGCTGCTGCGTTTCCTTGCCGACTACCTGCTGATGACCGGCTTCAGCTACCTGCCACCGACGCCGCTGCCCGAGCACGGCATCCACCATCCGGAACTGTCGGCCGACTGCTCGCTCGACGACTGGCTGGCGGTCCGCCGGCCGGACTGGCCGACGGTGGGCATCACCTTCTATCGCGCGCACTGGGTCAGCGGCAACACCCGCTTTATCGACAGCCTGGTCGACGCCCTGGCCGCGCAGCAGCTGAATGCGCTGCCGGTCTATACCGCCTCGCTGCGCACGCTGGACGGTGACGGCATGCCGGCGGCGATGCAGTTTTTTGTCGGAGCGGACGGCACGAGCCGCATCGATGCACTGATCAATACCACCTCGTTCGCCATGGGCGACGTGAACGCCGACGGACCGACGCCGACCGGCTGGTCGGTGGCCGCTTTCGAGCGCCTCGACGTCCCGGTGGTGCAGGCGATCACCAGTAGTATGACCCGGGCGCAATGGGAGCAGTCGGAACGCGGGCTGAATCCGCTCGACACGGCGATGAACGTCGCACTGCCGGAGTTCGACGGCCGCATCGTCAGCGTGCCGATGTCGTTCAAGCATGCCAGCGACGGTGCGCCGGCCGAACAGACCGACTATGCGCCGCTGCCCGACCGGGTGCGGCGCGTGGCCGGCATCACCGCGCGGCTGGTACGGCTGCGTCGGGTGCCGGCCGCCGACAAGCGCATCGCTTTCATCTTTACCAACTCGAACAGCAAGGCGTCGCAGATCGGCAATGCCGTCGGCCTCGACTCGCCGGCCTCGCTGTTTGCCATGCTGCATGCGATGCAGGCGCGCGGCTATCGCATCGATGGGCTGCCGGACAGCAGCGACGCCCTGATCCACGAACTGATTGACCGCGGCGCCTATGACGAGGCCTATCTCAGCGACGACCAGCTGCGGCGGGCCGTGGCGGCCGTGCCGGCGGCGCGTTACGCCGAGTGGTTTGCCGAGCTGCCGGACGCACTGCGCGAGCGGATGAGCGCGCGCTGGGGTGCCGCTCCGGGCAGTGCCTATGTCCATCAGGGCCGGCTGGTGTTTGCCGGGCTGGAATACGGCAATGCATTCGTCGCCCTGCAGCCGCCGCGCGGCTACGGCATGGACCCGGATGCGATCTACCACACGCCGGACCTGCCGCCGACCCATCACTATCATGCACTGTACTGCTGGCTGCGCGACGACTGGCGGGCCGACGCCATCGTCCACGTCGGCAAGCACGGCACGCTGGAATGGCTGCCGGGCAAGGGCGTCGGCGTGTCGGAAAACTGCTTCCCGGATGCGCTGCTCGGCGACATGCCGCTGTTTTATCCGTTCATTCTCAATGACCCGGGTGAAGGTTCGCAGGCGAAGCGCCGCGCCCATGCCGTGGTTATCGACCACCTGACGCCGCCGATGACCACCGCCGACACCTACGGGCCGCTGGCACAGCTGACACAGCTGGTCGACGAGTACTACCAGGTCGAGATGCTCGATCCGGGCAAGCTGCCGCTGCTGCAGCAGCAGATCTGGGATCTGATCAAGGCCTCGAATCTCGATGCCGATCTGGCGGCGATGATGAAGCACGAGCACGAGCACGAACCCGCCCCGGTGCCGGCTGCGCCGACGGGCCTGTACCGGCCGAAGCCGGCGTCATCCGCCGCGCCCGGTGCCGGCAAGTACCGCATCGCCACGCCGGCAGCCGCGCACCCGCATGACCATGATCACGGCCATCACCATCACCACCATCATGATCATGACCATCATCACGATCATGACCACGACTGGGACGCCACGCTGAACGATGACGGCGTGCCGCTGACGCTGGCCGGCATGGACGGTGTCGATGTCGCCCACCTGATCGAGGATATCGACGGCTATCTGTGCGAGCTGGGTGCGGCGCAGATCCGCGACGGCCTGCATGTGCTGGGCCGCTCGCCGGATGGTGAGGCGCTGGTCGACATGATCTGCGCGCTGGTGCGCCTGCCGAACCTGGACGTGCCCGGCCTGCCGGCCGGGGTGGCGGCGGCGCTCGGGCTGGTGCTGGAGACGCTGCAGGCCGACAAGGGCCGGCGGCTGGAGCCGGTACCGCCCTTGCTGGCAGCGCTGGCCGATGCGCCGGTGGTGACCCGTGCCGATGCGCTGGATGTCATCGCCGCGCTGGGCCGCCGGCTGGTGGCCGGGCTGGCCGGACACGGTTTCGACCCGGCGGCGGTCAGCGCGGTGCTGGCGGCCGTGCTGCCCGGCGTCGTCGCCAGTGACGACATGGCGCGCACGCTGGCGTTTGTCTGCGCCGAACTGGTGCCAAACCTGGCGCGAACGCGCGAGGAAATCGACAACCTGCTGCACGGACTCGATGGCGGCTACGTGCCGGCCGGGCCAAGCGGCGCGCCGACGCGCGGCATGGCCCATGTGCTGCCGACCGGGCGCAATTTCTACTCGGTCGATCCGCGCGGATTGCCCTCGCAGGCCGCCTGGCGCATCGGCGCCGAGCTGGCCAGCGAGGTCATCGCCCGCCATCGCCAGGACACCGGGCATGATCCGGAGTCGGTCAGCATCAGCGTCTGGGGCACCAGCGCCATGCGTACCCATGGAGACGATATTGCCGAGATCCTGGCCTTGCTCGGTGTCCGGCCGACCTGGCAGGCCGAGAGCCGGCGCGTGTCCGGCATCGAGGTGATCGGACTGGCCGAACTGGGCCGGCCGCGCATCGACGTCACTGTGCGCATCAGCGGTTTCTTCCGCGATGCCTTTCCGCACCTGATCCAGCTGGTCGATGATGCGGTGCGGACGGTCGCGCTGCTCGATGAACCGGTCGATCGCAACTTTGTCCGCAAGCACTACCTGGCCGATCTGGCCGGCGAGCTGCTGGGCCGGCTGCCGCGTGACAGCGCCAACCGGCGCGCGCTGTACCGGGTATTCGGTTCAAGACCGGGCACCTATGGTGCCGGCATCCTGCCGCTGATCAACGAGCAGAACTGGCAGGACGATGCCGACTTCGCCACCGCCTACGTCAACTGGGGCGGCTATGCATACAGCCGCGATGACCAGGGCGTCGACGCCCGCGACGACTTCCGCCACCGGCTGTCCGGCATCGAGGTCGCGCTGCACAACCAGGACAACCGCGAACACGACATTTTCGACAGCGACGACTACCTGCAGTACCACGGCGGCATGATCGCCACCATCCGCAGCCTGACCGGCCGCCAGCCACGGCAGGACTTCGGCGACACCCACGATCCGGCCAGCCCGACCGTGCGCGGACTGAAGGAGGAAGTGCTGCGGGTATTCCGTTCGCGCGTCGCCAATCCCAAATGGATAGACGGCATCCGCAAACACGGCTACAAGGGCGGACTGGAACTGACCGCCACCGTCGACTACCTGTTTGGCTACGATGCCACCGCGCACGTGGTCGACGACTGGGTGTACCAGCAACTGGCCGAAACCTACGCGCTGGACGCCGACATGCAGGCCTTCTTTGCCGACAGCAATCCGTGGGCGCTGCATGCCATCACCGAACGCCTGCTGGAAGCCGCGCAGCGCCAGCTGTGGGCCGAACCGGCGCCGGACACGCTGGAGGCGCTGCGCGCGCTGCACCTGCGCAGCGAGGCAATGCTCGAAGCCCGCGGTGACATTCCGCGCATTGGAGTCGACAAGGCATGAAACACGCTTATCCGTTTGTCGCCATCGTCGGCCAGCCGCAACTGAAGCGGGCGCTGCTGCTGTGCGCGATCGACCCTTCGCTCGGCGGCGTGCTGATCCGTGGCGACAAGGGCACCGCCAAGAGCACCGCCGCGCGCGGGCTGGTCGATGTGCTGCCGCCGATCACCCGGGTGCCGGGCTGCGCGTACAACTGCGCGCCGGATGCGCCGCTGGCCGAGTGCCCGCATTGCGGCGATGGCGCCACCCCGGTTGCCGTGACCGCGCCGGTGCCGTTCATCAACCTGCCGCTCGGCGCCACCGAAGACCGCGTGCTTGGCAGCCTCGATTTCGAGCAGGCGCTGAAACACGGCCGGCAGGCCTTCAAGCCCGGCTTGCTGGCGGCTGCCCACCGCGGGTTGCTGTATATCGACGAGGTCAATCTGCTGGCCGACCACCTGGTCGACGTGCTGCTGGACGTGGCGGCGATGGGCGTCAATACCGTGCAGCGCGAGGGGCTGTCGGTCAGCCATCCGGCCCGCCTCACCCTGCTCGGCACCATGAATCTGGAAGAAGGCGACCTGCGTCCGCAATTGCTGGATCGCTTCGGCATGATGGTCGAAGTCAGCGCGCCGCGCGATGCGGCGGTGCGGGCTGAAGTGGTGCGGCGGCGGCTGGCGTTCGAGGCCGATCCGGCCGGCTTTGTCGCCGGCTGGCGCGCGGAAACCGATGCGCTGCGCGACACGATCCGTGTCGCGCAGGCCGGTCTGCGCCGGGTGACGCTGTCCGATGCGCTGTTCGATTTCGTCAGCCAGCTGTGCTGCGAATTCGAGGTCGCCAGCCTGCGTGCCGACATTGTCATGCACAAGGCGGCGCGGGCGATGGCAGCACTGGACGGTCGCGAGGTGGTCAGTGCCGAAGACGTGCGCGATGCCGCCGGGCTGGTGCTGCCGCATCGTCGCCGGCGCAAGCCGTTCGAGCAGGCCGGTCTCGACCACGACAAGCTGGAGTCGCTGACCCGGCAGGCAGCGGCGCCGCCACCGCCGCCGTCCGATGGCCAGGACGGCCCGCCGCCCGATGACGACGCCACCCCTGCTCCCGCCGCCGATGAGCCGGACGATGAGCATGACGGGGACGGCGGGTCCGGCGTGGCGCCGGAGCGGCAATTTGCTGCCGCCGGGGCAGACGACGTCGCCCGCATCGACCTGCTGGCCCGTCAGGCGCATGAGGCCAGCGGCCGGCGCAGCAGCGTGGTCGGCGCCCGGCGCGGTCACTATGTGCGTGCGGTGCCGGACGAGGCGCCGGACCAGCTGGCGGTCGATGCCACGCTGCGCCATGCGCTGCTGCGCGACCCGCAGGCTTTCGGCGTCACCCGTGCCGACCTGCACGCCAAAGTCCGCGTCGGCACCCAGGCCAGCCTGATCCTGCTGGTGGTCGACGCGTCCGGCTCGATGGCCGCGCGCCGGCGCATGGAAGCGGTCAAGGGCGCGGTGCTCGGCCTGCTGCGGGATGCGTACCAGCGCCGTGACCAGGTCGCGGTGATTGCCTTCCGCGGCGACGAGGCCGAGCTGGTGCTGCCGCCGACACGCCAGGTCGAACAGGCGGAACAGGCCCTGCACGAACTGCCGACCGGGGGCCGTACGCCGCTGTCGCATGCGCTGCGGCTGGCCGCCGACACCCTGGCCCGGCATGGCGACACGCTGACGCCGCTGCTGGTGGTGCTCAGCGACGGCCGTGCCAATGTGGCGCTGGATGTGCATCTCGATCCGTGGGCCGAGGCGCTCGGGCTGGCCGGCCGGCTGGCGGAGAGCGGCCTGCCGGCGCTGGTGCTGGATACCGAGCAGGGTTTTGTCCGGCTGGGCCGCGCGCGCGAACTCGCGCAGACGCTGCAGGCCGACTATGTACCGATGGACCAGTTGTCGGCCGAGGTGCTGGCGCTGTCCATCCGTGAACGCCAGGGCCGGTAGGGCACGGCGATTCCACTCAAATCAGGAACTGACATGATCATTTGCATAGGCGCCGGCCCCGGCGATATCGGCTACCTGCCGCAACGCTCGGCCGGGCTGATCCGCGACGCGGACGTGATCGCCGGCTTCGACGCGGTCGTCAATGTGGTGCGGCCGCTGATTCCGGCCCGTGCCGAGGTGGTGCTGATGGGCTACAAGGACCAGGTCGCGCAACTGGAACACGTGGCGCGCCTGCACCACGCCGGCAAGCGCTGCGTGGTGGTGTTCATGGGCGACATTCATTTCAGCGGCTTCCAGTATCTGGAACGGGTCGAGCGCGCCTGCGGCCATCCGGTCGAGACCATGCCCGGCCTGTCGTCGGCGCAGGTGCTGGCATCGCGCGCCAGGGTGTGCTTCGACGAAACCACCTTTGTCACCTTCCATCGCCGTGGCGACCTGACGCCGTTCAAGCGCCATCTGGTCCATGTGCTGGAAGACCAGCGCAACGCCATCGTCATTCCGTGCCCGTGGGATGCGGCGCGCTCGTTCATGCCGTGCCATATCGCGGCCTATCTGCTGGAAAACGGCATTTCGCCGGCGCAGCCGACCGAAGTCTGGGAAAACCTGACCCGCGGCGAAGCCGAATGGCATGGCACGCTGGCCGAATGCGCGGACAAGACCTTCTCCGACATGAGCATCATGCTGATCCGCACGCTGCAGCCGATGGCGAGCCAGATCGAACCGGCGGAGGCCGCATGAGTGACGGCAGCGACTACGCGATCGTGCTGGCCGGTCACGGCAGCCGCGATCCGGACGGCGTGCGCGAGTTCATGGCGCTGGTCGGGCTGTTGCGCGAGCGCGCCGCCGGCCGGCCGGTCACGCACGGTTTCCTGGAATTTGCCGCGCCGACCCTGGACCAGGCGGTCGAGGCGGCCATCGCCGACGGTGCGCGGCGACTGGTGATGGTACCCGGCGTGCTGCTGGCTGCCACCCATGCCAAGAACGACATGCCGAGCGAGCTGCTGGCGCTGCAGCGCGCCCATCCCGGTGTCGATTTCCACTTTGGCGCGGCAATGGACCTGCATCCGAAACTGCTGGAACTGTGCCGGCTGCGGCTGATAGAGGCCGAGGCGCGCACGGCGCGCACCGTGGCCCGTGCCGATACCTGTCTGGTGGTGGTCGGCCGCGGTACGTCCGACCCGGATGCGAACTCGGAAATCTCCAAGCTGACGCGCATGCTGGAGGAAGGCATGGGCTACGGCGCATCGTTCGTCTGCTATTCCGGCACGGCGCGGCCGCTGGTCGCCGACGGGCTCCGGGCCGCCGCGCTGCTCGGCTATTCGCGCATCGTGGTGCTGCCGTATTTCCTGTTCGATGGCGTGCTGGTCAAGCGCATCTACGCGGCTGCCGCCGACCTCGCCGCCCGCCACCCGGAGATCGAGGTGCTGCCGGCCGGCTATCTCGGCGTGCATGCGCACGTGGCCGACGTGTTCCTCGATCGCGCCCGCGAAGGCGTCGACGGGCGGGCGACGATGAACTGCGCGCTGTGCAAGTACCGGGTGCAGATCGTCGGCTTCGAGGAACAGGTCGGTCTGCCGCAGCAGGGCCATCATGGCGGCGTGCGCGGGCTGCTGGCGCGCGACGACACGCCGGCGGAGGCGGTGCCATGGCCCGCGTACCAGCCGCACCCGATCGAGGCGGAAAGCATGCGCCTCATCGACGCCGGTCGCGACTGGTCCGGTGTGCCGGACGACCACCGCATCGTGCTGCGGCGGCTGGTGCATACCAGCGGTGACTTCGACATTGTCGACGACCTGTATTTCTCGCCCGGCGCGGTCGAGATCGGCATGCGTGCGCTGCTGCGCTGCCGGCGCATCGTGACCGACGTCACCATGGTGCAGACCGGACTGAAGCGCGCGGTGCTGGATCAGCTTGGCGTCGACACCTGGTGCGGCGTGCACGATGCGGAAACCCGCTTGCTGGCCGACGCGCACGGCATCACCCGCTCGGCCGCCGGCATCCGCCGCGCGTGGGAGAAATTCGGCAACGAGGTGGTGGTGGCGATCGGCGACGCGCCGACCGCGATCATGGAACTGGTACGGCTGGTGCGCGAGCACGGCTGGCGGCCGCAGCTGGTGGTCGGACTGCCGGTCGGCTTCGTCGGCACGCGCGAATGCAAGGAGGCACTGCGCCGGCTGATGCAGGTGCCGCGCATCACCAATCGCGGTACGCGCGGTGGCTCGCCGTGGGCGGCGTCGGCGGTCAATGCGCTGATGATCGAGGCGATCGACCACGTGTATCGCCAGCAGGCGGACGCCGTACGATGAACGCCCCGGTGCGCCGTCCGTACGATCTGGCCACGCCGGCGCCGAACGGCCTGCGACGCGGCCGGACCACGGGCAGTTGCGCCACGGCAGCGGTCAAGGCCGCGTTGCTGCTGTTGCTGCGCGATGTCCGCGCCAGCGAGGTCGACATCAGCCTGCCGGACCCGGCGTTCTACCTGACCGTGCCGGTACAGGCGGTCGGGTTGCTGGACGGCGGCGCGGCTCGTGCCGAGGTACTGAAGTACGCTGGCGATGACCCGGACAACACCGATGGCGCGACGATTTTTGCCACGGTGACGCCGAACGGCAGCGGTGAACTGCGTTTTCTCGCCGCCGCCGGCGTCGGCACCGTCACCCTGCCCGGCCTGCGCATTCCGCCCGGCGAGGCGGCGATCAATCCGGTGCCGCGCGAGATGATGCGGCGGGCGGTGGCCGAGGTGCTGGCCGGTGCGCCGGACCCCGGCTTCGACCTGGCGATCGGCTGCGTAGATGGCGAGAAGATCGCCCGTCGCACTTTCAATCCGATGCTCGGCATTGTCGGCGGCATTTCCATCCTCGGCACCAGCGGCATTGTTGAACCGATGTCGCTGGCGGCCTGGATGGCGTCGATCGAAATCTATATCCGCGTGGCGCTGGGCGAACTGCCGGACGCCATCGCCTTCACCCCGGGCAAGATCGGGCGCGGCCATGCGGCGCAGGTTCTGGGTCTGCCCGGCACCCGGGTGGTGCAGATCGCCAACTTTGTCGGCACGTCGCTGGACTATGTCGAGGCGACGCTGCAGGAACGACAGGCCCGGCTCGGTACCCTGTGGGTGCTCGGCCACCCGGGCAAGATTGCCAAACTGCTCGACGGCGTGTGGGACACGCATTCGGGCAAAAGCGGCATGGCCATGGGCGGCGTGGCCGCCGTGGCCGCCGAATCCGGTTTTCCCGCCGCGCTGGTGACGCGCATCGGGGCAGCCAATACCGTGGAGAATGCAGTGCAGATCATGGCCAATGATGCCGGCGACCGCGCCCGCGCGTTCTGGAGTGAAATCGAACAGCGGGTGGCAGCGCGGATGCAGACGCGGGTGCCGAGCGTCGACCGGGTTGCCGTGCGCCTGTTCAGCATGGATGGCACGCCGCTGGGTGAAGCGGCAGGGGAGGCGGCATGAGCCAGTGCGGACGTTTCTTCGGCGTAGGCGTCGGCCCCGGCCCGGCCGGGCTGGTGCCGGTTGCCGCCCTCGAGGCGCTGCGCGGCGTCGACCTGATCTACCTGCCGCGCGCGCGCGGCAGCGAGGTGTCGGTGGCGCGACAGTGCCTGGCCGGGCTCGGGCTGGCCGACGACCGCTTCCGCGAAATCGAATTCGAGATGGACCCGGACCGCCGGGTGCTGGCGACGCACTATGCGGCGCTGGCGGCAACGGTGGCTGGCGAGCTGCAGCAGGGACGTGACGTCGCCTACCTGACCATTGGCGATTCGATGACCTACTCGACCTACGGCTATCTGCTTGCCGCGCTGCGCGAGCGGCTGCCCGGGCTCGAGCACCGCACCTTTCCCGGCGTCACCAGCTTTGCCGCGACCGCGTCGGCACTGTCATGGCCGCTGGGCGAAGGCAAGGAACGCATCCTGATCCTGCCGTGCCCGGACGACATGGCCGCGCTGCGCGCCGATATCGACAGCCACGACATCGTGGTGCTGATGAAAATCGGCGCCCGGCTGGGCGCGGTACTGGATCTGCTCGACGACATGGGCATTGCGCGGCATTGTGCCTTTGCCCGCCGTATCGGCCTGCCCGGCGAAGTGCTGTGCGATGACGTGAGCCGGCTCGATGCGTCGGCCAGCGGCTATCTGGCCACCCTGCTGATCCGCCGCGAGGCGAGAGAGAGACGACACGCATGAAAGTCTATTTCATCGGCGCCGGTCCCGGCGCCGCCGACCTGATCACCCTGCGCGGCAGCCGCCTGCTCGGCCGCGTGCCGATGGTGCTGTACGCCGGTTCGCTGGTGCCGGCCGAAATGCTGCAGCATTGCCGCGCCGATGCCGAGATCCTCGATACCGCCGAGCTGTCACTCGACCAGCAGGAAGCCTGCTATCGCCGCGCGCGTGATGCCGACCTGGACGTGGCGCGGCTGCATTCCGGCGATCCGGCCATCTACGGCGCGACCGCCGAGCAGATGCGCCGGCTGGAAGCGCTCGGCATCGACTACGAGATCGTGCCCGGCGTGTCGTCGTTTACCGCCGCCGCCGCCGTTCTCGGCAGCGAGCTGACCCGGCCGGCGGTGTCGCAGTCGGTCATCCTGACCCGGGTGTCCGGCCGGGCGTCGGCAGTGCCGGAGCGGGAGTCGATCGCCCGTTTTGCCGAGCACCAGGCGACCATGTGCATCTTCCTGTCCGGCCAGCGGCTGAAGCAGACCGTGGCCGACCTGCTGCTGCACTACCCGGCCGATACCCCGGTGGCGCTGGTGCGGCGCGCCAGCTGGCCGGACCAGACGATCCACCGCGCCACGCTGGCGACCCTGCTTGGCGGGGTGCGGCAGAAGGACTGGCTGCTGACCACGCTGCTGCTGGTCGGCCCGGCGCTGTCACGCGACGGCGGGGTCGAATCCAGCCTGTATGCGGCCGGTTTCACCCACCTGTTCCGCGACGGCAGCGACCGCAAGAAGCCGCGCGTGCGCCGTCGCACGGCGCCGGCAGCGGAGGACGCGAAATGAAGCCACCCGGACACACTTCTGCCATGACATCGCTGCGCCCCGCCGTGGTCGCCGGCAAGCTGAGCCCGTGCGCGGTCTGGCTGGTGCGGCCGGATGCGCAGCCGCTCGGCGAGCGACTGGCCACTGCACTTGATGCCGACTGCGTCCGGCCATGGCTGACACCCGGGCTGTCGCCACTGATCCAGTTCCGGCAGCAGTTTGCGTTGCGGCGGCAGTGGGTGCTGATCATGGCCAGCGGCATCGCCGTGCGCTATCTGGACGGTCTGACCGCCAGCAAGCATACCGACCCGGCGGTAGTGGTGCTCGATGAAGCAGCGCGCTTCGCCATCCCGCTGCTGTCCGGCCACGAGGGCGGCGCCAATGCCCTGGCCTACCGGCTGGCGCGACTGACCGGTGCCGTCCCGGTCGTGACCACCGCGACCGAGGCGCTGAAACCGCTGACGCTCGGCATCGGCTGCCGCCGCGGCAAGTCGGTCGACGAGATCGAACGTGCGGTGCTGCAGGTGCTGGATGGCCGTCCGCTGCGCATGGTGCGCGAGGTCGCCACCATCGACCTGAAAGCCGACGAACCCGGCCTGCTGGCGTTCTGCATCCGCTACGACCTGCCGTTGCGCGTCATCGACCGCGACGATGTCGCTGCCCGGGCATGGCTGAACCAGCCGTCCGACTGGGTGCGGCGCCATGTCGGCGTCGGCGGCGTGTGCGAGCCGTGCGCGCTGATCGCCAGCCCGCGCGGGCAACTGGTCGTGCCCAAGACCGCGGTCAATGGCGTGACCGTCGCCGTCGTCGACGATGGCCAGACCGCCGATACCGCCGGACCCTACCGGCCGCACTGGCGCCGCTGCCTGCCTGACGACTGCTAGGACGCCTTGCCGATGCAGCCTGTTTTCCTTCCCTTGCCGTGCTTCCGGCGCGGCAGCCTGAAAGCCATCCAATGAGCGGCAAACTTTATCTGGTCTCCGTCGGCCCGGGCAGTCATGAACTGATCCCGCCGATGGTGAAGACCGCCCTGCAGGCCAGCGACGTGGTCGTCGCCTACGAGCTGTATCTGACCTGGATCCGGCCATGGATTGCCGGCAAGGACATCCGCACCCTGCCGCTGACCCAGGAGCGCGACCGCGCGCAGCTGGCGATCGCCGAAGCCCGCGCCGGCCGGACCGTGGCGCTGGTGTCCAGCGGCGACATCGGCGTGTACGCCATGGCGGCGCTGGCATTCGAGGACATGGCCGACGATGACAGCTACGAGGTGCAGCTGATTCCCGGCATCACCTCGGCCAATGCCTGCGCATCCCTGCTCGGTTCGCCGCTGTCGCACGATTTCGCCACCCTGAGCCTGTCCGACCTGCTGTGCCCGTGGGACTGGATCGAAACCCGTGCCCGCCATATCGCCCAGGCCGACCTGGCGGCGGTGTTCTACAACGTGCAGAGCCGCCAGCGCCAGGAAGGCGTCTACCGCATTCTCGACATCATGCTCGAACACAAGCGGCCCGGGACCCTGTGCGGCATCGTCCGCAATGCCTACCGCGAGGGCCAGTCGGTCGAGATCGCCACCCTGGCCGAGCTGCGCACCCGCCAGTTCGACATGCTGACCACGCTGGTGATCGGCAACCGCTTTACCCGGCGCAAGCGCGACTGGATCTTCACCCCGCGCGGCTACGGCAACTGGGATGACACGCCGGACACGGTCACGGCGGACAGCCTGCCCGATGGCGCCGTGTGGGTGTTCTCCGGTACCGGTGACGGCAATGCGCTGGCACGCGAGATCGCCGGCCGCGGCCATGCGGTGGTGGTGTCCAGCGCCAGCGACTACGGTGCCGAACTGGTCGCGCAGGACTGCCCGGGCCTGACGCCGCTGGCCGGCCGGCTCGGCATCGAGCGCCGGCGCGAGCTGCTGGCCCGCAGCCGGGCGCGCTTCATCGTCGATGCAACCCACCCGTACGCGGCCGACATGTCACAGCAACTGATCGCGCTGGCAGCCGGGCAGAACCTGCCGTATCTGCGCTACGAGCGACCGGATGCGTGCGATCCGCACCCGGCCAGGCACTGCACCAGCATGGCCGGGGCGGCCGCACTGGCCATGGCGCACGGCCGGCGCATCTTTCTTGCCACCGGCAGCAAGGATCTGGCCGATTTCGTCCAGGCCGACGGTGCCGGCCAGCACGCCTGGTTCGTGCGCCTGGCACCGGACCCGCTGCACCTGCAGCGCGCGCTCGACCTCGGCATTCCGCGCTCCCGGCTGTGCGCGATGCAGGGGCCGTTCTCGCAGCAGGCCAACGAGACGCTGTGGCGCGACTGGGGCATCGACTGCGTGGTGACCAAGCAGTCCGGCGCGGCCGGCGGTTATCCGGCCAAGGCCGCGGCGGCGGCGGCGCTGGGCATTCCGCTGATCGTGGTCGACCGGCCGCAGGTCGATTACCCGGCCATGGCCACCGATTTCGGCGCCGTTCTGGCCGCTTTGCCGGAGATTGCCGCATGAACCGCATTCCGGTCACCCTCATCACCGGCTTTCTCGGCGCCGGCAAGACCACCTTGCTGTCGAACCTGATCCGCACCAGCCGCAACCGCCGGCTGGCCATCCTGGTCAACGAATTCGGCGAGGTGTCGATCGACGGCGCGCTGCTGCGCGACGATGGCCGCAGCGCGGACGCGGAAATCCACGACCTGCCGAACGGACTGATTGCCTATGGCGACGATCAGGACTTTCTGCCGACGCTGCAGGCCCTGTGGGCGCGGCGCGAGCAGATCGACCATATCCTGATAGAGACCTCCGGTCTGGCCCTGCCGACTGCGGTCATGGAGCGCCTGCAGGGCGACGACCTGGCGCCGTATTTCGTGCTCGACGCCACGCTGGCGGTGGTCGATACGCCATTGCTGCTGGCCGGCGATTTTGATCCGGCAACGGATGGCGATCCGGTCGCCAGCCTGTTCCGGCAGCAACTGGCCAGCGCCGACATTGTGGTGCTGAACAAGATTGGCGGGCTTGACGACGACGCGCTGCTCGACGCCGAAGCCCGCGTGCGCGGGCTGGCGCCGGCGATCCGCTTTATCGAGCTTGCGCATGATGCGCGGCTGGATACCCGGCTGACGCTCGGCCTGCACCTGCACGAAGTGGCCGGCAGCGGCCATCGCCACTACGGCCCGGTCGCCACCCTGCCGGGGCTGAACCTGCGCCCGCTGTCCGACCAGCGACCGCTCGACGGCCACAGCCATGGCGGCCTCGGCGCCCACAGCCACGGCCTTGCCACCCATCGCCATTTCCATGAGCAGGACCCGGGCTGGCAGTCGTTTACCGTCAGCAGCACCGAGGCGCAGGATGCCGACACGCTGCGCCGGGCGCTGATCGCCATCGCCCGCTGCGAGCCGCTGCTGCGCATCAAGGGCTTCGCCCCGGCAGCCGGCAGCCGGTTGCGCATCCAGGCGGTGCGCAGCCGGGTCGACGTGCAGCTGCAGGACGCCGACACCCCGGTGCGGCCGGCGCAACTGGTGTGCATCGGCTACCACCCGAGCCGTCCGCGCGTGATCGAACAACTGAACGAACTGACCGGCACCCGCTGGCGTTAGGAGATCTCCATGAAAACCGATCCGGCTTCCCACCAGCGCATGACCGAGCGACGCAAGGCCGGCTTCGACAAGAAGCAGGCTGCTGCTGCCGGCGAAAAAGGCCTGCTGATCGTCCATACCGGCATCGGCAAGGGCAAGAGCAGCGCCGCCTTCGGCATGGGGCTGCGCGTGGTCGGCCACGGCATGCGGCTCGGTGTGGTGCAGTTCATCAAGGGCGCGCTGCATACCGCCGAGCGCGATCTGCTCGGCGGCTTCGACAACTGCGATTTCCTGACCGTCGGCGACGGCTACACCTGGAACACCCAGGACCGCGACGCCGATATCGCCACCGCCCGCCGGGGCTGGGACGAGGCGCAGCGGATGATCGCCGGCGGCGACTACGACATGGTGATCCTCGACGAGCTGAACGTCGTGCTCAAGTATGACTACCTGCCGCTCGACGAAGTGCTGGCGACCTTCGCCGCTCGCCCGGCCGCGCTGCATGTGGTCGTGACCGGCCGCCATGCGCCGGACGCGCTGATCGAGGCGGCCGACCTGGTGACCGAGATGCGGCTGGTCAAGCACCCGTACCGCGAGCAGGGCATCAAGGCCCAGCAGGGTGTCGAGTTCTGAGCATGGACGAGCGCATTCGCCATTGCCCGGCGCTGTTTCTGACCGCGCCGGCGTCGCACCAGGGCAAGACCACGCTGTGTGCCGGGCTGGCCCGTCACCATCGTGACCAGGGACGTCGGGTACGGGTGTTCAAGACCGGGCCGGACTTTCTCGACCCGTACATTCTGGAACGCGCATCCGGCCTGCCGGTCCACGCGCTCGACCTGTGGATGACCGGCGAGCAGGACTGCCGCCAGCGGCTGTACCAGGCTGCCGGCGATGCCGATCTGATCCTGATCGAAGGCAGCATGGGACTGTTCGACGGCACGCCGTCGAGCGCCGACCTGGCGGCGACCTTCGGTGTGCCGGTGCTGGCGGTGATCGACACCACCGGCATGGCGCAGACCTTTGCCGCCGTGGCGCACGGGCTGGCGAGTTTCCGGCCCGACCTGCCGTTTTATGGCGTGCTGGCCAACCGCGTTGCCAGCGAGCGCCATGCCGAAATGCTGCTGCAGGCGCTGCCGCCCCATCTTCGCTGCGTCGGCTGCGTGCCGCGCGACGAGACAATGACCCTGCCCGAGCGCCATCTGGGACTGGTGCAGGCGCAGGAAATCGATGATCTGGAACACCGGCTGCAGGTTGCCGCCACGCAGATTGCCGCCACTGCGCTGACAACGCTGCCTCCGCCGGTTGTCTTCGCCCCGGTCGGGTGCCTGCCACTGGCGCCACGACTGGCCGGCGTGCGCATCGCCATTGCCCGCGATCGTGCGTTCTCGTTCCTGTATCCGGCCAATGTCGAGTGCCTGACCGCGCTGGGGGCCGAACTGGTGTTTTTCTCGCCGCTGGCCGACGAGCCACTGCCGGCAGCCGATGCGGTCTACCTGCCGGGCGGTTACCCGGAGCTGCACCTGGACGCACTGGCGGCGAACCGGATCAGCGCGGACACGCTGCGCGCGCATGTCGACGCCGGCAGGCCGCTGTATGCCGAATGCGGTGGCATGCTCTATCTGCTGGACCGGCTGACCGACGGCACCGGCCACGGCGCGGCCCTGCTCGGCCTGCTGCCGGGACAGGCCCGGGTCCAGCGCCGGCTGGCCGGCCTCGGCCTGCAGGCGGTCGAGCTGGATGGCGGCACGCTGCGCGGGCACACCTTCCACTACTCGCGGCTGGACACGCCGCTGACGCCGCTGACCCATGCCCGGCGCGCAAGCGGCGGGGCGGCCGGCGAGGCGGTCTATCGCCATCGCGGCATTACCGCCAGCTATCTGCACGCCTACTTCCCGTCGCAGCCGGAGGCGGCCGCGCGGCTGTTCCTGCCCGCCGGGGCCTAGTCGACCCGCTTCCAGCGCATGGTTTCGCCGGCGCGGAACGGGACCAGCTGCTGATCGCCATACGGCAGACTGTCCGGCACGGTCCAGCTTTCGCGCGCCAGGGTCAGGGTGCCGGTGTTGCGCGGCAGGCGGTAGAAGTCCGGGCCGTGGTGGCTGGCGAAAGCTTCCAGCCGGTCCAGCGCGTCGGCATCCTCGAACACCTCGGCATACAGCGGCATCGCCGCCAGCGCGGTGTACATGCCGGCGCAGCCACAGGCGGTTTCCTTCGCGTGCCGGGCGTGCGGTGCGCTGTCGGTGCCAAGGAAGAACTTCGGCGACCCGCTGGTGACGGCGGCGACCAGCGCGCGGCGATGTTCCTCGCGCTTCAGGATCGGCAGACAGTACAGGTGCGGACGAATGCCGCCCTGGAAGATCGCATTGCGGTTCAGCAGCAGGTGATGGGCGGTGACGGTCGCCGCCAGATTGTCGCCGGCGGCGGCGACGAACTCGGCTGCCTGGCGGGTGGTGATGTGCTCCATGACCACCCGCAGCGTCGGCAGTTCGCGCAGCAGCGGCATCAGCACGGTGTCGATGAAGACCGCCTCGCGGTCGAAGATGTCGATCTGCGGATCGGTCACCTCGCCGTGAACCAGCAGCGGCACGCCGCGCTCGGCCATGCGCTCCAGCGTCTTCATGCACTTCTGCAGGCTGGTGACGCCGGCGTCGGAATTGGTGGTCGCCCCGGCCGGGTACAGCTTCAGCGCGTGGACAAAGCCCGATTCCGCCACCCGGTCGATTTCGTCCGCCGGGGTGTTGTCGGTCAGGTACAGCGTCATCAGCGGCGTGAATGACAGGCCGGACGGCAGCAGCGCCGCGGTGATCCGGTCGCGGTAGGCGGCCGCCAGCGCGACGGTGGTGACCGGCGGCTTCAGGTTCGGCATGACGATGGCGCGGGCGAATTCGCTTGCGGTATGGGCAACGACGGCATGCAGTGCCGCTTCGTCGCGCAGGTGCAGGTGCCAGTCGTCGGGGCGGGTCAGGGTCAGGAATTGGGTCATCGGCAGGGCTTCCGTGATTACTTGCGACGCAGCACGAGACGGAACTTGCCGTCATCGGTCTGACCGGACTCGACCAGCACATTGCCGGTCTGGCGACAGAAGGCTTCGAAATCGGTCGGCGCGGCCGGGTCGGTGGCGATGACCTCCAGCGTCTGGCCGCTGGTCAGCGTGGCCAGGGCCTTCTTGGCACGCAGCATTGGCAGCGGGCAGGACAGGCCGCTGACGTCGAGCTTGTGATCGGGGATCATGCGTTTCTCTAACGGGGAATCGGGCAGGAGCCCATGTTACCCGGCTGCCGCAAACGCTGAAAGTTGCGCCCGCGCTGGTCGCGGGCCGGCCGGGCCGGGTATCCTTCCGCCGTTGCGGCATTTCGCCGTCGGACAGGTTGACCATGTGCCTCATTGCTCTTGCCGTTCATGCCATTCCCGGTCAGTCGCTGGTAGTGCTCGCCAACCGTGACGAGTTCGTCGCGCGTGAATCCGCGGTGGCCGACTGGTGGGAAGATCGCCCCGACACGCTCGGTGGCCGCGATCTGGTCGCCGGGGGCTCGTGGCTGGCAATCCGTCGCGACGGCCGTTTCGCCGCCGTGACCAATGTCCGTCAGGGCCGTCCGGGCAGCGGCGAAAAAAGCCGTGGCGAGCTGGTCACGTCGTTCCTGGCGTCCGACCTGTCGCCGGCAGCCTATGCCCGTGAACTGAAAGACCTTGCGCCGGCCTATGCGCCGTTCAATCTGGTGTTCGGCCATGCCAACGAACTGCTGGTTTTCCACAGCCCGACCCGCGAGCTGAACCGGCTGACGCGCGGCGTGCACGGCATCAGCAACGGCCGTCCCGATGCGCCGTGGCCGAAAACGCGCCGGCTGGGCGAGCATCTGACCGGACTGAGCCGGCTGCCGTCGCAGGACACCCTGTTCGAGTGGCTGTCCGATACCGAGGAAGCCGGTATCCATGAATTGCCGAATACCGGCGTCGGCACGGCGCGCGAGCGCTTTCTGTCGCCGGTATGCATCCAGGGTGCCGATTACGCGACCCGCGCCAGTACCGTGGTCGCCGTCGACACCCGTGGCCGGGTCTCGTTCTGCGAACAGCCCTGGCATGCCGGCCGGCCGCTGGGCCGGCGCCCATTCACCTTTACCCTGGAGTCGCGTCCGTGAACGCCATTCGTTTTCTGCCCGTCATCGCGCTGGCCTTCGTCACCCTTGCCCATGCCGGCGACAACAGCGGCGAATACAACCGCAACTATGAATGGAAGCCGGACGAGGTCAAGCAGGACACTGCCGTCACCCTGCCGGCCTGGGTCGCCGACGACGGCTGGCTGCCGTACAACGCCGGCCGCATGCACAAGAACCGTTATTTTGTCGCGCCGTCGTCAATCTCGCTGGTGGCCGACGGCAGCGTGCGCTATGCGCTGAAGGTGGTCAGCCCCGAAGGCGCGCAGAACTATCTGTATGAAGGCATGCGCTGCGAAAACAGCCAGACCATCCGCTATGCGACCGGCCGGCCGGAATCGAAGAGCTGGCGGATGAGCCCGAAGTCCGAATGGCGCAAGCTGATTCCCGGCGACGTGCCGCAGGTGCAACTGAAGTATGACGTGTTCTGCCCGGACCAGGACCGGCCGGTGGTGTCGGTCGAGCAGGCGGTCAAGCTGCTGCAGAACAACCGCTGACCGGTGGCGCTGGACATCCTGTACCGCGATGACGATCTGGTCGCGGTCCACAAGCCGTCCGGGCTGCTGGTTCACCGCTCGGACATCGACCGTCACGAAACGCGCTTCGCCGTGCAGAGCGTGCGCGACCAGCTCGGCTGCCGGGTCTACCCGGCCCACCGGCTCGACAAGCCGACTTCCGGCGTACTGCTGTTCGGGCTGACGCCGGCGGCGGGCCGGGCGCTGTCGCAGGCGTTCGAGGCGCAGACCGTCGACAAGCGCTATCTGGCGGTAGTGCGTGGCTGGCCGGACGAGGGCGGGGAAATCGATCATCCGCTGCGGCGCATCGTCGATCACTACGCGCCGGGCGAAGTCCACGACGACAGCCCGCCGCAGGCGGCGCTGACGCGGTTTCGCCGGCTGGCGACCATCGAGCTGCCATGGGCGGTCGACCGCTATCCGAGTTCGCGCTACGCGCTGGTCGAACTCGATCCGCAGACCGGCCGGCGCCACCAGCTGCGCCGGCACCTGAAGCACGTCAGCCACCCGATCATCGGTGATGCGACCTATGGCAAGGGCCGGCACAACCGCGCGTTTGCCGAGGCATTCGGCGTGTCGCGGCTGCTGCTGGCCTGCACGCGGATGTCGTTCGCCCATCCGGTCGATGGCCGGCCGCTGACCGTGGCGTGTCCGCTGGCCGCGGATTTCCTGCAGGTGGTCGACGCGCTCGGCTGGCGCGACGCGCTGCCGGACTGACATGGTCGGGTTACCGAGGGAACCGGGCAACCACGCCCGCAGTGCCCATCGTGGCGAGTCCCGGTATTCTCTCTCGTGACGGGTTCTGACTGGCGGTAAAAATGATGCTGAATCGGCTTGAAATCAAGAATTTTACTGTCTTTGCCGAAGCGGATCTCCGCTTTGGCAAGCAGCTCAACCTGATCGTTGGAGAGAACGGTGCAGGAAAGACACACCTGCTCAAACTGGCCTATGCACTTTTGGCCACCAGTTGGGAGGAAGGCAGCAAACCCCATGCGACCGCGCCGACCAAGACCGTGCTGCAGGCAAGCATCGCCGAAAAGCTGACCGGGGTATTCCGGCCGGAAGCATTGGGACGTCTGGCGCGGCGCAAACAGGGGCGTGAACGCTGCGACATCCAGTTCGCATTCGACCAGCCGGATCTGGATATAAATTTTGGCTTTGCGACCAACAGCAAATCGGAAGTCAGCATCGCGCAACTTCCCGAGCAATGGCTGAATGCGGCACCTTGCTACCTGCCGACGCGAGAATTGCTGACAATTTATCCGAACTTCCTTGCTGTTTACGACAATCATTATCTGGAATTCGAAGAAACCTGGCGCGATACCTGCCGTTTGCTGGGTGGGCTGTTGCAAAGAGGCCCCAAAGAAGCCCGTGTCAGGGAACTGCTGGAACCTCTGGAGGCCGCCATGCAGGGCAGCATGGAGCTGGACCGGAATGGACGCTTCTATCTGCGCAACGCCAGTGGGCGCATGGAAATTCCACTTGTGGCTGAAGGCCTGCGCAAACTGGGCATGCTGGCACGCCTGATTGCGACCGGTGCCTTGCTGGATCAGGGGTATCTGTTCTGGGATGAGCCGGAAGCAAACCTCAATCCTCGCCTGATCAGGCAGATCGCCAGAACCATTGTTGAATTAAGCGAGAACGGCATTCAGGTATTCATTGCCACGCACAGCCTGTTTCTGTTGCGTGAGCTGGAAATTGTGCTGGCAGAAAGGCCATCATCGCTCGATACGCGATTCTTTGGTTTGCAGCGGCTGGACAATAGCGTGACCGTCCAGCAAGGACCAAGTCTGTACGATATCGGTGACATTACCGTTCTCGAAGAGAGCCTGCTTCAGTCAGACCGTTATCTGGCAACGGGGGATTGAAAATGCTGACGCTGAATATCGACGGTCTGCTCTTTCACTTTCCCGCAGGCTGGCTGGCGAGCAAATATGATGAATGGACGTTTTACCGCAAACACTTCTCCCGGCAGCGGGGAGGCATCAAGGCCGTTGATGTATTGGCGCTGTCAGCGGAAAACGTCGCGTATCTGATTGAGGTGAAGGATTATCGTCACCCGGATACGGAACGGCCATCGGCGTTGCCGACAGCCATCGCCGACAAGGTGCTGCACACCCTGGCCGCCCTGCTGCCAGCCAGACTGAATGCCAACGAGCCGGCTGAGCAGGCGTTGTGCAAGGCGGTGCTGGGCTGCTTGAAACTGCGCGTGGTCGTACATATCGAGCAGCCTGCCCGGCACAGCCCGATCGTGGACCCTGCCGATATTCAGCAACAGCTCAAGCGGATGCTGCGGGGTATCGACGAGCATCCGAAAGTGGTCTGCACAGCAAAGCCGGGCAAGGTCGGCTGGAGTGTTGCCTGCTGAGGATGACGGGGCCGGTACGCGCTATCGCTGGCAGGCCCGATTTCATCTTCAGTCCGGGTTGTACACGTACGGCTTCTGCGCCACGGCCGAGGCGCGGAAACGGCGCTGCTCGTCGATATCCAGGTTGCGGTCCCACAGCGTCAGGCGGAATGCCTGCCGGTCGGCGACGACCTGCGGGTTCTTTTCCAGGAAGGCGTTCATGAACTGGGTCAGGTCGGACTGGTAAGCGGCCATGGCGGGGATCTCGTGTTGGGGACGGCTGACGGAAGCGGCATTGTACCGCAGCGCCGCCGTGTCGCGGCCCGACCGGCGCCACAACTGCCGTATACTCTGGGCTTTCCGTTCCATCGGGTTTCAAGGGGTTGTCATGAGCGATAACAAGGCGTGGTCGGGCCGCTTTGCCGAGCCGGTTGCCGAACTGGTGAAAACGTATACCGCCTCGGTGGGCTTCGACAAGCGCATGGCCGAGTTCGACATTCAGGGCTCGCTGGCCCACGCGACCATGCTCGCCCGCGCCGGCGTGCTGTCCGACGCTGATCTGGCCGCGATCCGCGACGGCATGGAAGCCATCCTGGCCGATATCCGCGCCGGTCGTTTCGACTGGTCGGTCGACCTCGAAGACGTGCACATGAACGTCGAAAAGCGTCTGACCGACAGGATCGGTGATGCCGGCAAGCGCCTGCATACCGGCCGCAGCCGCAATGACCAGGTCGCGACCGACATCCGCCTGTACATGCGCGACGCCATCGACCGCATCGTCACCCATATCCGCGAACTGCAGACCTCGCTGCTGGATCTGGCCGAGCCGAATGCCGCCACGGTGATGCCGGGCTTCACCCACTTGCAGGTCGCGCAGCCGGTCACCTTCGGCCATCACCTGCTGGCCTATGTGGAAATGCTCGGCCGTGACGCCGAACGCATGATCGACGCCCGTCGCCGCGTGAACCGTCTGCCGCTCGGCGCTGCCGCCCTGGCCGGTACCACCTACCCGATCGACCGCCACTACACCGCCGAACTGCTCGGTTTCGACGATGTGTGCCAGAACTCGCTCGACGCCGTGTCCGACCGTGACTTCGCCATCGAAGTCACGGCGGCCGGCAGCCTGGTCATGCTGCACCTGTCGCGGCTGTCCGAGGAACTGATCCTGTGGATGAGCCCGCGCGTCGGCTTCATCGATATCGCTGACCGCTTCTGCACCGGCAGCTCGATCATGCCGCAGAAGAAAAACCCGGACGTGCCGGAACTGGTGCGCGGCAAGACCGGTCGCGTCACCGGTCACCTGATGGGGCTGCTGATGCTGATGAAGGCGCAGCCGCTGGCCTACAACAAGGACAACCAGGAAGACAAGGAACCGCTGTTCGACACCGTCGACACCCTGGTTGATACCCTGCGCATCTACGCCGACATGATGCGCGGCATCACCGTCAAGCCGGAAGCGATGCGCGCTGCCGTGCTGCAGGGCTTCGCCACCGCGACCGACCTGGCCGACTATCTGGTCAAGAAGGGCGTGCCGTTCCGCGACAGCCATGAAGTGGTCGCCCGTGCGGTCAAGCTGGCCGATACCCGGGGCTGCGATCTGGCCGACCTGTCGCTCGACGTGCTGAAGGAGTTCTCGCCGCTGATCGAGCAGGACGTGTACGCGGTACTGACGCCGGAAGGCTCGCTGGCCCAGCGTGACCACGTCGGCGGCACCGCCCCGGCCCAGGTCCGGGCGCAGATCGCGCGCTGGCGCGGATTGCTGGCGTAACGGCCGCGCATGAACAAAGAGGGCGCCTTCCGGGGCGCCCTCAGGCTGTCCATCCACCCCGCCCACGAAGAACGGACGAGCGAAGCGGGGTTTCCCCGCGGCGGCGGGGACGGAAGAGGCCGGGTTCAATCAGGCAGACTGCCGTGCTCACGGCAGATCCTGTCAGTCGGGCATGCACCGACGCCACTGTGAATGTCGGTGCTCACCTTTATGAGCAGTCTGAGGGCGCCTTCCGGGGCGCCCTCTTTGCTGGTGGGCAGGACCTAACCGCTGTTGCGCAGTCCGGCGGCCAGACCGTTGATGGTCTGGTGGATTGCATGCAGGTGGCCGTCGTGCTCCGGCGCTTCGCGCAGCGCGCGCAGGAACTCGATCTGCAGCAGGTTCAGCGTGGTGAAGTACGGCAGGCGTGAAGCCAGGCTGCGTGCCAGCGTCGGGTTGTCGGCCAGCAGGTGGTCGGCGCCGGTGATGGCGAAGTACATGTCGCGCGACAGCTCGAATTCCTTGCGGATCATGCCGAACACCCGGTTGCCGAGCTCGGCGTCCGGCACCAGTCGTGCGTACTCGGCGGCGATGGTCATGTCGGCCTTGGCCAGCACCATTTCCATGTTCGACAGCGTGACGCGGAAGAAGGCCGAATCGCGGTACAGCGCCTTCAGGCGAACGATGCCCTGCTCGCCGTGGCGCTCGATAAACGCGGCCACCGCGCTGCCGACGCCGTACCAGCCCGGCAGCATCACCCGCGACTGCATCCAGCTGAACACCCACGGAATCGCGCGCAGATCGGTAATCGACGACAGCGTCTTGCGCGATGCCGGCCGGCTGCCGATGTTGAGCTTGGCGATCTCGTTGATCGGGGTGGCAGTCAGGAAATAGTCGATGAAGCCGTCGGTGTCGATCAGCCGCCGGTAGGCGTCATAGCTGTCGCGCGCCAGCTCGGCGAAGATCGACTCGTCGGTCGGGCAGGCCGGCACCGGCGCCAGACTGGCTTCCAGCGTCGCGGCGAGGATGGATTCCAGATTGCGCAGGCCGATGTCGCGGTCGGCATACTTCGACGCGATGACCTCGCCCTGCTCGGTGATGCGGATCTGGCCCTGCACGGTCCCGGCCGGCTGGGCGACGATGGCCTCGAAGCTCGGACCACCCCCACGGCCGACCGAACCGCCCCGGCCATGGAACAGGCGCATGCGCACGCCGGCCGTGTTGAAGACGGCGACAAGCTGTTTCTCGGCCGCATACAGGCCCCACTGGCTCATCAGGTAGCCGCCGTCCTTGTTGCTGTCCGAGTAGCCGAGCATGACTTCCTGCACATGCTGGCGGCTGGCGAGCAGCGCACGGTAGAACGGCAGCGCAAACAGCGACTGCATCACTTCGGCGGCGTTTTCGAGGTCGGTAATGGTCTCGAACAGCGGAATGATGTTGGCGCGCGCCTGCGGGGCGCCACTGGCGTCCAGCGGCAGCAGGCCGGATTCCTTCATCAGCAACGCCACTTCGAGCAGGTCACTGGCCTCGGCACAGTTGGAAATGATCAGGTTCGGCAGCGCGCCCTCGCCATAGCGGTCCTGCATGTCGCGGGTGGCGGCAAACAGGTCGAGTTCGCGGCGGGTGCCGTCCGAATAGTCGACGAACGGCGACATCAGCGGCCGGGCATGGGCCAGCTCGGCCAGCAGCCATTCGCGCTTGCCGGTTTCGTCGAGTCCGGCATAGCCGGGCTGGCCGGCGGCGGTGAACAGCTCGGCAACCGCGCCGCCGTACAGGTCGGCGTGCTGGCGCTGGTCGAGCGGCATCAGGAAGAAACCGAACACGCCCACCGCGCGGCGCAGCCGGCGCAGGCGGCCGTCGGCCAGCAGGCCGCTGCCGTGCGAGGTCAGCGAGTCGGCCAGCGCCTTCAGGTCGGTGGCGAAGGCATGGCGGTTCGGGTACGGCTCGCCATCGCCGAAGCGCGAGCGGAAGGCGACCTCGCGCTCATGGGCGGTGGCGGACAGCCGGGCGATGATGGTGGCGATCGCGCGGCGATACGGTTCCTCGTCGCGGCTGACGGCGGTATCGGGCGAGATCGCCGCCAGTTCGGCCACGGTGTCGCTGACCGCGACCAGCCGGTCCGACAGCGACAGTTCGCGGTACAGCCCTTCCAGCTCGTAGCCGTAGTGGTCGAACACCACCTCGGCCTGGCGGCCGAGCGCGTAGCGCAGCAGGCCGGCATTGACGTTCGGGTTGCCGTCGCGGTCACCGCCGATCCAGCTGCCGATGCGATAGAAGTTCGGCAGATCGAGCCGCACGCCATACGCGCGCTCGATGGTGTCCTCGGTCTGCGCGTACAGCGCCGGCAACGCATCGAGGAAGGTCAGCGGGTGATAGGCGATGCCGTTTTCGATCTCGTCCTTGACCGTCAGCTTGAACGGGCGGATTTCCGCCGTCTGCCACAGGGTCAGCAGTACGCGCTTGAGCTTGATTTCGAGTTCGGCGACTTCATCGTGGTCGAGCTCGGGCTGGCCGAGCTGGATCAGGAACTTGCGGATGGCACGCTGGCAGTCGAGCGTGGTCTGGCGCTGGACCTCGGTCGGGTGCGCGGTCAGCACCGGCACGATCTGGGCATGCTGCAGCAGCGACTCGACGTCGGCGGCGCGCACGCCGCGCTGCTTGAGCACGACCAGCGCCCGCTCCAGGCTGCCGGCCTGCGGCGGTGAGCCGGCACGCTTGTGGGCCAGCCGGCGCCGGTTGTGGTGCAGGTCCTCGGCCAGATTCTCCAGCTGGGCCAGCAGTCCACAGGCGCGCAGCAGCGTGTCGGTGACTTCCGGCGACAGCGTGGCCAGGTGGGCGCGACAGTCGGCCAGACTGTCGACATGGCTGGCCAGATCCGGCACGCTTTCGACTTCGTCCCAGATCGCGTCACCGGTCTGCTCTCGCACGACATCGGCCAGCAAACGGGCCAGACGCCCCCGGTCCCGCGTCAGCGGGACATCCTTGTCAAGTTCAACACTCATCGGTCTGCGTTATCCTTGCGGGTGATCGGTCGCCGTGCATGTTCCCTATCGAACATCCGGACGGCCATGATGTTGGATTGGAAACACGTTAACACAGGAAAAACCCTCATGACGCAACTCGTGATCGCCAGCCGCGAGAGCCCCCTGGCGATGTGGCAGGCCGAGCATATCCGCGACCGCCTGACCGGGCTGTATCCGGACCTGCAGGTGTCGATTCTCGGCATGACCACCCAGGGCGACCAGATTCTCGACAAGACGCTGAACAAGATCGGCGGCAAGGGGCTGTTCGTCAAGGAGCTGGAACAGGCGCTGGCCGACGGTCGTGCCGACCTGGCCGTGCACTCGATCAAGGACGTGCCGATGGAGCTGCCGGACGGTTTTGCGCTGGCGGCGATCTGCGAGCGCGAAGACCCGCGTGATGCCTTCGTGTCCAACTCCTACGCCAGTCTGGCCGAACTGCCGCCGGGCAGCGTGGTCGGCACGTCGAGCCTGCGGCGCGAATGCCAGTTGCGCGCGCGTTTCCCGCAACTGGACGTCCGGCCGCTGCGTGGCAATGTGCAGACCCGGCTGCGCAAGCTCGACGAGGGCGAGTACGACGCGATCCTGCTGGCTGCGGCCGGCCTCAAGCGGCTGAAACTGGACGCCCGCATCCGCGCCGAGCTGTCACCGGCGGACAGCCTGCCGGCCGTGGGCCAGGGGGCACTCGGCATCGAGATCCGTGCCGGCCGGCCGGACCTGATGGCCTTGCTGGCGCCGCTGAATCACCCGGTCACCTACGCCTGCGTCAGTGCCGAGCGGGCCATGAGCCGGGCGCTGGGCGGCAGCTGCCAGGTGCCGCTGGGCGGCTACGCGACCCAGGACGGCGACCAGCTGACGCTGCGCGGTTTTGTTGCCACCACCGACGGCCGCACCATGCTGACTGCCGAAGTCAGCGCGCCGGCCGAGTATGCCGATGCGCTGGGTCGTGCCGTGGCCAGGAAGCTGCTGGACCAGGGCGCGGACGACATCATGGCGGCGCTGCTGGACTGAACCCCCGCGCCAGCGGCCCGGGAAACGCCGCCGACGGCGGTTTTCCGGGCCGGCGGCGCGGCGGGAATGTGCGGAAATGTCAATAAATGTGACATTCGATAGCGGTTTTTGCCGATTTCGACCCGGCGGGTTTCGCATGTAACAGGCACGAGCGCCGGCTTTTGCTATCATGACGCTTCTCGATCGATCCAGAATCGCGTTTTCAGTCCATGCTCAATCGCCGTCCCCGCCGTTCCATGAACCAGATCAATGTCGTCCCGTATATCGACGTCATGCTGGTCCTGTTGGTGATCTTCATGGTGACCGCGCCCATGTTCGCCCCCGGTGTCGTCAATCTGCCCTCGGTCGGCAAGGCGGCGCAGGTGGAAACCGAACCGCTGCAGGTCACCGTCGACAAGGACGGCCGCTTCGGACTGGCCGACAAGGGCAACAGCAGCCAGTTCGACGATCTGGCCGGGCTGACCTCGGATATTCAGGGCCGTCTGGCCGACGGCACCAACCGCCCGGTGGTGATCTCCGCCGACAAGACGGTCGCCTATGAAAAAGTCATGGAAGTGATGAGCGCGCTGCAGAAGGCCAAGGTCGAACGCGTGGGTCTGCTGGTCAAATCGGAGCAATAGCGCCGATGACGGCTGCCAATACCCGCAGCACGAGCTTTGCTGTTTCGCTCGGGCTGCATCTTTTCATTCTGCTGCTGCTGACGCTGTCATTCCACCCGGAAACCCGGACGGTGAATGCACCGCCGGCTGCGGTTGAACTGTGGAGCGCGCCGCCGATGACGCGCGGCGTCGTCATGCCCGACCCGACCCCGGCACCGGTGGTCGCGCCCGAGCCGACCCCGACCCCCGAACCCGATGTGACGCCGGAAGTCCGGACGCCGGACATCGCCGTGGCCAAGAAAAAACCGGAACCGCCGAAGCCCGAGCCCAAGCCGGAAAAGAAGCCGGAACCTAAGCCGGAAAAGAAACCCGAGCCGAAGCCGGAGAAAAAACCGGAACCGAAGCCCGAGGCCAAACCGGAAAAGAAAGCCGACGCCAAAAAGGCGACCCCGGCCGAGCCGGCGAAAAAGCCGGCGGCGAAGAACGCCCGTCAGGGCAGCTTCGACGTCGATGACGAGCTGGCCGACCTCGGCAGCACCAATACCAAAGTCCGGCCGAACAGCAACCGCACCCAGGCTGGCAGCAAGGATGGCGTGCCCGGCGGCAGTGCCGGTGGCATCGGCGCCGGCGGCAGTGGCGGCAAGGGCTACGAAGGACTGGTGGTGGCCCGCGTGCGGCCGCTGGTCCAGGTGCCTGACGGTCTGAACGGCAACCCGACGGCGGTGGTGCAGGTGACCCTGCTGCCGTCGCTGGAAGTCCGCGACGTCAAGCTGGTGCAGTCGTCCGGCAACCCGCAATACGATGAGGCCGTGCAACGCGCGGTCATGGCAGCCCGTACCTTCCCGGCGCTGCCCGCCGGCATGTCCTTCTCGGACGTGCGGGTGATGAAGCTGAAATTCCGACCGAAATAAGGATGACGATGCGCACTCACTGGCTGACCCGACTGTTCGTTCCCGTGCTGATGCTGTTGGCTGCGGGCGTTGCCCGTGCCGAAATGACGGTGGAAATCGTCGGCGGCGGTACCAACCAGCACCCGATCGCGCTGCCGGTGTTTGCCGGCGAAAACCTTGCCCCGGGTGGGCTGACCCCGATCATCCGCAATGACCTGGCGCGCACCGGCGTGTTCCGCTTCATCGATCCGAACAGCGTCGCCAACAAGCCGACCGAACCGGGCCAGATCGCCTATCCGGACTGGAAGACCGCTGGCGCGTTCTCGATCTCGGTCGGCAAGGTCCAGCAGCAGGGCGACAAGCTCGCCGTCAGCTTCTGGCTGATGGACGTCGCGCAGAAAAAACAGCTGACCGGCGGCAGTTTCTCGATTACGCCGCGGCAGAGCCGCCAGCTCGCCCATACCATCGCCGACATGATCTACCAGGCGATTACCGGCGAGCGCGGCATCTTCGGCACCCAGATCACCTATGTCAGCAAGTCGGGCCGCGACCACTACGAACTGCGGGTGGCCGATGCCGACGGCGCCAATGAACAGACCATCCTGCGCTCGAAGGAACCGATCCTGTCGCCGTCGTGGTCGCCGGACGGCGGGCGCATCGCCTATGTGTCGTTCGAGACGCGCAAGGCGGTGGTGTACGTGCACAACCTGGCTGCCGGCACCCGCCGCGCCGTGGCGAATTTCAAGGGGTCGAACTCCGCGCCGTCGTGGGCGCCGGACGGTTCCCGCCTGGCCGTCGCGCTGACGCTGCCGGGCAACACCCAGATCTACCAGATCAACGCTGACGGTTCCGGCATGCGCCGGCTGAGCCAGAACGCGTCGATCGATACCGAGCCGACCTATACCCCGGACGGCAGCCGCATCCTGTTCACCTCGGACCGCGCGGGCGGCCCGCAGATTTTCAGCATGCCGGCGGGTGGCGGCGCGGCGACGCGCCTCACCTACGAAGGCAACTACAATGTGTCGCCGAGCGTCAGCCCGGACGGCAAGAGCTTCACCTTTGTCCGCCGCGAAGGCGGCCGCTACCGGGTGATGCTCCAGGATTTCGGCAGCAGCCAGGCCAACTACGTGTCGACCACGCAGTACGACGAGTCTCCGAGTTTTGCCCCCAACGGCAAGATGATCCTCTATGCGACCGATCAGGGTGGTCGCGGCGTCCTCTATACGGTGACCCGCGACGGCAGTACCAAGACGCGCCTGGGGGCCACGGGAGACGTGCAAGAGCCTGACTGGGGACCCTTCCCGCGTTGACACCGGCCTCAGGCCGGCATGACTGACACGAGAATCGCCCTTCTACCGAATTCCTCGTCACATAACCAAAGCATAAAGGAGCCCTAGCGATGCTGAAGCAAACCCTCACCGCTGTTGCCGTTGCCGCCCTGCTCGCCGCCTGCGCAAGCACCAAGCCGGCCGATTCCACCAACGCCAATGCCGGCGCCAACGCCGGCAACGGCGGCGCTGTCGCCGGCGGCACTGCCGGTCAGCAGATCGATCCGCTGAAGGACCCGAACAACGTGCTGTCCAAGCGCAGCGTGTTCTTCGGCTTTGACAGCTCGGCCGTCAGCAACGAGTACAAGCCGGTGGTCCAGGCCCACGCCGAGTACCTGAAGCAGAACAGCAACCGCAAGGTGCAGATCCAGGGCAACACTGACGCCCGCGGCAGCCGCGAATACAACCTGGCACTGGGTCAGCGCCGTTCGGAAGCCGTCAAGCAGATGATGCGCGTGATCGGCGTGCCGGAAGCCCAGCTGGAAGCCGTCAGCTTCGGCAAGGAAAAGCCGCGCGCCACGGGTAACACCGACGCCGACTTCGCCGCCAACCGTCGCGCCGACGTCGTTTACGACGGCGAGTGATCGCGTGCCGGCATCCTGATGCCGGCTGTGTTGCTGCCGGTCCCGCCCGCCGTTCGCGGCCCGGGACCGGCCGGCAATTCCCCGACCCGGATGCGGCTGTGGCAACATCCGGGTTGTTCGTTTTTACAGCGACCCTATCCGCCCATGATCCGACGCCTCCCTATTGCCCTCCTGCCGGTGCTGTTGGCCGCCGGCTGCGCCTCGACCACCGATCTCGACGTGACCCGCGCACAGATCGTGCAGCAGCAGCAGCGGCTGTCGCAGATCGAAACCAAGATTTCCAACGACAAGCTGCTCGACATGATCAATCAGGTCGGTTCCCTGCAGGCCGAAGTGGCCAAGCTCAAGGGGGACGTCGAGGTGCTGAACTACAATCTGCAGACCACGCAGAAACGTCAGAACGACCTGTACAACGACCTCGACCAGCGTCTGACGCCGCTGGAAGGCAAGACCGCCGCCACGCCGGCGCCGGGTGCCGACAGTGCCGCGCGCACTGACGACGGTGAGGCCGCCGCCGCACCGACGCCGACCGCCGATCCGGTCGGGGCCGAATACGACAAGGCGCTGGCGCAGCTGCGCAACCGCAATTTCAAGCAGGCGATTCCGGCGCTGAAGACCTTCATCAACGCCAATCCGACCGCGAAGCAGACACCGGACGCCCGTTACTGGCTTGGTGTCGCCTATAACGCCGAGCGCCAGTTCCAGCCGGCGATCGATACCTACCAGCGCTTTATCGAACTGAGCCCGACCCATGCCAGGGTGCCGGATGCCATGCGCAATATCGGCGGCTGCCAGCGGGATCTTGGCGACACGGCACGGGCGAAGTCAACCTGGCAGCAGCTGATCAAGAAATATCCGAACAGCGATGCCGCCCAGAAGGCGAAGCAGCAGCTGTCGGCACTGAAATAGACCGATGACGGCGTACGTGCGCGACGAGACGCCGGCTGATGCCGGTGCCATTGCCGCCGTGGTGACGGCCGCGTTCGACGGCCACCCGTACAGCGATGGCACCGAGGCAGCGCTGGTGACCCGGCTGCGTGCGGCCGGCGCACTGAGTGCCAGCCTGGTGGCGGTGGATGAGGCCGGCGAGGTGATCGGTCATGTGTCCAGCTCGCCGGTGGTGCTCGATGCCGATACCGGCGGCTGGGAAGGACTGGCGCCGCTGTCGGTGCATCCCGACCACCAGCGGCGCGGTGTCGGCAGCGCGCTGGTGCAGGCGCTGTTCGGGCGCTTGCGCGCGCAGGGTGCCGCCGGCGTGGTGGTGCTGGGCGATCCGGCCTACTACCACCGCTTCGGCTTTGCCGCCCGCGACGGGCTGCGCTGCGAGTTCGACGTACCGGCCGGTCACTTCATGGCCATGGCGCTGACGGCGAGCGTCGTGCCGGCGGCCATCGTCCACTTCCATCCCGTGATTGCCGCCAGTTGATGCGCCTGCTGCGTGCGCTGGCCGAGTTCGTCGTGCTGTTCGTCGGCCTGCTGCTGTATATCGTGATCGGCGTGCCGCGCGCGCTGTGGCAGGGCTGGCGCCGACGCTAGACGTCGCCGTCCTGCGCCTTCGGCAAGCGGGTGACCAGCAACTGGTCGATCTTGTAATTGTCGATGTCGACCACTTCGAACTTGTAGCCGGCGAAACTGACGCAGTCGGTCCGTTTCGGGATCTTGCGCAGCATGTACATCATGAAACCGGCCACCGTTTCGTAATGCTCGTCATCGGGGAAGGCATCGATGTCGAGCACGCGCATCACGTCGTCGATCGGCGTCACACCATCGACCAGCCATGACAGCTCGTCACGCTGAACGATCTGCTCTTCCTCGACGCTGACCAGATCGCCCATTACCGTGCTCATCACGTCGTTCAGCGTGATGATGCCGACCACCAGCGCATATTCGTTCAGGATCACGGCGAAATCCTCGCGCGCGCTCTTGAAGCGCGACAGGATCTCCGACAGCGTCAGCGTGTCCGGGATCAGCAGGGCCTGGCGCACGGTCGGTTCGGTCTTCAGCGAAATGCTCTGGCCGTTCAGCGCGCGCACCAGCAGATCCTTGGTATCGACATAGCCGACCACATTGTCGATTGCATCGTCGCAGACCAGGAACTTCGAATGCGGATTGGCGGCGATGGTGCGGCGGATCAGGTCGTTGTCGGCCAGCAGCGGCAGCCAGACGATGCTTTCGCGTGCGGTCATCGATGACGACACGGTCCGGCTTTCCAGCTCGAACACGTTTTCAATCAACTGGTGTTCGCCGGCGTGCAGCACGCCGGCCTCGGCGCCGGCTGCCATCACGGCGATGATATCGTCCGAGGTGATGTCGTCGGAGCGGGCCATCGGCACCTTCAGCAGGCGGAAAATCAGGTTGGCCAGGCCGTTGAACAGCCAGACCAGCGGCATGCACCCCTTCACGCAAGTCAGCATCGGCCCGACAATGCGCACCGCGATCAGTTCGGGGAACAGCAGGCCGAGCCGTTTCGGCAGCAGATCGGCGATCAGGATGAACAGGCTGGTCACGGTCAGGAACGACAGCACAAAGCCGATGGCGGCGACTTCCGGTCCCTGATAGAACAGGCTGACCAGCCGGGCGTAATACGGCGTGAATGCCGGTTCGCCGACGATACCGCCGAGAATCGCTACCGCGTTGACGCCAATCTGCACCACGGTAAAGAAATGGCCCGGCTTTGCCTGCAGGTCCAGCACGCGCTGGGCATTGACCATTCCTTCATCCGCCCACTGGCGCAGCCGGATCTTGCGTGCCGCCGCGAGCGAGATTTCCGAAATGGAAAAAAACATGCTGACGGCAATAAGGGCGGCGATAAGGAGAAGTTGCTGCAGAAAGCTCATAGGTAAGTCCGGGTCCTGTCCGACAGGGGGTCAATACCCATTCGGGAGTGCGTTGGAGACGACTACAGCATAACGTCGGATAGCCGGGTGCAGTCAATTTTCGGATGCCTGTCCGTGCCGTCGCTGGGTATCATCCGGGTTCGATCTTCCTGTCTGCGGATGCGCCATGTCCTGTGTCCTGTGTGAAACCCCGTCCTCGCCATTGCTGTTCGAAGACGCCCGGCTGCGCGTCATCCTGGTCGACGACGAGCCCGATTACCCCGGCTTCTGCCGGGTGCTGTGGAAGGCGCACGTGCGCGAGATGACCGACCTGGCCGCTGCCGACCGTGCCCACCTGCTCGACTGGGTGCTGCGGGTCGAGGCCGCGCTGCGCGCCGAGCTGAATCCGGACAAGATCAATCTGGCCAGCCTCGGCAATGTGGTGCCGCACCTGCACTGGCATGTGATTCCGCGCTTTGCCGATGACGCCCATTTCCCGGCGCCGGTCTGGGCCGCACGCCAGCGCGATGGCGTTGCCCATGACGTCGACGGGCTGGCGGCGCGGCTGCGCGCAAGACTGTCTGCAACGGAATAAGTTCGCCAGCGTCTACAATAGCGAACTTTCCGCTGTCGGCTGTCCGGTTTCTGATGTCCAAATCGTTATTTCTGTTCGCGGCCTGTTGCGTCGCGACGCTTGCCGCCTGTTCCGAACAGCAGGCGCGCGACCTGGCCCATGGTGCAATCGAGGAAGGCTCACGCCTGATCAGCGAACAGGTCGGCGAGTGGCTCGGCAAGACGCTGGACGGCGCGCTGACACCCGCCGCCGATCCGTCCGAACCGCAGGCGGTCGAGCTGGTGTCCGGCAACAAGGCCGTCGGCCATCGCAACTTCGTCAATGCCAAGAAAATCCTGCCGCGCATCTATGCCGGCATGGAAGAAGATTTCTACTGCGGCTGTCGCTACAGCGGCAAGGAAGTCGATGCCACCAGCTGCGGCTACCGGCCGCGCAAGAATGCCGAACGCGGCCAGCGCATCGAATGGGAACACGTGGTGCCGGCCTGGGTGCTGGGCCACCAGCGGCAATGCTGGCAGAACGGCGGTCGCAAGCAGTGCACGAGCAGTGACCCGCTGTTCCGGATGGCCGAGGGTGACCTGGTCAATCTGGTACCGGCGGTCGGTGAAGTCAACGGCGACCGCAGCAACTTCCCGTACAGCGTCTGGGCGCGCAACCCGGCGCCGGTGTACGGCAGTTGCCGGACGGTAGTCGACTTCCGCCTGCGCCGCGTGCAGCCGCGCGAGGAAGTGCGCGGGCGCATTGCGCGCATCCAGCTGTACATGCACCAGCGCTACCGGCTGCGCCTGTCCAGCCAGGACCGGAAACTGTTCTGTGCGTGGGCGAACGCGTATCCGGTCGATGACTGGGAGCTGCGCCGCAACGAGCGGCTGGTGCGCTGGCAGGGGGAAGGCAACCCGCTGGTCGGCGACACCACCCGTCTGGCGGCGCTGTGCGCGGCAGGCTGATCAGTCGGCCAGCAGGGCATCCCAGCGCGGGCCGAGCAGGCTGCGCTTGATGGTCGCATAGGCACGGCGGTTCTTCTTGGCCAGCTCTGCGGCCATGGCCAGCGAGGCCGGCTGCAATACGTCCGGCGCATGGGCGGCTTCGACCAGGCCGAGGCGGGCAGCTTCCTCGCCGCCGATGCGGGCGCCGGTCAGCGCCAGACGGCGGCGTACCGCCTCGCCGGGCAGATTGTTCACGCAGGCGACCATGGTCGGCGACAGCGCCAGGCCGAGATCGACCTCCGGGAAACACAGGAAGCCCCGGTCGGCGCGCATGGTACGGAAATCGCAGGCCGAGGCAATCAGCGCACCACCGCCAAAGGCGTGGCCGTTGATGGCCGCCAGCGTCGGGCAGCCGAAGCGGGCCAGACGCTGCAGCAGCTGGTCAAGCCGCGGCACGAAGGTGTTCAGCAGGAACGGCATGCCGCCCTGACTCTGGATATAGTCGAGATTGATGCCGTTGCTGAAGAATTTCTCGTCGTCCGCCGTGATCAGCAGCGCGACATTGCCGCTTGCCGCTTCGACCGTATCGAGATGGGCGTTGAACTCGTCGAGCGTGCTGTCATTGAGCATGTTTGACGCGTCGGCGTTCTGGAACGTGAGGACAAAAACGTCGCCGGTGCGGTCGAGGCGGAGTTGCGGCATCGGGGAATCTCCTTTGTGGATATCGATCCATCATGCCTCAAACGGTCGTTTGAATACAAGCGCAGCGCGTCGGAGGGCAATCGCTTGATAGAATGGGCCCAAATTACCTAATCCATGGCTAAGCAGACAGATGAACTCCGAATTTCTGGCCGGTCTGAACCCGGCGCAGCGCGAAGCGGTGACGACCCCGCATTCCGCACTGGTGCTGGCCGGCGCGGGCAGCGGCAAGACCCGTGTCCTGACCACGCGGATCGCCTGGCTGATCCGCGAGGGACTGGCCAGCCCGGCCGGCATTCTCGGCGTGACCTTTACCAACAAGGCCGCGCGGGAAATGCAGACCCGTCTGACTGCCATGCTGCCGGTCAACCCGAAACAGATGTGGATCGGCACCTTTCACGGGCTGGCCAATCGCCTGCTGCGCCTGCATCACCGCGACGTTGGCCTGCCGGCGACCTTCCAGATCCTCGACAGCCAGGACCAGCTCGCGGCAATCAAGCGGTTGCTGAAGACGCTGCAGCTGTCGGATGAGACCTACCCGCCGCGCCAGGTGATGTCGTTCATCAACGGCAGCAAGGAAAAGGGGCTGCGGGCGGACCGCTTTGCGCCGGCCGATCACTTCGAGGTCAAACTGACGGAAATCTGGCGGGAATACGACCGCCAGTGCCGGCGCGAAGGCGTGGTCGACTTTGCCGAGCTGCTGCTGGCCTCGTACGAACTGCTGTCCGGCAACACCGCACTGCGCCAGCATTACCAGAGCCGCTTCCGTCATATTCTGGTCGATGAATTCCAGGATACCAACCGCCTGCAGTACGCGTGGCTGAAATGTTTTGCCGGCGACGACAACACCGTGTTTGCCGTCGGTGACGACGACCAGTCGATCTACGCGTTCCGCGGCGCCGAAGTCGGCAATATGCGCGACTTCCTGAGCGACTACGCGGCCGGCGAGCCGATCCGGCTTGAACAGAACTACCGCTCGACATCGCGCATCCTGGCCGCCGCCAATGCGGTGATCGCCAACAACCGGGGCCGGCTCGGCAAGACGCTGTGGACCGATGCCGGCGAAGGCGAGCAGATCCGCGTCTACCGCGGCTGGAGTGATGGCGAGGAAGCCGAATTCATCGCCGAGGAGGCGCGGGCGCTGAAGCGCGAAGGCGTGTCGCTGGCCGACGTGGCGGTGCTGTATCGCAGCAACGCCCAAAGCCGGGCGCTCGAGCACGCGCTGTTCCAGGCCGGGCTGTCGTACCGGGTCTATGGCGGGCTGCGTTTCTTCGAGCGCCAGGAAATCAAGCATGCGCTGGCCTACCTGCGCCTGCTGGCCAACCCGGCTGACGACAATGCGCTGCTGCGCATCATCAACCTGCCGGCGCGCGGTATCGGTGCCCGCACGGTGGACGGCATCCAGATGGCGGCCCGCGACAGCGGCGACAGCCTGTGGCAGGCCGCCTGTCAGGTCGGGGGCCGTGCGGCGGCCAGCGTTGGCCGTTTTGTGCTGCTGATCGAAGAACTGCGCACCGCGGCCGACACACTGGGCTTTGCGGAGCTGGTCAGCCACGTGATCGACGCCAGCGGCCTGACCGCGATGTACCAGGCGGACAAGGACGGTAGCGAACGGCTGGAAAACCTGAGCGAACTGGTCAATGCCGCCGTGTCCTTCGTCCCGGACGATCCGGCACAGGCGATGGTCGAATTCCTTGCCCACGCGTCGCTCGAATCGGGTGACCACGAGGCCGCCGCTGGCGAGGAGGCGATCACGCTGATGACCGTGCATGCGGCCAAGGGGCTGGAGTTCGACAGCGTGTTCCTGACCGGGCTGGAAGAGGGACTGTTCCCGCACGAGCAGAGCTTTGCCGATCCGGACGGGCTGGAGGAAGAGCGAAGGCTGTTGTATGTCGCCATTACCCGCGCCCGCCGCCGGCTGACCTTGAGTTATGCTCAGACCCGCATGCTGCACGGACAGACACGCTATCCGCTGCCATCGCGCTTTCTGGACGAATTGCCCCCCGAACTGCTGCATCCGATCAATATCGAACCGGTCGTGCGCAAGCCGGTCGAAACGGCCGCCCCGTGGGCACCGACCGGGCGCAAGACGCGCACACCGGTCAGGACAGCCGCCCCCGAATGGGTCGGCGGTTTCCGGGTCGGCCAGACCGTGACTCATCCGAAATTCGGCCTGGGTGTCATTACCGACGCCGAGGCTGGCGGTGGCGAGTCGCGGGTAGAAGTGAATTTTCAGGACGCAGGACGTAAATGGCTCGATCTGCGCTACGCCAAACTGTCCGCTGTGTGAGATCCCTATGACCGATGACAAGCCCAACCGAAACAACGCCAGCTACCAGTCCATTTCCAGCGTCAAGGCGGCCAAGATCGCGCCGCGCGACGACAATCTGTACGCGAAGAAGCTGTTCCTGATTATCGACAACGTGCCCGAGATGCAGCGGGCGGTGTCGATGACCCTGTCGACCTTCGGCGCCAACAAGGTCGAGTACGCGACGCGGATCTCGGATGCATTCAACAAGCTCGGCCGCTTCGACTTCGATGTGGTGCTGTGCGACTACGACCTCGGCAACGGCTATGACGGCCTGCACCTGCTGGAGGAAATCCGCGAGCGCAACCTGATCAAGCAGTCTTGTGTGTTCATGATCGTGACCGCCGAGGCCCGCATCGAGCGGGTGGTCAGCGCGGCGGAACTGTCGCCGGATGCCTATCTGCTGAAGCCGTTTACCGGCGAGCAGTTGCGGGTGCGGCTCGAACGGGCGATGCGTCGCCGCGATGCGCTGCGCGTGGTCGACCAGTCGATCATGAAGGACGAGTACCTGAGCGCGATTTCCGAATGCGACAAGCGCATTGCCGCGCGCGATGAATTCCTGCTCGACTTCATGAAGCTGAAGGGCTCGCTGGAACTGAAGATCGGCGACTATCTCGGCGCGCAGAGCCTGTATCGCGACGTGCTGAAGATCAAGGCGCTGCCGTGGGCCAAGCTGGGTCTGGGCAAGACGCTGGTGTCGACCCGGCAGTACGACCAGGCGCGCGAGCTGTTCGAGGAAGTGCTCGAGGAAAACTCGCGCGTGATGGAGGCCTACGACTGGCTGGCGCGCATCTACGAAGCCAAGCACGACACGGCCAACGCCAAGAATACGCTGGCGACCGCGACCGACCTGTCGCCGGTGGTGGTGCGCCGGCAGAAGAAGCTTGGCGAGGCGGCGATGCAGGATGGCGACTTCGCCACCGCGCAGCAGGCGTTTACCCGCACCATCGACCTGGCCAAGTATTCGACCTACCGCTGTCCCGAGGATTATGCCGCGCTGGCGCGGGCGCAACTGGCGTCGAACGACGGCAAGGCCGCGCAACAGACCGTTGCCAATCTGCGGCGCGAATTCCGCAATGACCCGGTTGCGAACTGGGTTTCGACCGTGGTCGAGAGCGAAGTGGCGACCCAGGCCGGCCAGCCGCATCGCGGTCGCGAACTTCTTGATGACGCAATCGAAAAATATCGCGATCTGTCGCCTATGCTGAATGAAAACGCGCGTCTGGAACTGGTTCACGCCTGCTACAAGAGCGGGCGGGAAGACGCTGCGGTTCACGTGGTGCAGCAGATGGTGAAGAACAACCATGACGACGAGTTGCTGCTGGAACGGATCGAACAGGTTTTCAATCAGGTTGGTCGTCCGGAAGCAGGCAAGCAGCTGATTGCAGAGAATGTCCAGTCGGTCGTTGATCTCAACAACGAAGCAGTCCGGCTGGCGCAGTCCGGTGAAATCGAGGAAGCGGTGGCCCTGTTCAACAAGGCGGTGGACGAATTGCCGTCCAATTCGCAAATCATGCTGAACGCGGTCAACGCCATTCTCGCTTTCGTTCACCGCAAGGGCTGGCACGAAAGTCATGTGGCGAGGGCGCACGAATTACTCGAACGCGCCCGCCGGGCCGACCCCGCAAACGTCAAGTTCCAGCGCCTGCTTGTTGCCTATCGAAATCTCATCGAAAAGCACGGCAAAACCCAATGGATGCTCTGACCGCAATCGTTATTGACGATGAACCCCAGGCCCGCGAGCGGTTGACCCTGCTGTTGGCGGAGGCCGGTGTCGATGTGGTGGCGACACTGGCCGACGCCGGCGCGGCGCTTGACTGGCTGGGCAGCAACGGCAATCGCGCCGATGCCGCCTTTGTCAATGTCCAGATGCCACGAATGGATGGCGTCACCCTGGCCGGCAAACTGGCGGCGCTCCCCCATCCCCCCGCGATTGTGTTCGCGTCTTCCCAGCCACAGCCGCCTGCGTTCGCTGTCGACGGCCTGACCGTCGACCATCTGCTGAAGCCGGTGCGGCGCGACCGCCTGGCCGCCGTGCTGGCGCGGCTGATGTCGCGCCCGTCGTCCCCGGCGGGCGGCGCACCGGGGCACTTCAGCGTGATCGAGCGTGGTCATGTCAGACTGGTGCCGATCGAATCGGCGCTGTATCTGAAAGCCGAGCTCAAATACGTGACCCTGCGCACCCTGACCGGCGAGCACCTGCTCGACATGCCGCTGACCCAGCTCGAGGAAGAGTATGGTGACGCCGTGGTGCGCGTGCATCGCAACTGCCTGGTACTGCGGCACGCCATTGCCGGATTCGAGCGCAATACCGACGGCGCCTGGTATGTGATGCTGAACGGCTCGCCCGAGCGCGTGCCGGTCAGTCGCCGGCAGCAGTTCGTGGTCAAGCTGTTCCGCTGATCCGTTCCGGCTCTAAGTGTGACTTAAGCGCCCGGATCAAGAATCAGGAGCCGGCAGATCCGGTTTCCGGCAGGGCGTTCCGCTCCGCAGCCCGGGACCGGGGCTTGAAATCCTGCCCGGTCGACAGCATTCAATACCGGAGATATCCGGCACGGAGAAAAGTCCACAATGAGCAACAACTGGTTGAAAACCACCATTCTGATGGCAGGGATCATGGCACTGTTCATGGTCGTCGGCGGCGCCATCGGCGGCCGGGGCGGCATGCTGATTGCCTTCCTGGTCGGCGGCGGCATGAACCTGTTCGCCTACTGGAATTCCGACAAGATGGTGCTGCGCATGTACAACGCGCACCAGGTCGACGCCAGCACCGCGCCCGAATTTTACGGCATGGTGGCGGAACTGGCGCAGCGCGCCGGGCTGCCGATGCCCAAGGTCTACATCATCGACGAGGAGCAGCCGAACGCGTTCGCGACCGGCCGCAATCCGGAGAACGCCGCCGTGGCGGCCACCACCGGCATCCTGCGCCTGCTCGACTATCGCGAACTGCGCGGGGTGATGGCCCATGAACTGGCTCACGTCCGCAACCGCGACACGCTGATTTCGACCCTGTCCGCCTCGGTGGCCGGTGCGATCTCCGCCCTGGCCAATATGGCGATGTTCGCGTCGATCTTCGGCGGCCGTGACGACGAGCGCGGTTCCAACCCGATCGTGATGCTGCTGGTGTCGATCCTGGCGCCGATCGCCGCATCGCTGATCCAGATGGCAATTTCCCGTACCCGCGAGTTTGGCGCCGACCGCGGTGGTGCCGAAATTTCCGGCGATCCGCTGGCGCTGGCTGCCGCGCTGCGCAAGATCGAGTACTACGCGCAGGGGCGCTTCATGCCGGCGGCGGAGGCCCATCCGGAAACCGCGCAGATGATGATCATCAACCCGCTGGCCGGTGGCAGCAGCATCAGCGAGCTGTTCCGTACCCACCCGCAGACCGACGAGCGCATTGCCCGCCTGGAAGCGATCGCGCGCGGCGACTGGTCGTGACTGCCATCGCGCCGTATAATCCAAACTATTGATTATGAAAGCAGCCACGGGCAACCGTGGCTGTTTCTTTTGCCATGTACCAGAATCAGCTGCTCGCCGCCCGGATCCTCGACACGACCCTGGACGGTCACAATCTCAACGACGTGCTCGGCCGGCTTGCCGCCGGGGTCGACGGGCCCGAACGCGCCCAGTTGATCGACCTGACCCATGGCGCGCTGCGCCGTTACGGCAGTCTGCGCGCCCGCCTCGACCGGCTGCTGTCGCGACCGCTGACCGAGCCGCTGATCGACCGGCTGCTGATCGTCGCGCTGTACCAGCTGGAAGCGACGCGGGCGGCGCCGTACGCCGTGGTCGACCATGCGGTCCGTGCCGCCGAGAAACTCTCGCCGCGGCTCAAGTCGCTGGTCAACGCGGTCCTGCGCAATGCGCAACGGCGCAAGGACGAACTGGATGCCGAGCTGACGCGCGACCCGGTCGCCTTCTGGAACCACCCTGAATGGTGGATTGCCCTGGTGCGCCAGGCCTGGCCGCGTGACTGGAAGAAAGTGCTCGACGCCGCCAACCAGCATCCGCCGATGACGCTGCGGGTCAACCGGCGCCAGATCAGTGCCGATGGCTACCTGCATGAACTGGCCGATGCCGGTATCGAGGCCGAGTCGCTGGGCGGCGATGCCGTGCGCCTGCTGCGGCCGGTGCCGGTGGACCGCCTGCCGGGTTTCCAGAGCGGACGGGCCTCGGTACAGGACGCGGGCGCCCAGCGTGCCGGCAGCTGGCTGGACGTGGCCGACGGCATGCGCGTGCTCGATGCCTGCGCCGCGCCGGGCGGCAAGACCGGTCAGTTGCTGGAATGCCACACCCTGGATCTGGTGGCGCTGGACCACGACAGCGAGCGCCTGCGCCGGGTGACCCAGAACCTCGAACGGCTGTCGCTGCAGGCGACGCTGGCGACCGGTGACGCGGGTGCGCCGCAGGGCTGGTGGGATGGCCGGCCGTTCGACCGCATCCTGGCCGATGTGCCGTGCTCGGCCTCCGGCGTGGCACGCCGTCATCCGGACATCAAGTGGAACCGCCGCTCGAACGATATCCGCGCCTTTGCCGCAACGCAGCGCCGCATCATGGACGCGCTGTGGGGTCTGCTCGCCCCGGGTGGTAAAATGCTTTACGCTACCTGTTCGATTTTCCCGGGGGAAAACCGCGAACAGATCGACGCGTTCCTTGCCCGTCATGACGACGCCGGCCTGGAGGGCGACGAGCAACTGCTGCCCGACTCCGACCATGACGGTTTCTATTACGCCAGGATCGCCAAGCGCTGAAAGGCTTTGCATGTCCCGTGGCCTTGCGCTACTCCTGACCCTGTTTCTTTCGCTCGCGGCGCTGATGCCGCTGGCGGTTCACGCCGCCGATCCGGCGCCGGTCGAATCCAGGATCGCGCAACTGGTCATCAGCGATGGCGCACTGGCCGTCAACAGCCGTTTTGCCCTGCACCTGAACCCGACCCTGTCTGATGCGCTCGAACAGGGTGTCATGCTGACCTTTCGCCTCGATTTCGAACTGACCCGCCCACGGACCACCGCCTGGTGGCGCTCGCTGGGCGACTGGTTCGAGCCGACCGCCACCCAGCGCTACCGACTGTCCTGGCACCCGCTGACCCGGCAGTACCGCGTCGGCATCGGCCAGGGCAACCTGTACCTGAGTTTTGCCCGGCTTGACGACGCCCTGGCCATCATCGGCTCGGCGCGCAGCTGGCGTGTGCTGCCACGCTCGGTCGTCGGTCGCTCGCCGCTGAAAGACTTCGCCGGTCGCATCCGGCTGACGCTCGACACCACCCGGCTGCCGAAGCCGTTCCAGCTGAACATCATCAAGTCGAACGACTGGGCGCTGGATTCGGACTGGATTCCGCTGACCAGCGGGCAGGGCGAAGGAGACGACTGATGCGCCCCTGGCTGATTGCGCTCGGCGTACTCGGGCTGGGCCTGCTGTACCTGCTGGCCATTGCGTCCGGCAGCACGTCGAGCCTGACCGATTACTACTGGTGGATTTTTGCGCTGAACGGGCTGCTGGTGCTGGGGCTGGTGGCGGTGCTGGGGCGCGAGCTGTGGCGCATGCGCCGTGCCGTGCGCGAACGCGTGTTCGGCGCCAAGCTGACGCTGCGCATGACCAGCATGTTCGCGCTGGTGGCGGTGCTGCCGGGCATTCTCGTGTTTACCATGTCGGTCCAGTTCCTGAACCGCAGCATCGAAAGCTGGTTCAACGTCCAGGTCGAAAGTGCGCTGGACCGCGGGCTGAACCTCGGCCGCTCGGCGCTGGATGCGCTGCTGGCCGATCTGGCCGCGCGCAACAGCGTGGCCGCCCGCGAACTGGCCAACGCCACGCCGGCCCTGCAGGCCGAACGGCTGGACCGCCTGCGCTCACAGCTGGGCATTCGCCAGCTGGCGCTGTTCGACAGCCGCGACCGGCTGATCGCCTATTCGTGTCCGGACAACAACATGTCGCCGCCTCCGCCGCCGGCGGCGAGTTTTGGCGGTGCGCTGGATGCGACCAGCGAGTGGCGCGGCATCGAGGGCGGCGGCGGGGCGACGCTGCTGCTGAAAGTGGCCCAGCGCATCAACCGCATCGGCTACGGCGATACGGTCACGCTGGTGGCCGTGCAGCCGGCGCCGCAGCAGCTGGCGGTCGATGCCGAGCAGGTCGAAGCGACCCGGGCCGATTACCGCAAGCTGGTGCTGGCGCGGGACGGGCTGAAGGAGTTCTACCGGCTGACGCTGTCGCTGACCCTGCTGCTGTCGCTGTTTGCGGCCGTCGGGCTGGGGGCATTGCTGTCGCGCCGGCTGTCGGCACCGCTGTCGGCGCTGGCTGCCGGCACGCGGGCGGTGGCCCAGGGCGACTTCTCGCGCCAGCATCCGATCTACCGCCGCGACGAGCTCGGCATCCTGACCGCGCTGTTCAACCGGATGACGCGGCAACTGGCCGATGCCAAGCAGGCGGAAGAGGCCGCGCGCGAGCAGATCGAGGCCAACCGCGCCTATCTGGAACGCATTCTGGCCGCGCTGTCGAGCGGCGTGCTGGCCTTCGATGCCGACCTGCGGCTGACGGCTGCAAACCAGAGCGCGTCGCGCATTCTCGACTGGGACCTGAACATGCTGGCGCTGACGCCGCTGCCGGAATGGCTGGCGTGGGCACCGGCGCTGGAAGCCTTCGTGTCGTCGGTCTACTCGAGGCTGGACCGTGACGAAAGCGACTGGCAGCAGCAGATCGAACTCAGCGACGGCCGGCTGCTGCTGGTGCGCGGCGGCCTGCTGCCGGATGGCGCCGGGCGGGTGGTGGTCTTCGACGAAGTGACCGATCTGGTCCGTGCCCAGCGCGATGCGGCCTGGGGCGAGGTTGCCAAGCGGCTCGCCCACGAGATCCGCAACCCGCTGACACCGATCCAGCTGTCGGCCGAACGGCTGGCGATGAAGCTCGGCAACAAGCTCGATGCGCACGACGCCGATTTCCTGCAACGCTCGACCGATACCATCATCAAGCAGGTGGCGGCGCTGAAGGGCATGGTCGACGCCTTCCGCGACTACGCGCGCGCGCCGGCCAGCCGGATGGCGGCCACCGACCTGAATGCGATCGTGCGCGAAGTGATGATGCTGTACGAATCCAACCCGTCGGTACGGATGGATCTCCACGACGGCGAACTGCCGATCCTGGCCGATGCCGCCCTGCTGCGCCAGGTCATACACAATCTGGTCGTGAACGCGCAGGATGCCACGCTTGACGTTGCCGAGGCGATCATAGAAATTAGGACGTTCATTGCAGATCAACAAGTTGTGATGACGGTGACCGACAATGGCGCCGGCTTCCCGCCCGAAATCCTGCCGCGCGCATTCGATCCCTATGTCACCAGCAAAGCCAAAGGCAGCGGCCTGGGGCTGGCGGTGGTCAAACGAATCATTGAAGAGCATAAAGGCAGTATCAGTGCCGGCAATGTGTCGCCCCATGGCGCACAAATGCGGGTGATGCTGCCCCTATCGGAGACACCATGCGTAGCAGTGACATCCTGATCGTTGACGACGAGGTCGGCATTCGAGAGCTGCTTTCCGAGATCCTGCTCGACGAAGGCTATACCGCCGCCGTGGCCGAGAACGCCGAAATGGCCCGGCAGTTGCGCAACCAGGTGCGCCCGGCGGCCGTGCTGCTCGATATCTGGATGCCGGATTGTGACGGCGTCACCCTGCTGAAGGAGTGGGCCAAGTCCGGCCAGCTGAACATGCCGGTCATCATGATGTCCGGTCATGCCAGCATCGACACCGCGGTCGAGGCGACCCGCATCGGCGCGTTCGATTTCCTCGAGAAACCGATCGCGCTGGCCAAGCTGCTCAGCACCATCCAGCGTGCGCTGAAGTATGGCGACATGCAGGCGGCGCAGGCGCTGGACCTGAACAAGCTCGGCAAGAGCGCGCCGGTCCAGGAACTGAAAAAGAACCTCGAACGCGTTGCCGCGCTGAAGACGCCGGTGCTGCTGTCCGGCGAGCCGGGGGTCGGCTTCGAGCTGGTCGCGCGCTTCCTGCATGCGCAGAATACGCCGTGGGTCACGGTCGCCAAGCCGGAGACGCTGGCGGATGCGCCGCTCGACCTGCTGCAGAAAGCCAACAACGGCGTGCTGTGGCTGGGCGACATTGCCTACCTGAACAAGAAGGCGCAGCAGGGGCTGCTGTTCCTGCTGTCCAAGCTTGATCGCTACAACGCGCGCGTGGTCTGCGCCTGCAGCCGGCCGCTGTCCGACCTGCTGGTCGATCCCGAGTGCGACAACCGGCTGCTGACCACGCTGGCCAGCGTGATCGTGCCGATTCCGGCGCTGCGCGAGCATGCCGAGGATATTGTCGATCTGGCCAACCAGATCGTTGCCGAACTGGTCGAGAGCAAGCAGACCCCGCTGAAGCGCTTTACCACGGCGGCGCTGAACGCGTTGCGCCAGTACGAGTGGCCGGGCAACCTCGAACAGCTCAAGGGCATCGTCAAGAGCCTGGCGCTGACGGTCGAGGACGACGAGATCGACGCGCCCGACGTCCTGCGCGTGCTGTCGCAGTTCAAGGTCGAGAAGCCGATCGAGGAGCTGGGCTTTGACTTCAACCTGCCGCTGCGCGAGCTGCGCGAACAGATCGAGCGTCGCTACTTCGAGCATCACATCTCGCTGGAGAAGGGCAATATGAGCCGCGTGGCGCAGAAGGTCGGGCTGGAACGCACCCACCTGTACCGCAAGCTCAAGCAGCTCGGCGTGCGCTTCCAGCGCAAGGTGGTCGAGGAAGCCTGACCCTCCGCCGAATGGCGGACTGCGCCAGACGGCAAAACCCGGCACAATCCCGGCATGGACGACACGCAACTGATCCGCTATTCGCGGCATATCCTGCTGCCCGAGATCGACATCGACGGCCAGCAGCGCCTGCTCGACAGCCACGCCCTGATCGTCGGTGCCGGCGGCCTCGGCAGCCCGGTGGCGCTGTACCTGGCCGCCAGCGGCATCGGCACCCTTACCGTCTGCGATGACGACGATGTCGATCTGACCAATCTGCAGCGCCAGGTCGCGCATGCGACCGACCGCATCGGCGTCAACAAGGCCGCCAGCGCGCGCCAGTGCATGCTGGAGCTGAACCCGGACATCGTCGTGCACGACGTGGCCGAGCGGCTCGATGGTGCGGCGTTGCTGGCGCGGGTGGCGGCAGCCGACATCGTGCTCGACTGCTGCGACAATTTCGCCACCCGGCATGCAGTCAACCGTGCCTGCGTCGCCACCGGCACGCCGCTGGTTTCCGGCGCGGCGGTGCGCTTCGACGGCCAACTCGCAGTGTTCGACTACCGCCAGCCCGACATGCCGTGCTATCACTGCCTGTTCCCGGACGAGGGCGATGCCTCCGACGGCCCGTGTGCGCTGTTCGGCGTGCTGGCGCCGCTGGTCGGGGTCATCGGCAGCCTGCAGGCGATGGAGGCGATCAAGCTGCTGGCCGGCATTCCGTCGGAGGCCGTCGGCCGCCTGCAGCTGCTGGACGGCAAAAGCGGTGAATGGCGGCGCATGCGGCTGGTCCGCGACCCGGCCTGTCCGGTCTGCGGCACACAGGCTGCCGTTCCTTGATCTGGTGGCCTACAACCGGCGCGCCGAACGCGCGATAATCGGCACTTCATTGCGGCGGCTGGCTTGACCGGACCGCCGTTCGTCTTGTCTGGAGAATTACATGCAGTCGGTCATTCACGCCGCCACGCGCATCGTGGTCAAGGTCGGTTCGAGTCTGGTTACCAACGATGGCGCAGGGCTGGACCATGCCGCGCTGGATCGCTGGGCCGGGGAAATCGCCGACCTGATGCGGCGTGGCAAGGCGGTGGTGCTGGTCAGTTCCGGCGCGGTCGCCGAGGGGGTCAAACGCCTCGGCTGGAACGCCCGTCCGACGGCGCTGCACGAGAAGCAGGCCGCCGCCGCCGTGGGCCAGATGGGCCTGTGCCAGGCCTATGAACAGGCGTTTTCCGCCCACAACCTGAAAACCGCCCAGGTGCTGCTGACCCATGAGGACCTGACCCACCGTACCCGTTATCTGAACGCGCGCTCGACACTGAACACGCTGCTGGCGCTGAACGTGGTGCCGATCATCAACGAGAACGACACCGTGGTGACCAGCGAAATCCGCTTTGGCGACAATGACACGCTGGGCGCGCTGGTGACCAACCTGATCGAAGCCGATGCGCTGGTGATCCTGACCGACCAGCGCGGTCTGTACACCGCCGACCCGCGCAGCAACCCGGCGGCCGAGTTCGTCCATGAGGGGCAGGCCGGCGACCCGGCGCTGGAAGCCATGGCCGGCGGCGCCGGCAGCAGTGTCGGCACCGGTGGCATGCTGACCAAGATCCTTGCCGCCAAGCGCGCCGCGCGCAGCGGCGCCGCGACCGTGATCGCCAGCGGGCGCGAAGCGAACGTGCTGTCGCGGCTGGCTGATGGCGAATCCATCGGCAGCCAGCTGGTGGCGACCTCGGACCGGATGATCGCCCGCAAGCAGTGGCTGGCCGACCACCTGCGGCTGGCCGGTGCGCTGGTGCTCGACCGTGGCGCCGTGCGCGCGGTGGGCGAGCAGCACACCAGCCTGCTGTCGATCGGCGTCAGCGAGGTGCAGGGCGACTTCCTGCGCGGCGATGCCGTGGCCTGCGTCGACGAGGACGGCAACGAAGTGGCGCGCGGGCTGGTCAACTACTCGTCTGACGAGTCGCGGCTGATCATGCGCCATCCGACCCGCGATATCGAGGCGCTGCTCGGCTATGTCGGTGAACCGGAACTGATCCACCGCGACAACATGGTCAACGTCTGACGCTGCGCCGGACGTCCGATGCAGGCACTGCGGCCGTCTGTTGACGGCCGCGTCGGCATGTCCCCCCGTTTTTCCCACCCACCCCGCCGGCCCGGCCCGCTCCGGGCTATGCCGGCACAGGAGCCCACCATAATGAAGAAGCTCGTTCTCGCCGCCACGATCGTTGCCCTGTCCGGGAGCGCCCTGGCGAGGGATGTGCTGCGCGTTTTCAACTGGAACAACGAAATCGCCCCGGTGACGATCAAACGTTTCGAGGCACAGTGCAAGTGCGATGTGCAGGAAGACTATTACGGCGACAGCGAGGAAATGCTGGCCAAGCTGGCCGCCGGTGCGACCGGCTACGACATGGTCGTGCCGACCACCTATGCGATGCAGGCACTGATCAAGCAGGGCAAGACCCAGCCGCTGGACCGGGCGAAACTGCCGAACTTCGCCAACCTGAATGCCGGCTACCTGAAGCTGAATGCCCCGTTCGACCCGGGCAATGCCGTCGGCGCGCCGCTGCTCGCCAGCATTACCGCCCTTGGCTACAACAGCGAGAAAATGCGCGCCCTCGGCATTCCGACCGACAGCTGGGCAGCGGTGTTCGATCCGAAATACCTGGGCAAGCTCAAGGGACGGGTGACCGTGCTCGACAGCCAGCGCGAGCTGATGAGCGCGGCACTGATGTATCTGGGGCGTGACGCCAACAGTACCAGCCCGGCCGACCTGCAGGCCGCCGCCGCGGTGATCCGCAAGGCCAAGCCGTACTGGGCCGCGTTCAACAATCAGAGCTATATCAAGGAACTGACGGTCGGCAATATCTGGCTGGTGCACGGCTTCACCAACGACTTCTTCCAGGCGATGCACGATGCGAAGGCAGCGAAGCGCAACTTCACCATCGGCTACAACCTGCAGAAGGAAGGCAATATCCTCGGGCTGGACAACCTGGTGATCCTGAAGAACGCGAAGCGTCCGGACCTGGCGCTGCAGTTCATCAACTTCCTGCTGGACGGCAAGAATGCGGCCGACGTGTCCAACATCATGGGGTCGGTCAACCCGAACCGGGCAGCGCTGAGCTACCTGCAGCCGGAGATCAGGGCCAACAAGGTGATCATGGCCGATCCGTCCCGCGACAGGCTGGTACTGCTGAAGGACCTTGGCGCAAAAGACCGGCGCGAGCTGAACCGGTTGTGGACCGAAATCAAGGCACGCTGAGACGGACCTGAGGCCGGGGCGCCGACGGCATTCAGCCCGCTGGTGCCTCCGGCTGCGCCGGTCAGGCGGCGATCGCCTGGTCGATCAGCTGTCTCAGTTCCCTGAAATCGGGTTCGCCGAGATAGCGCTTGATCACCTGGCCGTCCTTGCCGACCAGGAAGGTCGACGGGACCAGCTGGATGCCGCCCCAGGCCTCGGCCAGCTTGCCGTCGCTGTCGAGCACGATCGGGAACGGCAGCTTGTTCTCGGTGACAAAGGTCTGCACGTAGTTGGGCGGGTCGTAGTTCATCGCCACGGCCAGGGTTTCGTATTTCCCCTGCGGCGCCAGCTGCTGGTAGATCTGCCTGAATTCGGTCATTTCCTTCACGCAGCCGGGACAGCTGGTGGCCCAGAAATTGACCAGCACGACTTTGCCTTTCAGCGAGTCGGTCGTCATCTTCCGCGCATCCATCGACGTGTAGGTCACCGATGGCGCCGGATCGCGGCTGGTCAGCGCATAGCCGGCCACGGCCACAACCGCGAGCACCAGGACGGCGGCAATCGCCTTCTTCATTCAGATTCCCCTTGCAGTGGCCGCCGGGTTCAGTCCTCGGCGGCGAGCCGGTCCATCAGGGCGCGGATCTCGCCCTCGATGGTGACGGCACGATTCTGTTTGCTGTCGAACAGGACGAAGGTCACGTCGGCTTCGGCCACCACCGTGTCGCTGCCCTGCAGGCGGATCACCTGGCGGATGACGGCCGAGCGGTTGCCGACGTCCCTGACCGCGGTATCGACGGTCAGGATCTCGTTCATCAGTGCCGGGCGACGGTAGCTGATGTTGATATTGACGACGACGAAGGCCAGACCGGTCTGCATGAAGCCGTACAGATCGGTGTGCACATCGAAGTAGGCCCAGCGCGCTTCCTCGAGAAATTCCAGGTAGCGGGCGTTGTTGACGTGACCGTACAGGTCGAGATGATAACCGCGAACCTTTATGTCGGTCTGATGCATCGGAGTCTCCTTTGTCGAATGGCGGGGGGTGGCCGTGCGGCCACGAACGAGTTCAAACGCTCGTTTTCCCGCCATTACAGCACAGTCGGGTTGCCGCCGGGCAAGCCTTATTCGGCATCCGGCAACTCGATGTCATCGTAGGCTTCGCGTTCCAGCGGCTCATCGCACAGGTCGGTCAGCACCGACGACAGTTCGATCTCGAACCACTGCGAGAACAGGTTCTGCGTGCGCTTTTCCGGCCACAGCGTGTCGTCGGCGCACCAGTCGGCCAGCTCCGCCTCGAAAATGTCCGGCCAGCGCTGCTTCAGTACGGCGCGCAGATCGTCGTAGTCCTCGATGGCCGGCACCAGCAGCGCATTGCTGTCGCGGCGCAGATTGACCAGGTTGACCTCGTCGGCATCGATTTCGAACGGCAGGCCGAGCAGCCAGTCGACGAACGGTTGTCTGGGCTTGACGATGATGACGCTGCGATTGACTTCGTACATGGGGCTCTCCGCAAAACGCCATTGTAAGCGCTGCGGCAACCGGGCTGCGAGAGGGGAACGCTCAGTTTCCGGCTGCGAACTGGTTGTCGCGGGTGAAGTTCCAGCTGCGGATGATGGCCAGCTGGTCGTAGTCGCGGGCCAGTGCCGGCGGGAACGGGGCAAACGGTGCCGCCAGCCGGACGATGCGGATTGCCGCGTCGTCCAGCTCCGGATGGCCGGAGCCGCGCTGGATGCGGACATCGATCAGCGACCCGTCGGCGCGAATGTCGACCCGCAGCTTCAGACGGCCGTAGACCCCCTTGTCACGGGCATCCTGCGGGTAGTTCAGGTTGCCGACGCGTTCCATCTTCCGCCGCCAGTCCTCGGCATAGCTGGCGAAGACCGCATCGCGGGTCGTGGCGCTGATGACGGCGCGACGGGAGGCGGCACCGGCCGCCGGTGGTGCCGCCGTGTCGCTGTCCGCCCGCGCCAGAGCCCTGGCGTCGGCCAGCAGGTCGCCGGTAGTGAACGAGGGGGTGCCGGTTCGCGGTGTTGCCTGGTGTGCCGGAACGTGACGCGATGGACGGGGTGCCGGCTCGCTGGCAGGGATGTCGGCGGTCTCGGGTCTGGTGCGGGGGGCTGGTTCGCGGACCGGGCGGTCGGCTTTGGCTTTCGGTGCGTCATGGCGCCGCTGTGGCGTGCTGTCCGGCCTGACCGTTGCCGGCGTCGGCGGCGCGGCGACGGTGGCGCGAACCGGCTTGTCGTGCGCTGCGCCGGCGCTCAGCACGACTTCGAGCGGCACCGGGTCGGCCGGCAGCGGCAGTGCCGGCTGCCAGCGGATGCCGATGACAATGGCCACATGCACGGCAAACGACACCCCCACCGCCAGCCAGAGCGGCGCGTGTCGGGGCGATGAGTCGTAGGTGAGATCCGGGTGCACGATGGTCGGGACGTCCTTGCGCGGCGTACGCCCTCCGGCCGTGCAGCTCAGGACGCGGGGGGCGAGATGGCGGTCATTTTAGCATGGGCGTCATTCGATGCCGTCAGCCGCGCGGTCATGGCGCCGGCTGACAGCGGTTCGCCGACCGCAATGCCCTGCACATGCCGCAGGCCGAGCCGGGCCAGCATCGGCAGTTCGTCCAGGTGCTCGACGCCCTTGGCTGTCAGCGGCAGCCCCAGCGCGCACAGGAAGGCCGCCAGCGCCGGTACCGCGCGTCCGTCGGCAAGCAGGTGCTGCAGGCGGGCGCGGTCGAATTTGAGCCTGACCAGCGGCGGCTGGCACAGCAGCAGCAGGTCGAAGGCGGAGGCCCCGAAATGATCGACCACCACGCGCACGCCGAGGGCGGACAGTGCCGCGAACTGACGGCGGGTATGGACGATATCCTGCACCAGCGAGGCCTCCGGCACCTCGATCTCCAGCCAGGCCGCATCCAGCCGGTTGTCGGACAGCGCCTTGGCGATATGCTCGGTCAGTGCCGGATCGGCAAACTGGCGCGGGCTCAGGTTGACTGCGACCGGGCACTGGATCAGGCCGTTGTCGCGCCAGTGGCGGGCCTGTCCACAGGCGGCGTTCAGGGTCCAGCTGGTCAGTTCGGTGGACAGGCGGATATCGTCGGCGAGTGCGATGAAATCGGCTGCCGGTCGCAACAGGCCGGCCTCGTCACGCCAGCGCAGCAAGGCCTCGATGGCGATGACCGAACCGGTCCGGATATCGTGTTCGGTCTGGTACCACAGTTCGAAGTCGAAAGTCTCGATCGCACGGCGCAGCGCCTGCTCGCGTTCGCGCCGTTCGATCACTTCGGCCTGCATGGTCGGGGCGAAGAAGCGCCAGCCATGCCGGCCGTGGGTCTTGACGAAATACATGGCGGCATCGGCGTGGCGCATCAGCAGATCGCTGTCGCTGCCGTCCTGCGGGCTCAGCGCCACCCCGATCGATGCCGGCGACTGGACCTCGTCGCCAGCCAGGCTGAACGGCTCGTTCAGCGTGGCCAGGATCTTTTCCGCGACCTGGGCGGCATCGCCCGGGTCGGGAATCCGGCTCAGCAGCACGACGAACTCGTCACCGCCCAGCCGGCCGATCACATCGCTGGCGCGGACCACGCCGCGCAGGCGCTGGGCCACCTCGCGCAGCAGGAGGTCGCCGGCGGCATGGCCGAGGCTGTCGTTGACCTGCTTGAAATTGTCCAGATCGATGAACATCAGCGCATTGCTGCTGCCGTCGCGCTGCGACTGCAGCAGTGCCTGCTCCAGCCTCTCACTGAATGCGGCCCGGTTGATCAGGCCGGTCAGCGGATCGTGCTCGGCGAGGAAGCGGATACGGGCCTCGGCACGGCGCCGTTCGGTCAGGTCGGTCAGCGTGATGAACAGATGGCGGGTTTCGCCCAGGGCATCGGTGACCGGTGTCTGACGCTGCCAGCAGGCGAGCAACTGCCCGCTGGCGGTCAGGAAGGGCCGTTCGCCTTCCCAGGCCTGATTGTCCGGCGGCGTTTCGCAGTGGCATTCCGGGCCGCTGAGGCGGGCCAGCGACGCGCCGATGGCCTGGGTGCGGGACATGCCGGTCAGGCGTTCGAACGCGTGGTTGACCTGCAGGATGTTGCCCCGGGTGTCGCAGATCACCATGGCGTCCGAACTGTGCGACAGCACATGGGCGGCCAGTTGCAGCTGCTCGACCGCCTGATGCTGGGCACTGACGTCGACATAGGTGCCGACCCAGCGCAGGACGCGCCCGTCCCGGGTCGATTCGATCGGTTCCATGGTCGAGACCATCCAGCGCCAGTTGTCGCCGTCGCGGATGCGGAATTCGCTGCGGCGCGGAATATCCCTGAACGCCTGCATGGCGCAGAAGGCATCGGCGATCTTCTGCCGGTCTTCCGGATGGATGCGGTCGATCCAGTCAGTCCGGATCGGTGAAATGTCGTGCTCGCCGGCGACCGGATAGTCGAAAAAGCGGGCCATGGCCTCGTTGCCGCTGGCGCGGTTGCGGGCAAAGTCCAGATCGACGTAGCCGATGCCGGCAGCGCTGAGCGCGGACTCGATGCGGCGTTCGCTGTGCAGCGCCGTGGCCTCGGCGTGCACCAGCCGGTCGATGTCGCTGATCATCGCCAGATAGTGCGCCTCGCCGCCGAGATCGAGCCAGGACGCACAGACCAGCGCCCGCCAGCGGCTGCCGTCGCTGTGCCGCATCCAGAATTCCTGCGCCAGCGGCTGATCGAGGGTGGTGACCAGCGTGTCGCGGTCGGCCGGATTGTCCCACAGCCACAATTCGATCGAACTGCGGCCCAGCATTGCCTGTCTTTCCACGCCGAACATCTCGCACATGCGCGGATTGCAGTCGACGATATGGCCGTCGGACGCGCGGATGATCGCCACACCGGACGGCATCAGCATCAGTGCCCGCGACAGGATGGCGCCCTGGTCCCGTTTCTGCGCCTCGGTACTGGCCAGCAGGTTTTCCAGTTGCTGGTTGCGGGCGCGCAGCGCGGCGACCAGCACGGTCACGATCTGGCCCATCGCCGCACCGGTCAGCAGCAGCAACTGATCGGTCATCTGCTGCTGGAACGACTGGTGCTGCGTGCCCCAGCCGAGCAGCAGGCCGGCCTGGACCAGCAGGCACAGCAGCGCAACCTCGCGCTGGCCGAAGCGCAACGCCATCCAGATCACGGTGATGAAGTGCAGGTAGATGAATGCGTGGTAGGCCAGCGGTTCCGGCTGGTTCAGGACCGGCAGTACGCTGGCCAGGGTGACGGCCAGGATCAGCGCAAGTTCCTGCTGCCGCCGGCCGGCCGGCCATGGCGTGCCGCGCCAGGCGATCAGCAGCGGAGGCAGCACCGCCAGTGACAGCAGATCGGCATTCCACCACGGCAGGATGGCGCGGGTCAGCGCGCCCCATGGCAGCAGGCCGCTGCCCACGCAGATGGCAATTGACAGCAGGGCAGTGGTCAGCGTGATGGCGCCGACCGTCAGCAGGGCCAGGATCAGGTCGCCGAGATCGAGGCGATCCCAGTGCCGGTGGCGCCAGCGCCCGAACAGGGTGCCGATCAGCCCGCTGTGTCCGGCTGACAGCAGCGCCAGCAGCAGCAGTGCCGGCCACAGCGCCAGCGGCGTCTCCGGCAGCATCGGCAGCGTCATGCCGAAAGCCAGCGCCGGCAGCATGCGCCAGCCACCCCACAGGATCGCGACCAGGGACAAGCCGCTGGGCAGCCAGATAAAAGCGATGAATCCCATGCTGAACGGGAATTGCAACGAAATCCAGCTCGCCGCGGCGGCGCCGAGGGTGGTGAACAGCAGTGAGGTAATGCCGGTTGACGTGCTGGCGACAGACAGGAAGGAAGGGGCTCGCATACAGGGACCGCCCGCGCGCTGCATGATGATGGACACCCTTTGTTGTAAATGGTGGATGCCCATGCCATAAGTCGCGAGCGACGGACGGTCATTTCACTCGTGGCATTTTCCTGCCGCGACGGCGCTACAATTGCAGTCCGCCATGGGCCGGAACGGCAGGAACATGTCGCGGTGAGCAGGGTGGGCGGGCCCGCCGCCAGCCTGCCGCTGCCCACTGTCCCCCGCCCTCGCTGCCGCGGGGAAACCGCGTTGCGCCCGCCCGCGCTGCGCGCCGGTTTGATCCGTCGTGCATGAGGCGGCGTTGACGGCGGGCAAGAAAAAAGCCCGCAGGCAGGCGGGCTTGGCGGTTACCGGTTACTGTCGCGCTCAGTCGAGCAGGCTGCGCAGCATCCAGGCGGTCTTTTCGTGCACTTCCAGGCGCTGGGTCAGCAGGTCCAGCGTCGGCTGGTCATTGGCGGCCTCGACCGCGGCGAACTGGCCGCGGATGGTACGACACACGGTTTCATGGCCATTCACCAGCAGTTCGATCATTTCGGTGGCCTTCGGCACGCCGTCGGTGTCCTTGATCGACGTCAGCCTGGCGAACTCGCCGTAGGACGCCGGGGCCGGGAAGCCCAGCGTGCGGATGCGTTCGGCGATCTGGTCGTTGGCGATCCACAGCTCGTTGTACTGTTCCTCGAACATCAGGTGCAGGGTGCGGAACTGCGGGCCGGTCACGTTCCAGTGAAAGTTGTGCGTCTTCAGGTACAGGGTGAAATTGTCTGCCAGCAGGCGCGAGAGTCCGCTGACGATGGTGCCGCGATCTTCCTTGCTGATACCGATATCCATAATGAAACCTCCCTGTTGAGTGCTGATAAAATTCGCAACCGCGAAGCAGAACGGATACGACATGAACTGGTTGACCACAGGCCCCGATTTTGCGCGGCTGACACTGCATGTCCAGCCCGGCGCCAAAAAGACCGAGACCGCCGGCCTGCATGGCGAGGCGCTGAAAATTCGTCTGGCTGCCCCGCCGGTGGACGGCAAGGCCAATGCCTGCCTGCTGGCGTTTCTGGCCGAACGCTGCGGCGTGTCCCGCGCGGCGGTCCGGCTCAGGAGCGGCGACAGCAGCCGCCGGAAAGTGGTCGAGCTGGCCGGGCATTTCGAAGCGTCCGACCTGGCCCGACGATTGTTGCCTTAAGGTTTACGATCGGTCAATTGCGTAGGCTGTTCGTCGACACGGGTGTATTCGCCATCGATGGTGCCGTCGTCGCGCTGTGGCGGCCGGCCGAACGGGTCGGCACGGAAATCGCCGCCAATCGGGCCGGCCATGATTTTCGGCCCCTTGAACGGCAGCAGCAGGAGCAGCGCCAGGACGTCGCTGATGACGCCGGGAAAGATGAACAGCAGGCCGGCGAACACATAGCGCAGTGGCCACAGCAACTGCCACAGCGATGTCTGCTGACCATTGCGCATGACCGACGACAGCGTCAGCAAGGCGCCGAGCTGCTGGTTGCGCAGGATCAGCACGCCGATGACCGCACCGGCGAGCAGGGCCAGAAACACCGGGCCCCCGCCAAAGCGGCCGGCCAGGGCGATCAGGGTGGCGAGCTCGATGAGCGGGAACGCCAGAACAAGCAGAAAAAGGTATTTCATGGATGAGAGCAGTCGGTTGAGCGAAGTGCTGGTCGGGCTGGTCAATGTGCCAGATATCGAGTGTGCGCGTCTTGTTGCCAAAGAACTGGTCGGCTCGCGGCTGGCCGCCTGCGTGAATCTGCTGCCCGCCGTCGAATCGGTGTATCGCTGGGAGGGCCGGGTGGAAACCGCCAGCGAAGTGACGCTGGTGATCAAGACCGTGCGGGCTGCCTGGCCGGCGCTTGAGCGGCAGGTGCAGGCACTGCACCCGTACGCGGTACCGGAAATCCTGGCGCTGCCGGTCACTGCCGGCCTGCCCGCCTATATAAACTGGGTCGCCAGTGAGTCCATTTCAAGCACTGACGCGTGATAAACCACAGAAAAAACCTGCGCATGCCCTCCGTACTGAATCCTAGAACCCTGATCCGCATCGTGCTGGCCTTCGTGCTGGGACTGTGTTCGCTGTCCGCGCTGGCGGTCAATCCCGACGACCTGCTGCCACCGGAACGTGCCTTTGCGCTGACGGCCACCCGGCAGGGTGACACGGTCACGCTCGACTGGCGCATTGCCGACGGCTACTACCTGTACAAGGAGCGCATCCGGGTCGCGACCGAGCCGGTGCTGGAACTGGGGACCACGCTGGCCGACGGCACCCTCAAGCAGGACGCGTTCTTCGGTCGCTCGGAAATCTACCATGGCCGCAGCCAGGCGATGGTGACGCTGCCGGCCGGCGCACCGCGTCCGCTGGTGCTGGTGGTGTCGCAGCAGGGCTGTGCTGATGCCGGCGTCTGCTATCCGCCAGAGACGCGGCGGCTGACGCTCGGCGCCGACGGCGTGCCGGCCGGCGGTGAGCAGGGCGATGACCTGCTGTCGCGCTTCGTGTCGGCAGCCGGTCTGGGCAGTGCGCCGGCCACACCGGCTGCCGCACCGGCAGACACGGGCGGGCTGGCAAAACTGGGCTGGATTGCGCTGCTCGGCAGCTTCTTTGTGGCCGGCCTCGGGCTGGCCTTTACCGCCTGTCTGTATCCGATGCTGCCGATCGTGTCGGCCATCGTCGCCGGCCAGGGTGAGGCGGCGCACGGCTGGCGCGGTTTTGCGCTGGCCATGGCCTATGTGCAGGGACTGGCACTGACCTATACCGTGGTCGGCGTCGCCGCCGGGCTGACCGGCAGTCTGCTGACGGTCTGGCTGCAGCGGCCGGAGGTCGCCATCGTGGCTGCCGTGCTGCTGCTGGTGTTCGCGCTGGCGATGTTCGAGGTGATCAATGTGCAACTGCCGGCCAGCCTGCAGGCGAGAATGGCGTCGGCATCGAACCGGATGACCGGCGGACGCCTGCTGTCAGTGTTCGCGATGGGCGCGCTGTCGGCACTGATCGTCGGCCCGTGCGTGGCGCCGCCGCTGGCGGTGGCGCTCGGCTATATCGGCGCCAGTGGTGATGCCGTACGGGGGGGCGCCGCGCTGTATGCGATGGCGCTGGGGCTTGGCGCGCCGCTGCTGCTGCTCGGTGCAGCCGGCGGCAAGCTGCTGCCGAAAGCCGGCGGCTGGATGCAGGCGGTCAAGGGTGTGTTCGGCGTGCTGATGCTGCTGCTGGCGATCTACCTGCTGTCGCCGTGGCTGCCGGCTCCGGTGGCCCTGCTCGGCTACGGCGTGGTGCTGGTCGGTGCGGCGGTGTTTGCCGGCGCGTTCGACGCGCTGCCGGCGGGTCATCATGGAGGCCGCCGATTCCTGAAACTGCTGGGCCTGCTGGCGGCGATTACCGGCGTGATCCAGCTGGTCGGCGGCCTGGCCGGTGCCGACGATCCGTTGCGCCCGCTGCTGCCGCTGACTGCGCGCGCGTCTGCCGCGACCGTCACGGTTTCCCATCCGGCCTTTACCCGGGTGGACAGCCCGGCGGACTGGGAGCGCTTTCTGGCTGCCAACCGCGGCCGCCCGGTCATGCTCGATTTCTATGCCGACTGGTGCGTCAGCTGCAAGGAGATGGAACGGGACACGTTCAGCGATCCGCGCGTGGCCACCGCGCTCGGAAAGTTCGCGCTGGCGCAGGCCGACGTGACCGCCAATTCGCCGGCCCACCAGCAACTGCTGAAAAACTTCGGCCTGTACGGACCGCCGGGCACGATTTTCTTTGACATCAAGGGCATGGAGCGCGACCGGGTCATTGGCTACCTGCCGCCGTCGCCGTTTTTCGACCGGGTGCAGGCGCTGCTGCGCTAGCGTGTCGACAAAAAACACTTGACGAGGTGTCCGGAGGCTCGTTATATTGCGCCCCTCTGTTGGGGTTGTTAGCTCAGTTGGTAGAGCAGCGGACTCTTAATCCGTAGGTCGAAAGTTCGAGCCTTTCACAACCCACCAGTTTCCCCGGCAACGGTTCTTCCGTGGCCGACGGGTTGTTAGCTCAGTTGGTAGAGCAGCGGACTCTTAATCCGTAGGTCGAAAGTTCGAGCCTTTCACAACCCACCAATTTTCCCGACATCGGTACCCTCGATGTCGTGGGTCGTTAGCTCAGTTGGTAGAGCAGCGGACTTTTAATCCGTTTGTCGCAGGTTCGAGCCCCGCACGACCCACCAATCGCTTCAAGCATCAGGCCTGGTCTTCGTGACCGGGCCTTTTTGTTTTTCATTGTCCGTTGCATGGGCAAGCAGCGCGGCAGTGAACTGCAGAAAATCATCCAGATGCAGGGTGATGATGTTGATCGTGATCGGTACCAGCAGGCTCTGGTAGTCATGAGCGGCAAGATTGCGGAAACCCACCATGCGTTTCAGCTTCCCGGCCAGTCCGGTTTCCAGCCATTCCGCTTGCGCCAGCAAGGTGAACACATCGCGGGCGCTCTGCGGGATGCGGAGTCGTTCGCGCCGGATCAGATGGTGGCCGGCGCCGAGCGCTGCTTCGCAGGCGCGCTGGATATTGAGGACGGCAGCATCCTGGCGCGTGTAATCGGTGTCGAAGCCCGCACCGGCAGCGGCGTACTCCTCGCGGGCACGTCCGACGCAGCGCTCGATCGTGGCGACCTTGTTCAGCAGTACATCATCGACCATATACGCGCCCTTCCGTGGCGATATCGTGCAGCAGTCCGGCCCTTGCCTCATCCAGGGCGATTTTTTCGCTCATGACAAAACACTCGAACAGTCCTGCCTCCGGTTCCCGGGCCCACAGGCGTCGCCCGGTCGTCAGCACCTGATACTGCATGACCGTACTGGCTGCTCTCAGGTCCAGCAGGTCGACTGGCCAGTCGCTCAGTCCGGCCAGCTGTCCGGCCAGCTCCCATAATTGCAGCGGATCGGCGTAGCCGTCGACCAGCACGGCGAGGTCAAGGTCGCTGTCCGGCCTGGCCGTGCCCTGCATCCGGCTGCCGAAGGCATAAATGCCCATTACGCCAGGCAGGGCATCGCGAAGTCGTTGGCACACGGCTTCAAGGCGACTATCTGGCAGGGCTGAATCGGGCATGGGCATCTCCTCTGCTGCATCTTAACGCGCATCCCGTCACTGGGCCCATTGCGGGGGAGGTCCACGCCGTGCGAGCGCGGGGTTGCCTGCACTCTTTTATTCCCATTCCAAATAAACAATCCACTTAATCTGCCAGCAAGGTTATATGGGTCCGGTAGCATGACTTTCCTTCGACTGTTGTTGTCAGGGAAAGAAATGAACGTGTTTTTCAGCAAGCGTACCGGGGTCGTGAGCGCCATTGCCGCCGTGGCCATGGCCGGTCTGGTGGGGGCGTGCTCGAAGCCGGTGGAGGCGCCAGCTGCCGAGGGGGCGGCGCCGGCCAGTGGTGGCACGCTGGTCTATCTGGAGCAGCAGCCGCATACCAGTCTGTATCCGCCAGCGGGGGGCTTCTACCCGAACGGCGGCATCCTGAACCAGATCACCGACAAGCTGACCTGGCAGAATCCGGCCACGCTGGAGATCGAGCCGTGGATTGCCGAGTCGTGGACGGTCAACGACCAGGTGACCGAGTACACGTTCAAGCTGCGCCCGGGCGTGACCTTCTCCGACGGTTCGCCGCTGGATGCGGCCGCGGTGGCGAAGAACTTCGATACCTACGGGCTCGGCAACAAGGCGCTGAAGCAGCCGGTATCCGAGGCGATCAACAACTACGAGCGCAGCGAGGTGCTCGACCCGCTGACGGTCAGGTTCCACTTCCGCAAGCCGTCGCCGGGATTCCTGCAGGCGACATCGGTCATCGGCTCCGGTCTGGTATCGCCGGCGACACTGGCGCGGCCGTTCGAGGAGCTGGGTGACGCGACGCGGATCATCGGTTCCGGTCCGTTCGTGGTCAGCAGCGAGACGCTGGGCAAGGAGCTGACGCTGACTGCGCGCAAGGACTACCGCTGGGGGCCGGTCAGACTGGCGCATCAGGGCCGGGCGCGGCTTGATGCGATCAAGGTGGTGGTCACGCCGGAGGACAGCGTGCGCATCGGCGCGCTGCTGGCCGGTCAGGCCGGCTTTATCCGCCAGATCCAGGCCTATGACGAGAAGCGGGTGCAGGCGCAGCGGTTCCCGGTGTATGGCGCGGCGACGCGCGGCGTCAACAACAGCATCAACTTCCGTCCCGACAATCCGCTGGTGGCCGACCTGCGCGTGCGCCAGGCGCTGCTGCACGCGACCAATGCCAGGGAAATCGTCCAGACCCTGTACTCGGCCAATTATCCACAGGCGACCTCGGTCATCGCGGCCGGTGCGGCCGGTCATGTCGACCTGTCGGCCAGCCTCGGCTTCGACGACGGCAAGGCAAAACGGCTGCTGGACGAGGCCGGCTGGCTGACCGGTGCCGACGGGCTGCGCCACAAGGAGGGCAAAACACTGGCGCTGACCGCCTACGAGTCGCTGCCACAGCCGCAGAACAAGGAAATGCTGCAACTGGTGGCGCAACAGTGGCGCAAGGTCGGGGTCCGGCTCGACATCGTGGCCGGCGATGCCGGCAGCAAGACCCTGGACAACCTTGATCCGGAAAAGGCGCCGGTCTATCCGACCATGGTCGGCCGTGCCGATCCCGACGTGATCAAGAGCCAGTACTACCCGGGCAACCGCAATGCGCTGCTGCAGAAGGGTGGCGTCAGCGACAAGGTCCGGACCTTCGAAGATGCGCGGCTCAACCGCCTGCTGGACGACATCGCGGCGGAAACCGACCGCAAGCAGCGGCTGGCGCTGGTCGGCGAGGTGCAGCGCTACCTGATCGATCAGGCCTACGTGATCCCGATCTTCGAGGAGCCGCAGGTCTATGCCGGTGCGCCATGGGTCCGCGATACCACCTTCGAGGCGGTCGGCCGGCCGAGCTTCTACACCACCTGGCTTGCGCCGCACTGACCGGAAGGAGCCTGCATGTCGACAAGCCATTCCCTGCCGGGCCGGCTGGGCCAGGCGCTGCTGGTGCTGTGGGCGACCTTCACCCTGTCGTTCCTGCTGCTGCAGGCGCTGCCCGGTGACGCGATCCTGATCAAGTTCCTGAATCCGGACCTCGGACTGAGCCCGGAGCAGGTGGCCGACATCCGTGCGTCCTACGGGGCGGACAGCCCGCTGGCGGAGCAGTACCTGCATACGCTGGTCAACTTCCTCGGCGGTCATTTCGGCTACTCGGTGCAGGCCGGCGTGCCGGTCAGCCAGAGCCTGGCCACCAGCCTGCCGCCGACGCTGCGCCTGGCCGGGCTGGGCTTCCTGCTGGCGGCGGCGCTGGCGGTGGTGCTGGCCGTCCTGTCGACCACTGCGCGTGGCGCGTGGCTGCGCGAGGTCATCCGTTCGCTGCCGTCGCTGTTCATTTCGGTGCCGGTGTTCTGGCTTGGCATCATGCTGATCCAGGTGTTCTCGTTCCGGTTCGGGCTGATTCCGGTCATCAATCCCGGCCCGTGGGAAGGGCTGGTCCTGCCGACACTGACACTGGCACTGCCGATTTCGGCGCCGCTGGCCCAGATCCTGATGCGCAATATCGACGAGGTGCTGACGCAACCGTTCGTCGCCGTGGCGCGGGCCAAGGGCGCCACGCGCAACGGCGTGCTGTGGCGGCACGTAGCCCGCAATGCGGTGCCGCCGACGCTGACCATGGCCGGCATCCTGTTCGGTGAGTTGCTGGCCGGCGCGGTAGTCACCGAGGCCGTGTTCGGTCTCAACGGCCTCGGCAGCCTGACCCAGCAGGCGGTCGGCAATCAGGACACGGCCGTGCTGCAGGCCATTGTCGTGTTTTCCGCCACCGTCTTTGTCGTTATCAACCTGATCGTGGATCTGTTGCTGCCGGTGCTCGATCCCCGATTGCGCCGCGAGGCGGGAGCCGCATCATGAATACCCCCCTTCTGGCGCGTGTCGCGCTGACCTCTTCCGGCGGACGTGCCGTCCGCCCTGTCCTGCAGCGTGCCGCAGCCCGGCTGCGCCGGGTGCCGCCGACGCTGGCACTGGCCTGGCTGGTGATGCTGCTGGTCGCACTGTGGGCGCTGGCGCCGGGCCTGTTCACGCCTCACAGCGCGACCCAGGGCGTGGCCGGCCAGCAACTGCTGGCGCCCGGCGCCGGTCATCTGCTGGGCACCGATGCGCTGGGGCGCGATCTGTATGCCCGGCTGGTGTACGGCGCCGTCCATTCGCTGTCCGGCGCCTTTGTCGCCGTGGCGGTGGGGCTGCTGTTCGGCACCCTGCTCGGGTTGATTGCCGGTGCGCTCGGTGGCCGGACCGATGCCGTGATCATGCGCATCGTCGATGTCCTGCTGTCGGTGCCGGCGCTGCTGCTGTCGCTGAGCATCATCATCCTGCTCGGCTTCGGCACCCTGAATGCGGCCATTGCCGTTGGCGCCGCCTCGGTGGCCAGCTTTGCGCGGCTGGCGCGCTCGGAAAGCGTCCGCGTGCGCCGTTCGGATTATGTCGAGGCGGCATTCGGCAGCGGGGGCCGCTTTTCCGCCGTGCTGTGGCGGCATGTGCTGCCCAATTCGCTGACCTCGGTCATCGCGCTGGCGGCACTGCAGTTCGGCTCGGCCATCCTGTCGATCTCCACCCTGGGCTTTCTCGGCTACGGCGCTCCGCCGCCGACGCCGGAATGGGGGCTGCTGATTGCCGAGGGCCGCAACTACATCGCCAGCGCCTGGTGGCTGACGACGGTACCCGGCCTGCTGGTGGTGGCGGTGGTGGTCGCGGCCAACCGCATCAGCGTGGGCATGAGAAAGGAGTTGTCATGACGGTTCCGGTGCTTGAACTCGACCAGGTGTCTATCAGCTATCGCGATGGCGACCAGTGCCGGCGCGTGGTGCACGAGGTGTCGTTCTCGGTCGGTCCCGGCGAGGTGGTGGCCCTGGTCGGCGAGTCCGGCTCGGGCAAGACCACCACGGCGCAGGCGGTGATCGGCCTGCTGGCCGGCAATGGCCGGCTGGAGCAGGGCGCGATCCGGCTGAATGGCACCGATATCGCCGGCTGGTCGCCGGCGCGCTTCGACAGCATCCGCGGCCGTGTGCTCAGCCTGATCCCGCAAGACCCGACCAGTTCGCTGAATCCGGTACTGACCATCGGCGAGCAGGTGGCGGAAATCCTGCGCATTCACCGTCACGGCGACCGCAAGGCGATCGCCGCCCGGGTCATTGAACTGCTGGCCCACGTCGGCCTGCCACAGCCGGAGCGGCGCGCCCGCCAGTACCCGCACCAGTTGTCCGGCGGCATGAAGCAGCGGGTGCTGATCGCGATTGCCATTGCGCTGCGGCCGGCGCTGATCATTGCCGACGAGCCGACCAGCGCACTGGATGTGACGGTGCAGCGGCGCATCCTCGACCTGATCGACTCCCTGCGCCGCGAGCAGGGCACCGCCGTACTGCTGGTGACCCATGACCTCGGCGTGGCGGCCGACCGCGCCGACCGGCTGGTGGTGATGCAGAACGGTCGCATCCAGGAACAGGGCCCGACCGCCGCACTGCTGCGCAAGCCGCAAAGCGCCTATGCCCGCAAGCTGCTGGCCGATGCCCCGTCGTTGTCGACGACGGCGTTCCGGCCCGCCGTGTCCGGTGATGACGACGATATCGCCATCGAGGTCGATGAACTGGTGCACGAATTCGCGTCGGACGGTCGCCATGACCGCTTCCGTGCGGTCGACCGGGTGTCGTTCCGTGTCCGCCGTGGCACGACCCACGCCATTGTCGGCGAGTCCGGCTCCGGCAAGACCACCACCCTGCGCAATGTGACCGGCTTCCTGCGCCCGACATCGGGCCGGGTGCGGATCGACGGCATCGATCCGGCCACCCTGCGCGGTGAGGCGCTGCGGCAATTCCGCCGCCGGATCCAGCTGGTCTACCAGAACCCGTTTACCTCGCTCGATCCGCGTCAGACCGTGTTCCGCATTATCGAGGAGCCGCTGCTCAATTTCGAACCACTGCCGCGCGCCGTACGCGAACGCAAGGTGCGCGACATGCTGGCGCGGGTCGGCCTGCCGCCGGCGGTGCTGGCGCGCTATCCGCATGCACTGTCCGGCGGCCAGCGCCAGCGGGTGGCCATTGCCCGTGCACTGGTGCTGGACCCCCGGGTGCTGGTGCTGGACGAGGCGGTGTCGGCGCTCGATGTCACGGTGCAGGCGCAGATCCTCGACCTGCTGGAGACCCTGCAGCGCGACCTCGGCCTGACCTATCTGTTCATTTCCCACGACCTGGCAGTGGTCAGGCAGATCGCCGACACGGTGTCGGTGCTGCATGGCGGCCGCCAGGTCGACTGCGGCCGGGTCGAGGACGTGTTCCTCCGCCCCGGCAGCGACTGCACCCGCGAGCTGCTGGCCGCCATTCCCGGTCAGGGCCATCCGCGCCCTGTCCTTCATCCTTCACCTTGCCTGGAAGCCGCATGACCTTATCTCCCCCTTCCGATGTCATTGACCAGCTGGCCGGCGTCCAGCCGGGCGACGCCATCGACCGATTGCGCTCGCAGCGCCCGCAGGCGCGACTGCACGCACAGCAGAGTTATCTGGCGCTGTTCGCGCCGGCCGCGCCGGTGCCCGGCCAGGTCGATGCCGATGAACGTTTCGCCATTGCCGCCTTTGTCGCCGCCCTGCATCGCCAGGGCGATGCTGCCCGCTTTTACGCCGACGCCCTGGCGCAACGGGATGCCGGGCTGGCGGTTGCTGTCGCGGCCATCGCGGCACAGGCGGCAGGCCAGGGCCCGTACGGGCACTATCCGGCCGGTCCGCTGAGCGTCGAGGATGTCGACGGGCCGCGCTGGCGGGCCGACCCGGCGCAGCGCCTGCTGCTGGGCGAGCGCCTGGCGGCGGGTTTCGGGCATGCGCACCTGCTGGTGTTCCATCCGCGTGACGCGGCAGCGGCCGATCTGCAGGCACTGCTCGACACCGGCTGGTCGGCGACCGACATCGTCATCCTGGCGCAGATCGTGGCCTTCCTGGCCTTCCAGATCCGCGTCGTTTCCGGCCTGCAGGTCCTGGCCGCCCACCTTTCCCCGCAGCGAGCCCTGGCATGACCGACACCCTGCTGACCCATCCGGACAACCGGCCGCCGCTGGCCTTTACCCGTGAGCAACTGGAATGGCTGCCGTGGCTGGAACCGCTGCCGGAAGCGGAACTGACCGATCGTCACCGCGCCGGGCTGGTCGATGCCGCCCGGGCCAGGTCGGCGTACTTCCGCCTGCTGGCGCGCGACCCGGACACCCTTGGCGCGCGCACCCGGACCGACAAGGACATTTTCTACAACCCGGATGCCGGCCTGCCGCGCGCCGAGCGCGAACTGTCGGCCGCGGCGACATCGCGCTACAACGGCTGCCTGTACTGCGCGTCGGTCCATGCGCGCTTCGCCGCCCATTTCTCGCACCGTGACGACGACGTGCAGCGTCTGCTCGATGACGGCGTGAGGGCGGATCTGGGGGAACGCTGGAACGCCATCGTCGCCGCATCGATCGCGCTGTCGGCCACCCCGTCGACCTTCGGTGCGGCGGAGACCGCACGGCTGCGCGCGGCCGGGCTGGACGACCTGGCCATTGCCGACGTCATCCATGGTGCCGCATTCTTCAACTGGGCCAACCGGCTGATGCTGAGCCTGGGCGAGCCGGAGGCGCCGGCCGTCGTCTGAGTACTGCGGCATTCACACCAATGGCCAGGCCCGCATCACCGGATGCGGGCCTGGCCATTTTTCATGCTGCGTGCGGTTACGACACCAGCTCGCTGTCGTCCTCGTAGGCCGGGAAGGTGGCCGGCGCCCATTCATTGCCGAGCAGCTCCGGATCGTCATAGTGCTGCAGCGCGGCGAAGTGCAGCGGCGCATCTTCCAGCAGCAGGCTGGCGGCCAGCCCCTCGGCCAGGCGCTGGGCGCCGACACTGATCTGCGGGATGTCGCCGGCACCGGCGCCCTGGGACAGGGCGGCCGGGTAGCAGAAGGCATGGATGCGTTCCAGACCGGGGCAGGCGCCATCGGTCTTCTGCCGGAACTCGAACAGGCTGCCCACGTCCGGCGAACCGGCCAGCTCGGCGTCTTCCAGCCCGGCCGGTGGCTGGTAGCGGTCCTGCCACAGTCGCACATGCGGCGCGATGGCGGCGTATTCCGGCCGCTGCTGCCAGTCGGTGCGGAAGCCGGTGCAGAAAATCACGAAGTCGGTCGCCAGCGGTCCCCGGGCGGTGTCCAGCCGCAGGGCGCCGTCGGCCCGCTGTGACGCCGAGCGCACCGGTGTGCCGAAATGGAAATGGGCATTGGCATGGCGCGACACGCGCAGCGTGCTGTTGTGCGGTGGCGGAATCTGCTGCTCGTTGATGTAGTGACGCCAGCGCCATTTCCACTCGTCGGCCAGTTGCCAGTAGCCGTGCAGCATGCCCGGGCTGCCGGCACCCTTGCTTTTGTTGATGCGCGGCAGGTCATCGCGGCGGATCAGCAGATCGACGCGCGCGGCACCGGCTTCCAGCGCGGTGGCGGCGCTGTCCATGGCCGAGGCGCCGCCGCCGATGACCACCACCCGCCGGCCGCGCAGTGCGGCGACGTCGTAGTCGTCCGAGGAATGGGCCCGGCGGTCGCGCGGCAATTGTGCGGCCCAGTCCGGCAGCCAGGGGCCGCCGAGGCCGTCATGGCCGGTGGCCAGCACCACATGCCGGGCCAGTACTTCATACGGCCGGTCCTGCTGCTGCTCGTCGCGCAGCTGCAGCGAGACCAGCTTGCCGTCCGCGCGCGGTCGCACGTCGACCACCCGCTGGCGGTTGCGTACGTCCAGCTCCAGCACGCGGCGATACCAGCGCAGGTAATCCATCCACTGCAGGCGCGGAATCTTGTCCAGGGCCTGCCAGGCCGCCAGTCCGAACTGCGCTTCGTACCAGGCGCGGAAGGTCAGGGCCGGCAGACCGAGCGCCGGGCCGGTCAGTTCCTTTGGCGAGCGCAGGGTTTCCATGCGCGCCGTGGTTGCCCACGGCCCCTCTAAACCCTGCGGCGCACGGTCGAAGGCAATCGCCTGGATGCCCTGGTGCTTGAGCGCGGCGGCCAGCGTCAGCCCGGCCATGCCGCCACCGATGATGGCCACGTCGAGCACGCCGCGTCCGCGGGACGGTACCCAGGCTTTTGCCGGGCGGCACAGCCAGTCGAGATCCTGTCGCAGCCGGGCTTCCAGTGCGTCGAGGGAGGGGGGGTGTGGCCACGACGATGGCGTGGCGGCGGGGGAAATCGGGGTCATGACGCGTTCGGTCCGGATGCAGAATTCAGGTCCGTGATCATTCGCTGCCCCCCGGCAAACGACAAACATTTAAAAATGCTGTGCAAATGAAGGAAATGCACAAGCCGGTGGCGGCCGGGGCTGCCGATTTGTCTGCCGGCGGGGTTCTGCTACAGTGATTCCTCTTTCTCCAGGGCCCCGCCATGATCCAGAAACTTTGCCTCGCCGGACTGCTGGCCGGCGCCACGCTGGCCGTCCATGCGGCCAATCCGCCGATTGAAGACCAGATCTATCGTGCCCAGGTCGTGTTCCAGCAGGCACGCGACGGCATGAGCAATGCCGAGCGTCGCCTGCAGACCGCCACCACGGCCAAGGACACCGCCGACAAACGGCTGATCGATGCGCAGAATGCGCAACAGACGGCGCAGAACGAATTGTCCGCGGCGCAACTGCAAATGGAGCAGGCGCGCCGCAACTATGACGCGGCCTCGCAGCAAGTGAACACGCTCTGGCAGCAGCGCTGAGCGCTGGCGTCAGCCTGCCTGCCGGGCGAAATAGTCCTGCAGCGCGGCGATGGCGTGGCGGACCTTGGCCGGCTGTGCGTCCCGGCGCGGCGTGACCGCGTAGATGCCCATCTGCGGCAGGCTCCAGCCCGGCAGCACGCGCACCAGTTCGCCGCGCGCCAGCTCGTTGCGGATCTCCGTTTCCGGCTGCACCGACAGCCCGAGCCCGGCACAGGTGAAGGAACGTACCTGCAGGATATTGTTGCTGCGGACCCGGGGTTCGACCCGCAGGGTGAAGGTCTGGCCATCCGGACCGCTGAAGCCGGGCATCTGTGCGCCCTGACCGACATCCAGCAGCAGCCAGGTGTGCCGGACCAGCTGTTCCGGCGTCAGCAAGGGCGGATGGCGCGCCAGGTAGGCCGGTGAGGCCACCAGCAGGCTGTCGCAGCGCGCCAGCTGGCGGGCGATCAGGGTCGAGTCTTCCAGTTGCCCGACCCGCAGCGCGAGATCGATGCGCTCGCCGATCAGGTCGATGCGTTCATCGCTGACGATCAGGGTCAGGGTCAGGCCGGGGTTGGCCGCCAGCAGCGGCGCCAGCGCGTCGCTGATCATCCGGCCGACAAAACCGACCGGGGCAGTCATGCGCAGCTCGCCGTTCAGTGTGTCGCGCAGCTCGGCCAGCCGCGTCCGGGCCCGCCGTGCCGCCGCCAGCATGTCGGCGCAGCCGTCGTAGAACATCTGCCCGGCCTCGGTCAGGGTCAGCTTGCGCGTGGTGCGGTACAGCAGGGTGACCGCACAATCGCGCTCCAGCTGGGCGATCTGCTGACTGACTGCCGACGGCGTGATGCCGAGCACGCGCGCGGCGGCACGCATCGATCCCTGCTCGACCACGGTGGCGAAGATCGCCATGCTGCGCAGCGCGTCCATTGTTAAGTCCTGCTAAACAGATAAAGCGAATGTCGACGGCTAATCAGCCCGGTGTCAAGGGTCTACCATGCATCATCACCTGGAACTTACCGGAGACATTCATGAAAATCGCCCTGATCGGCGCCACCGGCTTTGTCGGCACCGCGCTGCTGACCGAATTGCTGCAACGTGGCCATCAGGTGACGGCCCTGGTCCGTCACCCGGAAAAGCTGCCGCAACACCCACAACTGCATGCCGTCCGTGCCGATGCGCAGGATGCGGCGCAGGTCGCCGCCGCCGTGGCCGGCCACGACGCCGTGCTCAGTGCCTTCAATCCTGGCTGGGGCAACCCGGATATCTACGCCCAGTTCGTCTCCGGTTCGCGCGCCATCGCCGCCGGCGTCAAACAGGCTGGCGTCGCGCGTTACCTGGTGGTCGGCGGCGCCGGCAGCCTGGAAATCGCCCCGGGCGTGCAACTGGTCGATACCGACGATTTTCCGGCCGAATGGAAGCAGGGTGCGCTCGGTGCGCGCGACGTGCTGACCGAATTGCGTCAGGAAAGCGTGCTCGACTGGGTGTTCCTGTCGCCGCCGGTGTTTCTGGAACCGGGCACGCGCACCGGCCAGTACCGCGTGGGGGGCGACCAGGTGCTGATGGGCGAAGCCGGTCCGGCGCGAATCAGCGTGGCTGATCTGGCAGTGGCACTGGTCGACGAGGCGGAGACGCCGCGCCACCATCGCCAGCGCTTTACCGTCGGCTACTGATCGCCAGGCCGGGCGGCGATCACTCGCTCGAAGCCGCGCTGCGCCAGGTCGATGCCGCGCGGGTCATTGAGCAGGCGCAGGTCGTGATGCGCCGCATACAGCAGCCCGCGCAGCTCGAAGGCGGCCTGCACACAGTCGAAAGCCGGCGGCAGCTCGCCGCTGGCGATCGCCAGCTCCAGGGCACGGATCAGTGCATCACGCTGCCAGATCTGGCCGTCGACCAGTGCGGTGCGGATCGGCCCCGGCTGGTCGTCGAACTCGGAGGCGGCAGCCAGCAGCGGGCAACTGCCGGCAAACGGGCCGTGCGCAATCCAGTGCAGCCAGCCATCGAACAGCGCGCGCAGGCGCACCAGACCGCGCGGATGCGCCAGTGCCGGGCGCACGATATCGTCGACAAAGCGCGCCTGCACGGCACGGACGGTGGCCAGTTGCAGCTCTTCCTTGGACCCGAAGTGGGCGAACAGGCCGCTTTTCGACAGGCCGCTGCGTTCGGCCAGCGCACCCAGCGTCAGACCGGAGATGCCGACTTCGCTGGCCAGATCGCTGGCCTGGCGCAGAATCAGCGCCCGGGTGTCATCGCCCTTGCTCATAAATGGCTTGCCCTTTCGTTCCGTCTCACATAAAAATAGCACGACCGTTCTTTTTTGGAGGCCGTTCATGTCCCGATACCACAAACAGGTCGAGATCCGCTGGTCGGATATCGATGCCAACCAGCACATGCGGCATACCGCCTACGCCGATCTGTGCACCCATACCCGCCTGGAGTGGCTGCAGGATGCCGGCTTCGGTGCGGACCGCTTTTTCCAGCTTGGATTCGGTCCGGTCATTTTCAAGGAAACGACCGAATATCTGCGCGAAGTGAAACTCGGCATGCGACTGGATATCGACGTGGTGCTGGTGGCCTCGTCAGCGGACCATCAGCGCTGGGTGCTGCGTCAGCAGATGGTGCGCGACGACGGCAAGCTGGCGGCGCACTACGAAGTCGCCGGCGCGTGGCTGGACCTGTCGACGCGCAAACTGACCACCCCGCCGGCCGAGCTGCAGGCCATCTTCGATGACATGCCGCGCAGCGAGGATTATCACGAACTGCCGCAGTCGCGCGTCAAGCCTTGATATTGATGCTGATGCCGGCGCCGGACATCGACTCGTTCAGCGAGGCGAGGATCTTGTCGGCATCGCGCGCCGAAGCGTCGTTCGGCGCGGCGCGGCGCACATCCTTGACCATATTGCGCAACATCTGCATGACTTCGCGGATCTTGGCCGCATCTTCCGGCGACAGGTTCAGCTTCTTTTCACTGGACGGCGACAGCGAAATCCGCGAGGTCTGATCAGTGCCGGCGGCGCGGTTCGCGTCCTGCTCGGCCTGGGTGGCGGTGGCGCCGGCGGTGCCTGCCGCAGCCGCGGTGGCGGCTTCCTTGCCGGTGTCGTCGCCGCTGCTGCCGTCTTCCTCGCCGCCCTCGTCGCTGGTGGCGGCAGCCGGCTCGCTGTCGACCGGCACCTCGGCGGCGGCCTGCGCGGCAGCCTCATCGCCTGCGCCGGCGGACTCGCCACCGGTCTCGGCCGCTGCGGCGGCTGAGGCCGCGCCGGAGGCATCGGCACTGGCGCTGGCCGACGCCCCGCCATCGCTGCTGCCACCGGACACGCTGCCACTGCTGGCCGACGACGAGTCCCCGCTCGACTGGCCGAGCTGCTGGGCAATCTGCTTGAGCTCGCGCGCCATTTCCTTCAATTGCGGCGCCATGGCCTTCTTCTGTGCCGGCGTCATGCCGATCATCAACTGGCGCATCAGGCGCACGCGTTCCTTCAACTGCTCCAGCCGCTGGCGTGCCATGGCCTTGGACTGCTCGCTGGCCTGACTCCTGGTGGTGCGACTCAGCGTGTTCAGCGACAGACTGGCCTTGCGTGCCTCGTTGCTCAGCGTGACACGCACATCCTCGACCAGCGGCGCCAGCACACTCTGGCGTTGCGCCTGCGCCGATGCCGTCGCATCGGTTTTGGCACTGGCGCTCTGGGCGGCGGTCGTCTGGGCGGTGTTGGTGTTGATCAGCATGGCATTCTCTAGCTGTTTCCAATATCCGCTATATCGACCACATGGCACCATTCTTGGGCGTCAACTGCTGGCCGGTCCCGATTTCAGTCGGCTTCGGCCTTGCCGGGCCGGTCGCTGTGGCCGAGCGGGCGGTCCGGAAACAGGCGGTCGCGCACGCGCTGCTTGATGGTCTTGATATCCGGAAAGCCGTCTTCTTCCTTGCGATCCCATAGCTGCTCGCCATCGAGCAGAATGCGGAACAGCCCGCCGCGCGCCGGAATCAGCGCGACTTCGGCCAGTTCGCCGTCGCTGAAGGTGGTCAGCAGTTCCTGCGCCATCCAGCCGGCGCGCAGCAGCCAGCGGCACTGGGTGCAATAGTGGATTTCCAGTCTGGGGGACGGCATGGCGGCTCCGGAATGACAATATCAGGGTGGCAAACCCTGCCACGGAAGCCGGGAACGCGCCAGCATGGCACACAAGACAAGGCGGCAAGCCGCGCGGACCGGTAAACTCGATCTTTTGCCCGGAAGTCCCCATGGCGCTCAAAGCCACCATTTTCAAAGCCGATCTCGATATTTCCGACATGGATCGGGGCTATTACGCCAGCCACAGCCTGACGCTGGCCCGTCATCCGTCGGAAACCGACGAACGGATGATGTTGCGACTGGCCGTGTTCGCGCTGCACGCCAGCGAGCGGCTGGCCTTTACCAAGGGCCTGATCGCCGATGACGAGCCCGAGTTGTGGCAGAAGAACTACGGCGACGAGATCGAACTGTGGATCGATCTGGGCGAGCCGGACGAGAAGCGGCTGAAAAAAGCCTGCGCCCGCGCCGACCGGGTCTGGCTGTACTGCTATGGCGGTCGTGCCGCCGACGTCTGGTGGCAGGGCATGCAGAGCAAGGTCAGCCGGCTGGAGAACCTGACCGTGATCAGCATCCCGCCGGACACGCTGGCGCAGCTGACCACGCTGACCCAGCGCGGGATGCAGTTGCAGGCGACAATCCAGGACGGGCAGTTGTGGCTGGCCGGCCCGGCGCATTCGGTACTGGTGGAAGGCGAAGTCTGGCAGGGCGACGCCGAACGACGATAGGAAAAAGCGGGCACAGGCCCGGCAGGAGCGAGCATGACCGTCAAGGCATTCTGGCAGGACCCGTACTGCACAGGGCTCGACACCCGCGTGGCGACGGTAAACGGCAACGAGGTGACCGTCGAGGCGACGATCTTCTACGCGGAGTCGGGCGGGCAGGAAAGCGACAGCGGCACACTGGCCGGGCAGCCGGTGCTGGCGGCACGCAAGGCCGGGCGCGACATCGTGTATACGCTGGCGGACGGGCACGGGCTGAACGCCGGCGACCCGGCACGGATCGAGATCGACTGGGACCGGCGTTACCGGCTGATGCGACTGCATTTCGCCGCCGAGATCGTGCTGGAGCTGGTCAGCGCCCGGGTGCCGGGCATCGGCAAGATCGGCGCTCACATTGCCGCCGACAAGGCGCGCATCGACTTTCTGCATGACAGCAATATCAGCGTGCTGTTCGCTGCGCTGGAACCGGCCCTGGCGAGCCTGGTCGCGGCCGATCAGCCGATCGTCAGCGCCTTCAGCGACGAAGCGGCCGAGCGGCGCTACTGGGAAATCGCCGGCGTCGGCCGGGTGCCCTGTGGCGGCACCCACCTGCGTCGTACCGGCGAAATCGGCCGGATCACGCTGAAACGCAAAAACGTCGGCAAAGGCAAGGAACGGATCGAGATCTTCGTCGATTGAGTGGCCCGGAGGCCACCCGATCGCACCGGTCTACAGCAGCACCCGTTCCACGCCGCCATCGCGGGCCCGGGCGACATAGTCGGCCATCCAGTTGTCACCGAGCACCGCCTTGGCCATTTCCACCACGATATAGTCGGCTTCAATGCCGGTGCTGTCCTGATAGCGCGACAGCCCCTGCAGGCAGGACGGGCAACTGGTCAGGATCTTGACCTGTTGCGCCGCTTCGCCGGCCTTTTCCGCCGCGATATCGCGCGCCCGGTTGATCTCCTCTTCCTTGCGGAAGCGGAGCTGGGTCGACACGTCGGGGCGCGACACCGCCAGGGTGCCGGACTCGCCGCAGCAGCGCTCGCTCTGCACCACGCCGCCACCGAGCAGACCGTTGACGGTCTTGATCGGCTGCTGGGTCTTCATCGGCGTATGGCACGGGTCGTGGTACAGATACTGCACCCCGGCCAGTCCCTCAATGTGGACGCCCTTCTCCAGCAGGTATTCATGGATGTCGATGATGCGGCAGCCGGGGAAGATCTTGTCGAACTGGTACTTGTCGAGCTGGTCGTAGCAGGTGCCGCAGCTGACCACCACCGTCTTGATGTCGAGGTAGTTCAGCGTATTGGCGACGCGGTGGAACAGCACGCGGTTTTCCGTCGTGATGACGTCGGCCTTGTCGCCGTTGCCGGTCGCGTTCTGCGGATAGCCGCAGCACAGATAGCCGGGCGGCAGCACGGTCTGGGCGCCGACATGCCACAGCATGGCCTGGGTGGCGAGGCCGACCTGGCTGAACAGCCGCTCGGAGCCACAGCCGGGGAAGTAGAACACCGCCTCGCTGTCCTCGGCCGCCTGCTGCGGATTGCGGATCACCGGCACCACGGCCGGATCTTCGATGTCGAGCAGCGCGCGGCTGGTCTTCTTCGGCAGATTGCCGGGCATCGGCTTGGTGAAGAAGTGCACCACCTGCGCCTTGACGTCGGGGCGGCCGACCGTGGCCGGCGGTGCCTCGATAACCGAGCGGGTCAGCCCCAGCGAACCGGCAACCTTCACACCCAGCCGCTGCGCCTTGTAACCGAAGCCGATCATCGAACGGCGCAGGGTCTTGATCGTCGCCGGGTCCTTGGCGTTCAGGAAGGCCATGGCGGCGAAGGTGCCGGGATTGAATTTCTTCTTGCCGGTGCGGCGCAGGAAGTTGCGCATGGCGATGGTGACATCGCCGAAGTCGATCTTGACCGGACAGGGGTTCGCGCACTTGTGGCAGACGGTGCAGTGGTCGGCCACGTCGGACAGCTCGTCGAAATGCTTGAAGCTGACACCGCGCCGGGTCTGTTCCTCGTACAGGAACGCCTCGGTCAGCAGGCCGACACCGAGAATCTTGTTGCGCGGCGAGTACAGCAGATTGGCGCGCGGCACATGAGTTGCGCACACCGGCTTGCATTTGCCGCAGCGCAGACAGTCCTTGACCATGTCCGAGATCGAGCCGAGCTCGGACTGTTCGAGAATCAGGCTTTCCGCGCCGAGCAGTTCGAACGACGGCGTATAGGCGTTCTTCAGGTCGGCGCCGGGCAGCAGCTTGCCCTTGTTGAAGCGGCCGTGCGGGTCAACCCGCTGCTTGTACTCGACGAACGGGCGGATTTCCTCGTCGGACAGGAACTCCAGCTTGGTGATGCCGATGCCGTGTTCGCCGGAAATGACACCGTTCAGCCCGCGCGCCAGCGCCATGATGCGTTCGACGGCGCGATGGGCGGTCTGCAGCATCTGGTAGTCGTCGGAGTTGACCGGCAGGTTGGTGTGCACATTGCCGTCGCCGGCGTGCATGTGCAGCGCGACGAACACCCGGCCACGCAGGATGCGGGCGTGGATGGCGCGGATCGCGGCGAGAATGGACGCATCGGTGTTGCCGCCGAAATGCGCCTCGAACTCGGCCAGCAGTTCGCGCTTGAAGCTGACGCGCAGCAGGAAGTCGCGCATCGCGTGGAATACCGTATGCGGCGGTTCCGGCGGGGTGACCGGCTCCAGCGGCGCCTGCGGATAGCGCTGGCGGTAGTCGTCGAACGGGGCATCGAGATGGTCGAGGACCCACTGCCAGCGGGCGCGGGTTTCGGCAATCAGCGCCAGCGCGGTTTCACGCCGATCGCCGATCAGTTCCAGGCTCGGCAGATCGGTGCCGAGCTTGTCGACCGGCAGCCGGCTGTGGAAATACTCGGTCAGTTCGTCGAGCAGGCGCAGCTTGTTGCTCAGCGACAGCTCGATATTGATGCGTTCGATGCCGTCAGAATAATCGCCGAGACGCGGCAGCGGGATCACCACGTCCTCGTTGATCTTGAAGGCATTGGTATGGCGGGCGATCGCGGCCGTGCGCGAGCGGTCGAGCCAGAATTTCTTGCGCGCTTCCGGCGTGACGGCGATAAAGCCCTCGCCGACGCGGGCATTGGCGATGCGCACGATGCGGCTGGCCATGTCGCCGACCGCGTTCTCGTCGTCGGACACGATGTCGGCCAGCAGTACCATCTTCGGCCGGCCACGGCTCTTGGCCTTGGTCGCATAGCCGACGGCGCGCACATAGCGCCAGTCCAGATGTTCGAGACCGGCCAGCTTCACGCCGGCGGCGTCGCCTTCATGGCCCGGCTTGAACAGGTCGGTGATCTCGACGATGGCCGGCGTCGCCTGGGCCACGGTGCCGAAGAACTCCAGGCAGACGGTGCGGGTGTGCGCCGGCATCCGGTGCAGGATAAAGCGGGCCGAGGTGATGATGCCGTCGGTGCCTTCCTTCTGCACGCCGGGCAGGCCGGCCAGGAACTTGTCGGTCACGTCCTTGCCGAGCCCGACCTTGCGGAAGGCCTGGCCCGGGATGTCCAGTTGCTGTTCCGACAGCAACTGCTTGCCGTCCGGCGTATGGCGGGTCAGGCGGAAGCTGGCCATTTCGGCATCGTGGATCTTGCCGAGGTTGTGGCCGATACGTTCGACCAGCAGCCAGTTGCCGTCCGGGTCGACCATGCGCCACGACGCCAGGTTGTCCAGCGTGGTGCCCCACAGCACGGCCTTCTTGCCGCCGGCGTTCATCGCCACGTTGCCGCCGATACAGGACGCCTCGATCGAGGTCGGGTCGACCGCAAACACCAGCCCGGCAGCATCGGCCGCCTCGGCTACCCGCTTGGTGACCACACCGGCGCCGCACTGGATGGTGGCGACCGGCTGGTCCAGCCCGGGCAGGGTCAGGTACTCGACGCCCTGATGGCGGTCGAGCTTCTCGGTATTGATCACTGCCGCGAACGGCGTCAGCGGAATGGCGCCGCCGGTGTAACAGGTGCCACCCCCGCGCGGGATGATGGTCAGCTCCAGCTCGATACAGGCGGCGACCAGGCGGGCGATTTCTTCCTCGCTGTCCGGATTCAGCACCACGAACGGGAATTCGACCCGCCAGTCGGTGGCGTCGGTCGCGTGCGACACGCGGGCGAGGCCATCGAAACAGATGTTGTCCTTGCGGGTGATGCCGGCCATGCGCTTCAGGATCTTGCGGCGCAGTGCGTCGGCCTGGTCGAAACCGGACTCGAACGCATCGACGGCGGCCTCGGTGCCGGTCAGCAGGCGGCCGACCTTCTCGTTGCCGGCGCGGCGCTTGGACACTTCGGCCAGCCGGTGGCGCATGGCCTCGACCAGCAGCGTCAGGCGCTGGCGGTTTTCCAGCAGGTCATCCTGCAGGTACGGGTTGCGCTGTACCACCCAGATGTCGCCGAGCACTTCGAACAGCATGCGCGCGGAACGGCCGGTGCGGCGTTCGCTGCGCAGTTCGTCGAGGATGTGCCAGCCCTCCTCGCCCAGCAGTCGGGCAACAATCTCGCGATCGGAGAACGAGGTGTAGTTGTAAGGTATTTCGCGCAATCGGTGGACTTCGGGGGCAGTCATCGGCGGGGGGGCGGCGTGGCGTGAAAAATGGGCACGATTCTAACCGATTGTTGCAGCGCGAAAAACTGCATGTGAAAAGCGGTTTCTCCGGCAACGATCAGCGACCGGGTCGATAATGACGTCAGCGCCGGCTGCCGCTGCGCGCTTCGACCGGCATAACCGGCGTGCTTACGCTAGAATGTTTGCCCTTACCCATTCGTCTTCATTCACTCAAGACCAGCGTACATGTCGCTCGTAGCCTTCGGCCTCAATCACCAGACCGCGCCTCTCGCCATCCGCGAGCAGCTCGCCTTCCCGGCCGAGCGGCTGCGGGACGCGCTGTCGGGCATGGTGGGCGCGCACGCAGCGAACGAAGTGGCGATCCTGTCCACCTGTAACCGCACCGAGATCTACTGTAACGCGCCGGATGTGCGCGACACGCTGGCCTGGGTGGCGAACTACCACCAGCTGCCGGTGGACCGGCTGGAGCCGTACCTGTACGTGTACAACACCGAGGCCGCAGCCCGGCACGCGTTCCGCGTGGCGAGCGGGCTGGACTCGATGGTGCTGGGTGAAACGCAGATTCTCGGCCAGATGAAGGACGCCGTGCGCGCGGCGGAAACCGCCGGCAGCCTCGGCACCCTGCTGAACCAGCTGTTCCAGCGTACCTTCGCCGTGGCCAAGGAAGTCCGCAGCCAGACGGCGATCGGGGCGAACTCGGTGTCGATGGCCGCCGCCGCCGTGCGGCTGGCCGAGCAGATTTTCGGCTCGATCCGCGACCTGAACGTACTGTTCATCGGCGCCGGGGAGATGATCGAACTGGTCGCGACCCACTTCGCCGCACACACGCCGCGCGGCATGACCATCGCCAACCGGACGCTGGAGCGCGGCGAAAAACTCGCACGCCAGTTCGGCGCCCGTGCCGTGGTGCTGAACGACCTGCCGGACATTCTCGCCAATCACGATGTGATCGTGACCTCGACCGCGTCGCCGCTGCCGATTCTCGGCAAGGGCCTGGCCGAGCGCGCGATCAAGCTGCGCCGCCACCGGCCGATGTTCATGCTCGATCTGGCGGTGCCGCGCGACGTCGAGGCCGAAGTCGGCGAGCTGGCGGACATTTTCCTCTATACCGTCGACGACATTGCCCAGGTGGTCGAGTCCGGTCGCGAGGAGCGGCGGATGGCAGCGGAAGCCGCCGAGGCCATCATTACCGAGAAAACCCGCGAATTCGTCAGCTGGATCGACAGTCGTCGCGCCGTCCCGGTGGTGCGCGCGCTGCGCGACCATGGCGAGCGGGTCCGCCGGCATGCGCTGGACGCGGCAATGAAGCGGCTGGCCAGGGGTGAATCGCCGGAAGCCGTGCTGGAAGCCCTGTCCAGTCAGCTGGCCAACAAGTTGCTGCATGCCCCGACCACGGCCCTGACCCAGGCCAGCGGCGGCGAGCGTGACCATCTGATCGACACCGTGTCGCGTCTTTACGATCTGCACGCCGACTAGTCCAACCGGTTTCCGCCCATGCCCAAGATTCGCTCGCTCTGGCTTCTCTGCCTGCTGCCCCTGCTGCACGCTCCGGCCATCGCCGCGCCGCTGCTGCTGGAAGGCCGCGTCGGCGATGCGCCAGTGCTGATGGAACTGGACTGGAACGCCCAGAACGAAGTCGAGGGGCGCTATTTCTATCGCAAGTTCCGCAAGGACATCGTGCTGGCCGGCCAGCGCAACGAGGCCAGCGGCGAGCTGAAACTGGTCGAGCAGGCCGGCCGCGAGGCCAGCCGCCGCCAGCCGGCGCTGGTGCTGCATCCGGCCGGCGGCAACCGCTTCCAGGGCCGCTGGCAGGACCATGGCAAGACGCACAAGGTCACGCTGGCACCGGCACGGCTGCCGGACGGCGACCGCGACAGCCCCTATCTGCACCGGCTGCGGGTCCGTTCGCCGTATGACTTCCTGCGCCTGGCCGACCACCAGTTCAACCGGGGCAGCCACGAGCGTTTCATGGGCTACGGCCTGCAGTGGTGGAAGGACCCGTGGAGCGGCAGCAGCATGTTCCAGCTGACTGACGGCTGGTCCGAAGGCGACCGCAAGCGGATCAACCGCCTGCTGATGAACCGGTTGTGGCAGAGTGTCGGCAATTATTACGAATGCCAGCTTGGCGGCGCGCGCAGCCACGGTGGCGAGATGACGCAGAAGGTCACGCCCCGCTTCATCAATCCGGCCGTGCTGAGCCTCAGCGTGTTCAGCCGGTATGATTGCGGCGGCGCGCATCCGGATTTCGCCGACAATCCGATGACGCTCGACGTCGCCAGCGGTCGCGAGCTGGATCTCGAGGACATCCTCTGGCTCGGTCGTGGCAAGCCGGTACGCTATCTGCGTGGCGGCAACGGCCATACCCGCGATTTCGATGCGTTCTCCCGCTACCGGGACAAGCAGTTCGCGCCATGGGTGGTCGACCACTTCAAGAGCCTGTATCCGAAAATGATGATGCCGACGGCGAAGGACGACGAATGCAACTACGCCGACCCGTCGGTGTGGCAGTTCGTTTCGTGGTACCTGACGCCGAAGGGCGTGTACCTCGGTCCGTCCTTCCCGCGTGTCGCCCGTGCCTGCGAGTACCCGGACTGGTCCGTTGTGCCGTACCGGCTGGTAAACCGGCATCGTGGTCCCGCCAGGGTCCGCCTGCCCTGAGCCCCCGTTTTCTTCATTCACCTGCCCGATGCCCGCATCGGGCGACGGTCCGCCGCCGGCGGGTCGTCTTTTGCGTTCACTCGCAGCAAACGCCCACATGAAACCTTCCATTGCCGCCAGACTGGCACAGCTTGCCGACCGACTCGATGAAGTGACCGGTCTGCTGGGCGAGCCGTCCGTGACCGACGACATCGACAACTACCGCAAGCTGACGCGCGAACACGCCGAGCTGACCCCGGTGGTCGAGCAGTACCTGGCCTTCCGCCAGGCCGAATCCGACATTGCCACCGCGCGCGAGCTGCTGTCCGACCCGGACATGCGCGAACTGGCCGAAGCCGAGCTGGCCGATGCCGACGCGCGGATCGATGCGCTGGAGCGCGAACTGCAACGGCTGCTGCTGCCGAAAGACCCGAACGACGAACGCAACATCTTCCTCGAAGTGCGCGCCGGCACCGGTGGCGACGAGGCCGCCCTGTTTGCCGCCGACCTGTTCCGCATGTACTCGCGCTATGCCGAACGCAACCGCTGGCAGGTCGAAATCGTCAGCGCCAGCGAGAACGACCTTGGCGGCTACAAGGAAGTCATCGCCCGCATTGCCGGTTTCGGCGCCTACTCGCGGCTGAAATTCGAGTCCGGCGGCCACCGCGTGCAGCGGGTGCCGAGCACCGAGACCCAGGGGCGCATCCACACCTCGGCCTGCACGGTGGCGGTGATTCCGGAAGCCGACGAGCTGGAAGAGGTGAACCTGAATCCGGCCGATCTGCGCATCGATACCTATCGCGCCAGCGGCGCCGGCGGTCAGCACATCAACAAGACCGACTCCGCCGTTCGCGTTACCCACTTGCCGACCGGTATCGTCGCCGAGTGCCAGGACGACCGGTCGCAGCACAAGAACAAGGCGCGGGCGCTGGCCGTGCTGGCGGCCCGCATCGCCGACGTGCAGCGGCGCGCGCAACAGCAGAAGGAAGCCGCCGAGCGCAAGAGCCTGATCGGCTCCGGCGATCGCAGCGAACGCATTCGTACCTACAACTTCCCGCAGGGCCGGGTGACCGACCACCGCATCAACCTGACGCTGTACAAGCTCGATCAGGTAATGGATGGCGATCTGTCCGAACTGACCGACGCGCTGACCGCCGAGCACCAGGCCGAACTGCTGGCCGCACTGGGCGAATGACGTCAGTCATTTCGGCCGACAGCGGCGCCGGCCTGTGCCGGCGCCGCTGTCGTTTCCGGCAGGCGCCATAGCCAGCCACCGACCACGAGCCAGGTAAGCAGCAGCATCAGCACCAGCCACGGGCGCTGCTGGACGATCCACATCGACGTCCACATCGATGCCGTCATCAGCAGCAGCCCGAGCCGCTTGGCGCGGCGCGGCAGCGCGCGCCGGGTTTCCCAGGCGATGACGATCGGGCCGAAAGTGCGGTGACCGAGCAGCCAGCGATGGAAACGCGGTGAGGCACGCGCCCAGCAGGCAGCGGTCAGCAGCACGAACGGCGTGGTCGGCAGCAGCGGCAGGAAAATGCCGAGGATGCCGAGGGCGAGGCTCAGCCCGCCCGCAAGCATCAGCAGCGGGCGCAGCAGGTGTCGGGATGAAACGGGAAGCGGTCGCACGCCGTCTTTCTACCTTGGCCGGCGCGGACCGGCAAGCCGGGCTTGACGTACGCCGACCGGAAGGCGATACCGGAAACATTGCCTGCCGCCGTGGAGTGCCCGTCATGCCCCCCTTTTCCCGTCGTGATTTCCTGACCACGCTGGCTGCCGGCGGTTTTGCGCTGGCCGTGCAGCCGGTTGCGCAGGCCACGGTCATCACCACACCGTCGGACGGACTGGTTGCCGGGCTGGTCACGATACCGGCGGCCGATGGCGTCGCGCTGCCGGCCTACCGCGCCATGCCGACCGGACCCGGTCCGTGGCCGGTTGTGCTGGTAGTACAGGAAATTTTCGGCATTCACGCCCATATCCAGGATATCTGCCGTCGGCTGGCCCGGCTCGGCTACTGCGCAGTGGCACCGGCACTGTATTTTCGCCAAGGAGACGTGTCGCGGATCAGTGACATCGCGACCATCATGGACACGGTGGTGAGCCGGGTGCCGGATGCGCAGGTGCTGTCCGATCTCGACGCGGCACTGGCCTGGGCCGCGGCCCACAGCCATGGCGATACCGGGCGTGCGGCCATTACCGGGTTCTGCTGGGGCGGGCGCATCGCCTGGCTGTATGCGGCACACCGGCCGACGCTGAAGGCCGCTGCCGCCTGGTATGGCCGGCTGGTCGGTGAGCACACGGCGCTGACGCCGCAGCAGCCGGTCGATATCGGCGCCGGGCTCAGGGTGCCGGTGCTTGGCCTGTATGGCGGGGCCGACAGCGGGATTCCGCTCGATACTGTCGAGCGCATGCGTGCGGAAATCGGTGCCAGCGGTAGCGAAATCGTCATCTATGCCGATGCGCCGCATGCCTTTTTTGCCGACTATCGGGCCAGTTACCGGGAAAGCGCCGCCACGGATGGCTGGCGCCGCATGCTGGAGTGGTTCCGTCGCCATGGCGTGGCCTGAGCTACCACAGCACCGGCTCCCCGCCGTTGTACAGATGCGCCTGATGGCGCGGCGGATGTGCGGCCAGTCCGCGCGAGAACAGGAATTGGCCCAGATCCAGCCCGCCACCACGGAATGACGCCTCGCTGCCGCGCAGGTACAGCGTCCACATGCGCACGAAGCGTTCATCGAAACGGGCACGGACCGCATCCAGATGACGGTCGAAATTGGCGCGCCAGTGCGCCAGGGTGGCGGCGTAGTGCAGGCGCAGGCTTTCCTGCGTCAGCAGGAAGAAGCCGGTTTTTGCGGCGGTATCGGCCAGCCGCGGCAGGTACGGGATTTCGCCGCCGGGAAAAATGTACTTCTCGACCCAGCGGTTGGTGTTGCCATCGTCGGTATGGCCGACGATGGTATGCAGCAGAAACAGGCCGCCCGGTTCGAGCACATCGGCGACACGGGCGAAATAGCGGGCGGCATGCCGTTCACCGACATGCTCGTACATGCCGACGCTGACCGCCTTGTCGAAACGGTCGCTGGCACCGGACAGGTCGAGGTAATCCATCTGCCGGATCTCGATTCGGTCCGACAGACCGGCTTTGGCAAGGCGTGCGCGGCCGGCGTCGGCCTGTTCCGCAGACAGGGTCAGGCCGACGCCGCAGATGCCGTGGCGCTGGGCCGCGCGGATCAGCAGGGCGCCCCAGCCGCAGCCGACGTCCAGCAGTCGTTCGCCCGGTTTCAGGCACAGTTTGGCGAGGATATGGTCGATCTTGGCCTGCTGTGCCTGCTCCAGCGTCATGTCCGCTGTGGCGAAATACGCACACGAGTAGTTCATGTCCGGATCGAGCCACATGCGGTAGAAATCGTTGCCGATATCGTAATGATGGGCGATGTTTTCCTTCTGCCTCGCCCGCAGCCGCAGCCGGTCGAGCGTGCGTGCCACACCGGCCACCCGCGCCAGCGGACCGTCCAGTATCTGCCGGTTGCTGTTGATCAGCCCCAGCATGGCATTCCAGTCGCCATCGAAGTCGAGCACGCCATCCATATAGGCTTCGCCCAGCGATACCATGGGATCTTCGGCGTTGAAGGCCGGTTCGGCATGGAAATTCAGGCTGAACGCAGGCTCGTCCCCGCCGTAGCGGCGGACATCACCGTCCCACCATTTCACCTGGAAGCCGGGGCCGGTCAGCCGTGCCAGAACGGCTGCGAGTGTGGACTTGGTCAACATGGCAGTCTCCTTTTCCTGCTCAAGCCGGAGGACAACGATTCGATGATCACTTGAGCATAGTCACGGTTGGCGCTTGCTTCACGTCAAATCGTTTGCCGAATATGACAGCTGCCGTCGCGGCGGGCCGGGGGATTGCGTTATCCTCATTGCCATCATTCCCGCACGTATCGGTTTCCCTGCCGTTAATGAACCGGCCGTGACAGCGGTTGCCGGGCCCGGTCGGCCGGCAGGGGGAGAGAAGGTGTTTTCGCCTGCCGCCGGTGCAGCCCCATCATGGGAAAATGATGTGGAGACAGGGCATCGGGCCGTGCCGGCGTCCAGTCATCGTGAAAATCCAAGGAGTCCTCATGTACCAGCACATCGTTGCGTCGATCGACGAGAGCAACAACGCGTCGCAAGCGCTCGAACAGGCCATCGCAGTGGCGAAACTGGCAGGTGCGCAACTGCACCTGGTGCATATCGTCAATCTGTTCGAACTGGCACTGGAAGAAGTGGTGCTGGCTGACAAGGCCAAGCTGGCCGAACTGGCTCACCGTCACGGCGAGGCGCGGCTGGAAGGGGCCGCTGCGCAGGCTCGCGCCGCCGGTCTGGAACCGTCGCTGTTCATCGCCGAGTGCTGGGGTGGTGGCGATGAAATCGCCGACGGGCTGCTGAACTATGCGCGCAGCGTGCCGGCCGATCTGCTGGTGCTGGGCACGCATGGCCGCAGCGGACTGATGCACATGATGCTTGGCAGTGTGGCCGAGTCGGTCATGCGTCAGGCCGACATGCCGCTGCTGGTGGTGCGTTCGGAAACCAGCGAGCACACGCCGGGCAAGCGCCGTCCGGTGCTGTAAGCGGACAGCAGAACGCCGGGCATGGCCCGGCGTTCTGCTGTCCGCAATGCGCGGGGGACTTATCCGCGCACGGGAGCCGGCTGACCTTCGACCACGAACAGGCGCACGCTGTTCTCGTTCAGATGCGGCATCAGCTCGGCCGGCGGCTCGTCGTCGGTGAACAGTGCGTTCATCTCGCCGATATGGCATACCTTCATCATCGCGTTGCGGCCGAACTTGCTCGAGTCGACGACCAGGAAGCGCTGACGGGCATTGTTCATCATGGCCTTGGTCGCGCGGACTTCGCGATAGTCGTAGTCGAGCAGCGTGCCGTCGTTGTCGATGCCGTTGGCACCCATGATCACGTAGTCGACCTTGAACTGCTCGATCATGTCGACCGGCGCCATGCCGGTCAGCCCGCCATCCTTGCTGCGCACCACGCCACCGGTAATGATGACTTCGAAGTCGGGGCGGCGGGTAATGATGGTGGCGATATTCAGGTTGTTGGTGATGACGCGCAGGTGCTGGTGATTGATGATCAGCTCGCGTGCGACAGCCTCTATCGTGGTGCCGATGCTCATGAACAGCGAACAGTCGTCCGGCACGTGCTCGGCGACCAGCTTGGCGATCCGGGTCTTTTCGGCCTGGTTCTTGACCTTGCGGGTCGCGTATTCCTCGTTTTCGACGCTGGGCCCGAGGGCGGCACCACCGTGGAAACGGCGCAGCAGGTTTTCTTCGGACAGGGTATTGATGTCGCGGCGGATGGTTTGCGGCGTGACATCGAGCAGACGGGCGAGTTCCTCGATCGGCATGAACCCGCTGGCCCGTACCAGCTTCAGGATCTGTTCATGACGCGGCAGGCGATTCATCTGGCTGGGATCTTGTGTTGCGTTTGAATCACATGTTTTTAGCATGATTGACAGGGGTGCGCAAACGAAAGCATCCGCACCATTGCCCTGCGTTCCGGTTCGGAATCGAAACAGGGCGCCAGGAAAAAACCGACAGACGGCGGCAATGGCGAGGTTTGACATAAAATGACCGACGTCCATTTCTCCACCCGGATCGGGCCTTCGCCCATCCCTGCCTGCGGCCCGAAAAATGCCTGAATACCTGCTGGCCATCGACCAGGGCACGACCAGTTCGCGTGCCATTGCCTTCACCCGCGACGGCCACGCCGCTGCCAGCAGCGGGCGGGAGCTGCCGCAGATCTATCCGGCCTCAGGCTGGGTCGAACACGACCCGGAGCGGATCTGGGACGATGTGCGCCACTGCGTGCGCGAAACCCTGTCGCAACTGGAGGACGGCAGTCGCATTGCCGCCATCGGCGTGACCAATCAGCGCGAAACCACCGTACTGTGGGATCGCCGCAGCGGCCGCCCGCTGCACAACGCCATCGTCTGGCAGGACCGGCGTACCGCCGCCGACTGCGAGGCGCTGGCCGAACACGAGGACAGGATCGCCGAGCGCACCGGCCTGTTGCTCGACCCGTATTTTTCCGCGACCAAGCTGGCATGGCTGCTGAAAACCGTGCCCGGCGCCCGTGCGGCGGCCGAGGCCGGCGAACTGGCGTTCGGCACCATCGACAGCTTTCTGCTGTGGCGGCTGACCGAGGGCCGCGTCCACGCGACCGACGCCAGCAATGCCGCCCGTACCCTGCTGTTCAATATCCATACCCAGCAGTGGGACGACGAACTGCTGGCGCTGTTCGACATCCCGCGCTCGCTGCTGCCCGAGGTGCGCGATTCGGCAGCCGATTTCGGCCAGACGCGGCTGTTTGGCGACCTGATGCCGATTACCGGCATGGCCGGCGACCAGCAGGCCGCCACGGTCGGCCAGGCGTGCTTCGAGCCGGGCATGGTCAAGTCCACCTACGGCACCGGCTGCTTCATGGTGATGAATACCGGCAGCCTGGCCCTGCGTTCCCGCCACCGGCTGCTGACCACGGTCGCCTACCGGCTGGACGGCGTGCCGACCTACGCGGTCGAGGGCAGCATCTTTATTGCCGGGGCGGCGGTGCAATGGCTGCGCGATGCGCTGAAGCTGATCGAGCACGCCGGCGATACCGAAGGCCTGGCGCGGCAGGTCGACTCGACCGGCGGCGTCTATCTGGTGCCGGCCTTCACCGGCCTGGGTGCGCCGTACTGGGACCCGCTGGCGCGTGGCGCCATTACCGGCCTGACGCGGGATTCCGGCATCAGCCATATCGTGCGTGCGGCGCTGGAATCGGTCTGCTACCAGAGTCGCGACCTGCTCGATGCGATGCGCGCCGATGGCGCCAGCCCGGCATCGATCCGCGTCGATGGCGGCATGGTCGCCAATGACTGGCTGATGCAGTTTCTGGCCGACATGCTCGGCGTGGATGTCGAACGCCCGGGTACCAGCGAAACCACGGCCCTGGGCGCTGCGTGGCTGGCCGGGCTCGGCTGCGGCTGGTACCGCGACCTGGCCGAGCTGTCGGCGCTGTGGCGGCGCCAGGCCCGCTTCGTTCCGGCCATGGCCGAGGACCGGCGCGCGACGCTGTACGCCGGCTGGCTGAAGGCGGTGGCGAAGACGCGGGATACGGATGGTTGACGCCTGAAAATGAGAACAGGCCGGCATATGCCGGCCTGTTCTCATTCAGACGTGTTCCCGGCTCAGCCGGCTTGTGCCAGTGCCAGTCGCACGCATTCGTCGAAGTGGCGACGGGCCTCTTCATCGCGGTCGAGGCGCTTGAACAGCTTGGCCAGTTCGGCATGTGTCGCCAGGGCCGGGTCCAGCGTGGCGCTGGCTTCCAGATAGCCCTGTGCCTTGCCCCAGAGCTTCTGGGCGACGGCCAGCCGGCCCAGCGTCAGCAGCAGGCGCGGATCGCGGCGTTCGGTTTCCAGCCACTTCTCTGCCCGCTTGGCCAGCGCCAGACGACCCTCGTCGTCGAGGTCGGCAACGTAGCGGCCCAGTTCCCCGGCCAGTTCGCTGGAATAGCTGGCATCCAGGCGCCGGGTCAGGAAATCGACCGCCATCGGCGTGTCGCCGAGTTCATGCGCGTGCTGGGCGGCGGCGATGCGCAACTCGTCATTCTCGCGCTCCTGCGCCGGAATCTTGCTCCACCAGCGCTTGAGTTCCTCGGCGTCGATCAGGCCACCCATCTGCTGGCGCCAGGCGGCCAGCCGGTAGCGGCGTGCCTGTTCCGGGCTGATGGCCTCGGCCTTCAGCAGTTTCTCGGTCAGGGCCAGCACGGCATCCGGCGCGCCCTGGGCCAGGCTCAGCCGCAGTTCGAGCCGCAATGCGGCGGTCAGGTTCGGCGACAGCTGGCGCGCGCGGTCGATGACGGCGCGAGCCGCGACGTACTGCTTGTCCTCCAGCAGGAATTCGGCGGCGCTGACGCAGCGGGCCAGTTCGGCCGCCTCGCCCTCGTTCTCCAGCCGGACCAGATAGCTGTCGCGCTTGCCGGCATCCTTGACCGCATGGGCGGCACGGGCCGCGACCAGCAGGGCAATGGCGCGATTCTGCGCGTCGCTCTCGTTGTCGACCGACTTGATCGCCTCGCGTTCGGCCTTCTGGTAGCGGCCTTCGAACAGCGACAGCGTCGCATCGCGCAGCGCGTGGCGCGCCGCGTCGAGTTTTTTCTGGCGCTGGAAGCGCTTGACCCGTTCCGGCAGCGACAGCGCAATGCTCAGCGCACGCAGGATCAGGTAGGTTGCGATCACTGCCGCCAGCAGCAGGACCACCATCAGGTTCAGCGACAGCTCCACCCGGTACGGCGGCAGGATCAGGATCGCGTAACCCTTACTGACTTCAGCGAACAGCGCAAAGCCGACAGCGACGGCAAACAGGCCGACCAGCCACAACACCCACTTCATGACGCGCTCCCCGGCTTGGCCAGCGGCGTCAGCAGCGCCCGTGCCGCCTTCAGGCTGGCATCAAGACTGGGAATATCGGTGCTGACCGGGCTGCTGGCGACATTGTCGAGCAGTTGCAGCCATTGCGCCGTCTGCTGGGTCTGGGTGTCGAAGTAGCGGCGCGCGTAGTCCTGCGCCTGGCCCAGATCGGTCGTGTAGCCCTGCGAGTCACGCTGCAGCAGGGCCAGACGGGCATCGAGCAGGCGCAGCTTGAGGTTTTCGCGCAGGAAGAACGCCTGTTCGGGCGACAGCAGCAGCGCATCCGGCTTGTCCATGTTCTGGATGCGGATCAGACCGGTAAAGCCGTTCCACAGCTCGCGGGTGATTTCACGCCAGCGGCTGGTGGCCGGTGCCGTCGCGGGCGGCGTGGCGGCCTTGCCGTTCGCCGCCGTTTCCACCACGCGGTGGCCGTCGACGACCAGCGGCAGGGTGTCGACGCCGGAGACCAGCCGGTCCAGCTTGACCGACAGGCCGACCACGTCGACATACGGCAGCGCCTTCAGCGCTTCCAGATCGTGGCCGATGCCGCGGCGCAGCGCGATGTATTGCGGCTTGTCCTGGTTGGCCAGACGGGCGTCGATGTTTTCCAGCGCGGCGATGGCGGCCGGCACATTGCCGGCCAGTTCGAGCTGCTGGCTGGCGATGGTCAGTGCGTGTTCGATTTCAGCCTGCTGCCAGTCTTCCCGGTTCTTGGTCAGCTCGGCGTACATCGACTGCAGCGTCGCGTACTGGCCGGCGGACTCGGCGACGCGCGCTTCGGTCTGGTTCAGGCGGGTGGCGAGCTGGTCGATGGCCTGCTGGCTCTGCGATTGCGCGGCCCGCGCGGAGACGCTCAGGCCGGAGGTTTCCGCCAGCCGTTTGGCCAGGTCGAGCTCGGCGCGATCGAGAACGCGCCGGGTCTCATACCATTGCCAGCCGGAAACCCCGAGCGCGATGAGGGCGACGATCAGCGCGAGGCTGATGCGGCGCGGCGTACGGGTGACGACAGGTACAGAAGATTCAGTCATGCGTGGCAAACCATTCGATCAGCGCGGCGACGATGCCGTCGTCTCCGGCCGAAGTTGTCAGGACATCATGCACGCCAAGCTGGCGCAGGCGGTCGGCCACCCGCTCATGCGGCACGATATGCACGATTGATTGTAACGACGCCCATAGGGCCTCGCCAACCGCGTCGCGCAAGGCATTAGCGATTTCACGGCTGGTCACCACCGCGCCAGCGCGCGGATGGGCCGCGAGCGCGGCCGCCAGCGCGGCGCGATCGACCGGCCGGGGCCGGCGTTCATAAGCGTCAATAGATACCACGCGCGCACCGCGCGCAGCCAGTGTTTCCGTCAGCAGGGGGCGTCCGCCACGGCCCTTGACGACAAGAAAGCGCCGATCGTGAAGATCGGCGAGTTCCGGACAGGCGAGCAGGGCTTCGCTGTCATTGCCACTGGTCGGGAACAGCACCGGCCGGCCGGTCAGTGCCGTCAGGGCACGGGCGGTGCCGGCGCCGACGGCAGCCAGCTTCAGCGTCGGTGGCAATGCCTGCAGCACATCGGCACATACCGAAACGGCCGACGGGCTGACGGCGACCAGCCAGTCACAGCCGACCAGTTCAGCGGCCAGCCGGCCCAGCCGGGCCGGGTCGGGCACGATGTCGATGACCGGTAGCGCCAGCGGGACCAGGCCCGCCTGCGCCAGCCGGTCGGTCAGCGCGGCAGACACCGTGTCCGGACGGGTCACGAGTACGAGCGGAGCGGACATGGATTCCGTTCAGAAAGAGACAACGGCCATTCTACCCCGGCGGCATCGCTCCCCGCCCTTGTCTGCGCTCAGCGACCCCGGTTCTTGTTGCCGTGACCGCCGAGCAGCGCGGCGACCGGCTTGCGCGGCGGCTTGCGGTTGCCGCCGTTGTTCAGCACATGGCTCAACAGCACCGGCTGACCACTGTAGACCGACGGATCGCTTTCCATCGAGTTGCCGGGGGCGGTACGGTCGTTGCGCGACTGCTTGTTGCCGTTGGCTTCGCCACGATTGCTGTCCTGCGGACGGTTGTCGCGCGGCTGGGCATCGCGGTCACGCGGTTGCGCGTCGCGGTCACGCGGCTTGCCACTCTTGCCGCCATTGCGGTTGCCCGGTTGCGACGAACGGCCCTCGTGCGGCTTGCCCGGTGCACGCGGCGGGCGGGCGCTGGCCGTTGCCTGGACTTCCGGCTGCTGGCCTGCGGCCTGCTCGCCGGCCGGCTTCTTGGTGCGGCGGCGCTTCTTCCGGGCGGCGCCATCGGCGGATTCGCGCGCGGCGCTGTCCTGGCGGTCGCCTGCGGCCGGGCGCGGCTGGCGCGGCGACGCATTGTGGCGCGGTTGCTGCTGGCGGCCGCGGTTGCCACCCATCGGGATCGGTTCCGGCGGCACGCTCAGGTCGGCCTCGAAACCTTCGATGGTGAAGCGCGGGATCGACTGGCGGGTCAGCTTTTCGATATCGGCCAGGAACTTGATCTCGTCCACGCAGACCAGCGACACGGCGCAGCCGGGGCTGCCGGCGCGGCCGGTACGACCGATGCGGTGCACATAGTCTTCCGGCACGTTCGGCAGTTCGAAGTTGACGACTTGCGGCAACTGGTCGATGTCGAGACCGCGCGCGGCGATATCGGTGGCCACCAGCACCTGCAGCGAGCCGTCCTTGAATTCGGACAGCGCACGGGTACGGGCGCCCTGGCTCTTGTTGCCGTGGATCGCGGCGGCGCGGACGCCATGCTTGTCCAGCGTTTCCGCCAGGCGGTTGGCACCGTGCTTGGTACGGGTGAACACCAGCACCTGCTCCCAGTGACGTTCGCGGATCAGGTGTTCGAGCAGTTCGCGCTTCTTGTCACGGTCGACCAGGTGCACGCTCTGTTCCACCAGCTCGGTGGTGGTGTTCGGCGGCGAGACCTCGATCAGCTTCGGCGACTGCAGCAGGGTATCCGCCAGACGCTTGATCTCGTCGGAGAAGGTTGCCGAGAACAGCAGGTTCTGGCGATGGGCCGGCAGCAGCGCGAGCACCTTGCGGATGTCGCGGATAAAGCCCATGTCCAGCATGCGGTCGGCTTCGTCCAGCACCAGGATTTCGATGCCGGACAGATCGACCGCGCGTTGCGAAATCAGGTCCAGCAGCCGGCCCGGCGTTGCCACCAGGATGTCGACGCGCTTTTTCAGCGCGCTGATCTGCGGATTGATGCCGACACCGCCGAAAATCACCAGCGAGGTCAGGGGCAGGTATTTGCCATAAGTGGCCACCGATTCCTCGACCTGGGCGGCGAGTTCGCGCGTCGGGGTCAGGACCAGCGCGCGCGGCCTGCCGGGCGGGTGCGAGTTGGCGTGGGTGGACGCCAGCAGTTGCAGCAGGGGCAGCGTGAAACCGGCGGTCTTGCCGGTGCCGGTTTGCGCGGCCGCCATCAGGTCTCCGCCTGCGAGCACCTGTGGAATGGCCTCGCGCTGGATCGGGGTGGGTTCGGTATAGCCCTGGTCGGCAACGGCACGCAATAGCGGCTCGGCCAGACGCAGGTCTGCAAACGTCGTTTGGCTCATAGACTTTCCTGCATCCACACCATCAACGCGAGCGCGTGATGCCAATCCGGTGCAGATGTTGTCGGATTTCAGCCGGAGCAGGACGCTCCTGGCAGGGTCTTTTCTAGAAGGATTCCAGCCCGCGGGGACTGGCTCGACGCGGGCTGGCGGATTTTAGCGGTTGTTGGCCCGCCCGTGTAGTGATTCCTGCACGAATTGACCAATGACGGCTTCCCGCCTGTCGGATCATGCCCGTGTTTCACCTCTCTGTGCACGTATTCACAAGCTAATTTGCCCTGTCGCAAAATGCCGACATTCTGACGGCATGGGTTTCACGGGGTCCTGCATGTCATGCCAATATGGCTGCCGTTTCACCTTTTTTCACGAAAAATTTTCCCGATGACCAAAATCCACCTGGCCGTACTGGCTGCCCTGCTGGCAGGGTGCGCCACGCAGAACCCTGTTCCCAAGTCGGTCGAGTTGCCGGTGTCGCCGGTTCGCCAGGCAGAGGCCCAGGCCACCGCTGCCCAGCCGCAGCAGAAGACGCTGAAGCGCAAGCTCGCCATCGGTCGCTTCACCAATGAAACCCGCTACGGCCGCACCTTCGTCACTGACGACAACCTCGATCCGATCGGCAAGCAGGCCTCGGACATGCTGGCCAACCGGCTGGTGGCGTCCAACCGCTTCCTGGTGTTCGAGCGCCAGGACCTGAACAGGATCAAGGCCGAGCAGGCCATCCTGCAGCAGGCCGACCTGGTCGGCGTCGACACGCTGATCCTCGGCTCGGTGACCGAGTTCGGTCGCAGCACCACCGGCAAGTCCGGCTTCCTCAGCGCCACCAAGATCCAGACCGCACGGGCCAAGGTCGAAATCCGCCTGGTCGATGCCCGTACCGGGCATGTGTTCTTCTCGGCCAATGGTGCCGGCGAGGCCAGCACCGAGTCCGGCCAGGTCGCCGGTTTCGGCAGCAAGGCCGATTACGACGGCTCGCTGAATGATCGCGCAATCGGCGCCGCGCTGTCCGATGTGCAGACCGCGCTGATGAACAAGCTCGATGCGCGGCCATGGCGCACCGACATCCTGAAGGTCAGCGGTCGCCAGCTGTATATCAGCGGCGGCGAGCGGCAGGGCCTGCGCGTCGGCGACATGCTCGACGTGATGCACGAGGGCGAGAAGGTCAAGAGCGGCCAGACCGGCTTCCGCATCGCCCTGCCGGGCACGCAGGTGGCCCGGGTCCGCGTGGTGCAGCTGTTCGGCGACAACGACAGCAACGAAGGCGCCGTCGCCGAACTGGTGTCCGGCTCGCTCGGCAAGGCCAGAACCTCGGACCTGTACATCGCTGAATCGCGTCACTGATCCCCGACCTGAAGGAACCCGCATGAAACGGCTTTCCCTGGTGGCCCTGCTGGCGTTGACCGCCTGCGCGCTGCCGCATACCGATGTCCGCACCGCCACGCTTCGTCCGACGCTGAGCGTCGTGGGCGCGCCGGCCCGGGCCCAGTTGTTCGTCGACGGCATCGCTGCCGGCGATGCGTCGCAATACGATGGTGTCCGGCAGACGCTGACGGTCGAGGAAGGACCGCACCAGCTGCGCGTCGCGGCCGATGGCCAGGACCTGTACCGGCAGCAGGTGCTGCTGACCAATGGTGAGCGCCATGTGATCCGGCTGGGAGAGGCTGCCAGATGACCCATCGCCACCTCCTGCTGCCGCTGCTGGCCGCGCTGATGCTGGCCGGCTGCGCCGCCCAGCGCGACAAGTACGCGTGGGGCGAGTATGAAAGCTCGCTGTACAGCTACTACAAGAATCCGGAAAACGCCGCCGCCCTGACACTGGCGCTGCAGAAAACCATCGAAGGCGCAGAAAAGGGCAAGCTGCCGCCGGCGCCCGGCCTGTATGCCGAATACGGCTACCTGCTGATGCAGCAGGGCAAGAAGCAGGAAGCCATTGCCGCATTCGAGAAGGAAAAGCAGCGCTGGCCCGAGTCCGGCAAGCTGATGGACAACATGATCAAGGCGGCTTCGGCCGGCAAGAAACCCGCCAGCCAGGAGAGTGCATCATGATCGCGCGCCGGATCGGAACCGTGCTGGTCGGCCTGATGCTGGCCGTCTCCAGCCTCGCGGCAAGGGCGGAGGACGCCGACAAGCCGTCGGCGGAAAAACTGCGCGAGGCCAACCTGCGCTCGGTGCTGGTGGTGCCGGTGGTCAACCGCAGCGTGGACGTGGATGCGCAGGACTACTTCCTGACCACCATTTCCCGCCCGCTGGCCGAACGCGGCTACTACGTTTTTCCGGTGCATCTGGTCAAGCGGATGATGGAAGACGAGGGCATGGCCGATGCCGACATGGTGCACGGGGCCGACCCGCGCCAGCTGGCCGGCCTGTTCGGCGCCGACAGCGTGCTGTACATCTCGATCGAGCGCTGGGATGCGCGCTATATCGTGCTGTCGACCACGGTCACCGTGGCGCTGGACTATACGCTGAAGAGCGGCCTGACCGGCGAGACGCTGTGGAAGAGCCACCAGCAGCTTGCCTATTCGCCGCAGAACAACAACAGCTCCGGCAATCCGCTGGTGGATCTGGTCGCCATGGCAGTGACTGCAGCCATCGCCAAGGCCTCGCCGAACTACATGCCGCTGGCGCAGCGCGCCAATCAGCAGGCGGTGTATACCGGCGGCCTGCTGCCGGGGCCGTACGACCTGCCGGCAGAAAAGTAGTCATTCAGCAGCAGTAAAAAAAGAACGCTCCGGAAACGGAGCGTTCTCTGTTTCCGCATACTGGCTGACTAGTGGGCGCCACCGCCGTCGGACGCACTGCCACCGGATGGCCGGCTGGCGAACCAGATGGTGCCGGTCAGGATCAGGAACAGCCCGCCGGCGGCCCAGAAGATCTCGTTTGCACCGATCACGTAACCCTGGCGCACGATTTCGCGCAGCGTGACCCCCAGTGCCTGGCCGTCGGTCAGCCCGGCCAGATGGTAGTCACCCAGCGCTGCATGCCAGGCCGGGTTGTAGGTCGACACGTTCGCGCTCAGGTCGACGTGGTGGACGGCCTCGCGCCGCTCCCAGATCGACGTGATCAGCGAGGTGCCGATCGCGCCGGCCTGCACCCGCATGAAGTTCGACAGCGCCGAGGCGCCGGCGATCTGGTTCGGCTTGAGCCCGGACAGGGTGATGGCAGTCAGCGGCATGAAGAAGCACGCGATGCCGATGCCCTGGACGAACTGCGGCCAGACCACGTCGGAGAAGGCCATGCCGGGCTCGAAGGTCAGCGCACGCCAGATAAAGGTGAAGGCGAACATCACGAAGCTCAGCGTGGCCAGCCAGCGGAAGTCGATCCGGTTGGAGAACTTGCCGATGATCGGCGACAGGATGACCGGCAGGATGCCGATCGGCGCTGCCGCCAGACCGGCCTGGGTCGCGGTATAGCCGAGGTGTTCCTGCAGCAGCAGCGGCAGCAGCACGATCGAGCCGAAGTACAGCATGTAGCCCAGCGCGGTCGAGACCGAACCGACCAGAAAGTTGCGCTGCCTGAACAGCGACACGTCGACCACCGGGTGGGCGTCGGTCAGCTCCCAGATCACCAGTGCGATCAGCGCCAGCCCGGACACGATGGCCAGAGTGACGATCTCGGTCGAGGCGAACCAGTCGAGATCCTTGCCCTGGTCGAGCATCACCTGCAGCGCGCCGATGCCGAGTGCGAGCAGGATCAGGCCCATGCGGTCGATCGGGATCTCGAAGCGGGCAGTTTCGCGCTCGCGCAGGATCGGCCAGGCCATCCAGCAGGCCAGAATGCCGATCGGCACGTTGATGAAGAAGATCCACGACCAGTGGATGTTGTCCGAGATCCAGCCGCCGAGAATCGGGCCGAAAATCGGCGCGACAATCACTGTCATCGACCACAGCGCCAGCGCCATGCCCTTTTTCTCGTTCGGATAGCAGGACAGCAGCAGGCTCTGCGACAAGGGGATCAGCGGACCGGCCACCGCGCCCTGCAGCACGCGGAAGAAAATCAGCAGTTCCAGGCTCGGCGCGATGCCGCACAGCGCCGAGGTGATGATGAAGCCGATATTGGCCAGCATGAACAGCCGGACTTCACCGAAACGCTTGGCCAGGAAGCCGGTGATCGGAATCGAGATGGCGTTCGCCACCCCGAACGAGGTGATCACCCAGGTCCCCTGGCTGGTGGACGCCCCGAGGTTGCCGGCGATGGTCGGGATCGCCACGTTGGCGATCGTGCTGTCGAGCACCTGCATGAAGGTCGCCAGAGACAGGGCAATGGTGATCAGCCAGCGGGTGCTGCCTTCCAGCGGCGGATGCGGGGTCATGTGACCGCTCCCTTACTTGCCGGCGTTGGCGGCGATGACATCGGCCACCAGCGCGTCGGCATCGGCCAGGTCCTGGGCATAGACCCCGGTGTGCGAGGCCGGACGGGCCGGCGGGGCGTCGGCCAGGATGCGGCCCGATTCGTCACGGGTGTCGATATTCACCGTCATCGACAGGCCGACACGCAGCGGATGCGTTTCCAGTTGCTTCGGGTCCAGCGTCACCCGCACCGGCAGGCGCTGCACGACCTTGATCCAGTTGCCGGTTGCATTCTGCGCCGGCAGCAGCGAGAAGGCGCTGCCGGTGCCGGCCGAGACGCCGGCCACCTTGCCGGTGTATTCGATCTTGCCGCCGTACAGGTCGGCTTCGAGTTTGACCGGCTGGCCGATGCGCACGCGGTCGAGCTGCACTTCCTTGTAGTTGGCATCGACCCAGACGTCACGCAGCGGCACCACGGCCATCATCGGCGTACCGGCGGCCACGCGCTGGCCGACCTGCACCGAGCGGCGGGCGACATAGCCGTCGACCGGCGCCACCACGGTATTGCGCTTGCGCGCCAGGTAGGCTTCCTTCAGCGCAGCGGCAGCCTGGGCCACCTTCGGCTGTTCGGCGATCGGCGAGTCCAGCACCTGGGCGCGGGCCGTGGACCGGTTGCGGTTGGCGACATCGAGGGCGGCGCGGGCGGCGGCGACCGCGTCGCGGGCATGGGCGAGGTCTTCCGGCGTCACCGCGTCGGTGCCGACCAGTTTTTCGCGCCGGGCCAGATCGCCTTCGGCCTTCTGCAGATCGATTTCGCGGGCGGCAACCTGGGCGGCCGCGCTGTCGGCGCTGAAGGTCGCGCCACGGGTCGAGCGCACGGCATCGGCCAGGGCGGCACGGGCGCGCTGGTAGGCGAGTTCGGCATCGGCCGGATCGAGCTTGACCAGCACCTGGCCGGTCTTGACGAAGTCGGTGTCGTCGACCATGACCGTGCTGACCGTGCCGCCGGTCAGCGGGGTGATGGCGACCATGTGACCGGCGACATAGGCATCATCGGTTTCGATGTGATAGCGGCCATGCAGTCCCCAGTAGGCACCATAGGCAACGCCGGCGACGACAACAGCGGCGGCCAGCAGGGTCAGGGCCTGCTTGCGGGACTTCGGTCTGGCTTGTGCGTTCATTTTTCTTTATCTCCGGGCCGGCGTCAGGGACGCCGGCACGCTCGTGTCATTGGGTAGGGTATAGCTGTGGGGGTGTGATCGGGGTCAGGCGCCGAGTGCGCGGGCAGCATCCATGCGTGCCAGCCATTCCTGTGCCAGCGCGTGGCGGGCGCTGCGCTCGCCCTGCAGGCGGGCCAGTTCGGCTTCCAGCGCGTTGCGGACCGGTGCGATGCCGCCGGCGGCACGCGCCCTGGCAATGCTGGCGGCGCGGGCGTTTTCGCCGAGCACGGCATCGGCCTGGCGGCGGGCATCGCTGCTGGCCTGCACCGTCACCATGGCATCGGCGCCATCACGGGCAGCGTTGATCAGGGTGCGGGTGTACTCGGCATTGGCCAGATCGAAATGGGCGGCGCGGCTGCCGAGCTGGGCGCGCAGTGCGCCACCGTCGAAGATCGGCAGCGAGATGGCCGGCATGATGTCGTAGGTGCCGCTGGCTTTTTTCAGCAGATCACTGACATGGCCGGCGGACACGCCGGCAAAGCCGGTCAGCGACACGGTCGGATAGAAGGCGGCGCGGGCCGATTTCACCCCTTCGGCCGCCGCCGTCACGCTGTCGCGGGCGGCCTGCACATCCGGGCGGGCCGCCAGGTGGGCCAGTGTCGGCTGGGCCGGCAGGGTCACTGCGCTGGCGGCGGGCAGCGCGGCCGGCGTCAGTGCGGCAAAGGCATCCGGTCCCTTGCCGGCCAGCGCGGCCAGCGCATGGCGCGCCTTGGCAACGCTCTGGTCGAGACTGGCGATCTCCGCCTTCTTCTGGTCGCGCTGGGCATTGATATTGGCCGCCAGATCGGCCGGCGCGATGCCGGCCGTCACCTGCTGCCGGGTCAGCGCCGCGCGGCGTTCCAGCGCCGCCAGTTCGGCACGGGCCAGATCACGCTGGGTGATGGCGTCGCCAAGCGTCACATACTGTGCGGCCAGGGTATGGGCCAGCAGCCGGTCGGCATCGCGGGCCTCGGCGCGCGCCACTTCGACCTGCGCCTGTGCCGCGCGTTCTTCGGCGGCGAATTGTCCCCACCAGTCGAACACATACTGCACCGACAGGCCGGTCCGGTAGAGCGGGTACCACTCGCCACCGAGCGGAGCCGGGAACATCGGGTTGTTCAGCGAGATGCGCTGGCGGTCATAGGCCAGTTGCAGGTCGACATTCGGCCCCTGGGCCGCTTCGGCCAGGCCGGCGGCGGCCATGGCCGAGCGCACGCGGGCGGCGGCGGCGGTCAGTGACGGGCTGGCGGCGCGGGCCTCGGCCAGTGCGGCGGCGAACTGCGGGTCGCGCTGCGCCAGCGCGAGCCAGCCATCCGCTACCGGCGCGGCCTCGACGCCGGCCGGACGGGCCAGCTGCATTTGTGCCGGGTCCGGCGTGGTGGTCTGCGGCGCAATGCCGTGCGGTGATGCGCAGCCGGCCAGAATCAGCGCCGCGACCAGCGCGGCCAGGGGCGAAGCGGACCGGGCCGGCTGTCCGTGCCGGGTCCGGGCGTCGCAATGCGGTCGGCCCGCAAGCTGGGATGCACTCATGTGTTCTTTATGTCCTGTGAAGTCTCGCAGGCAGGAAGTCGATACTTCCCATGCGATTAATTTCATTTGTAATTATATTTGTGACAAATTTCAGCCGCCCAGCGTGGCCAGCAGCTTCCGCATCAGGCCTTCCATGGCCACTTTCTCGGTCTCGGAAAACGAGCCCCACAGCGAGCGGTGCATGACGCGGATTTCCGGCAGCAACTGTTCGACCATCTTCAGCCCTTCCGGTGTCAGTTTCAGGTACAGCCGGCGGCGGTCCTCGCTGCAGGTTTCGCGCGACACCCAGCCGTTGCGGACCAGCTCGTCGGCCACGCGGGTGATGTTGGTCCGCGACGAGTCGAGTACATCGGACAGGTGGGACGGGCCAATAGCGTGGTTCTCGGCCGAGAAGATCGACATCAGGGCCAGGTACAGCGTCTCGTTGAGGCCGTACTGCCTGAGGCCGTCATTGAAGAAATTGTTCAGGCGCGGAATGATGTGATAGTAGAGCCGGGTCAGCAGGATTTCCTGCCGCGGCGAGCCGGGGTAGCGTGCACCGGCCCGGTCGATGGCCTGCTCGAACTGCTTGAAGGATTCGTTCATTGCTCTGGGTCAAATGGTCAGCACTGAAATTGTAACGTGAGTGACTACTTAGTCAAGAAGAAAGTCCATTATCGGACCTTTCTTTAAGCGCTGTCTAAGATTTCGGCGGCGGATTTCAGATGCCGGCACCGGCGACCGCCTGTGACTGGCGCCGTGCGCGGCCGAGCGCGTTCCAGGCCTTTTCATGGAAGAAGTAGGCCACGGTATTGCACAGCGGTTCGACCATGGCCAGCAGGCTGGCGATGCCGAGGCTGCCGGTCAGCAGATAGGCGACAGTAAAGGCCACGGTGAAGTGGACGGCGGCGAAAGTCAGCGTCTTCAGCAGCGGCGAGTTCGGGGCGGGATGGAAGTGCATGGCGGGCTCCGGCGGGGTCGGCGTGATAACGATGTCTGCAGATTACCCATCACCGGGCCAGAGATGAATTTGATTGTAAAAACCAGTTTGATTGCCAATCGCTATCGTTGACAGGTGTCAGCCGTCTGCCTGACCCTGAAGCCCATAGAATGAGCCGCTGCCGGCCCCTGTCCCGCTTTTTCCGAAAGACCTTCCATGCAAGCCCCTGCTCCAGCCGACCGACTGCGGCTGATCGCCTCTTTTTTTGCCCTCTACGTGATCTGGGGCTCGACCTATCTGGCGATCCGCTTCGGCGTGGAAAGCTGGCCGCCGCTGATGATGGCCGGCGTCCGCTTCCTGATTGCCGGCAGCCTGATGTACGTCTGGCTGCGCCGGCATGGCGCGCCGGCGCCGACCCGTGCCGAGTGGAAGGGGGCGGCCCTCGTCGGCGCCCTGCTGCTGGCCGGCGGCAATGGCGGCGTGACCGTGGCCGAGCAGTGGGTGGCTTCCGGGGTTGCTGCCCTGGGCGTTGCCACGGTGCCACTGTTCACCCTGGTTTTCGCCCAGCTGTGGGGCCAGCGCAATACCCGCCGCGAATGGCTGGGCATCGGACTCGGACTGTTCGGCATGCTGCTGCTGAATATGGGCGGCAATCTGCAGGCCAGTCCGGTCGGCGCCGTGCTGATCCTGCTGGCGGCGGCGTCGTGGGCGCTGGGCTCGGTCTGGGGCAAGCGCCTGTCACTGCCGGCCGGTGCGATGGCCCCGGCGGCGGAGATGCTGGCCGGCGGCGCGGTGCTGATGGTGGCCAGTCAGCTGGCTGGCGAGCGCATGCACGCCCTGCCGACGGCGACGGGCTGGGCCGTGCTCGCCTATCTGGTGGTGTTCGGCTCGCTGATCGCGTTTTCTGCCTACCAGTACCTGCTGCGGCATGTACGGCCGGCTGCGGCAACCAGTTATGCGTATGTGAACCCGGTGGTGGCCGTGCTGCTCGGCATGCTGTTTGCTGGCGAGCATATCGGTGCGGCCGAATGGATGGCGATGGGCGTGATTGTCTGCGCGGTGGTGCTGATCGGCCTGCCGAAGCGGGGGCCGCGCCTCGCTGCGCGAAACCGCCGGCACTGACATTCGTGGACGGGGTTTGCAAGCATCTGGCCGGCCCGTTGCCGGGCCGGCCAGATGCTTGTGGTGGTGCGCACCGGCGCGACTGCAATTGCCGGTGCTGTCTGACTCAGGCCGTCAGCCGGGTCAGCGCCTCACGGTACTTGTCGGCGGTCTTCTGCGCGACGTCGGCCGGAATGGCCGGGGCCGGCGGCTGCTTGTTCCAGCCGACGCTTTCCAGCCAGTCGCGCACGAACTGCTTGTCGTACGACGGCGGGTTGCTGCCGGGCTGGTACTGGTCGGCCGGCCAGAAACGGCTCGAATCCGGGGTCAGCGCCTCGTCCATCAGCGTCAGCGTGCCGTTTTCGTCCAGGCCGAATTCGAACTTGGTATCGGCGATCAGGATGCCGCGGGTGGCGGCGAAGGCAGCGGCGGCCTGGTACAGGCGGATGGCGGTGTCGCGCACTTCGGCGGCACGGTCGGCGCCGATCAGGTCGGCGCACTGGGCGAACGAGATCGGTTCGTCATGGTCGCCGACGGCAGCCTTGGTCGACGGGGTGAAGATCGGTTCCGGCAGCTTGTCCGCTTCGCGCAGCCCGGCCGGCAGCCTGATGCCGCTGACTTCGCCGCTCTGGCGGTAATCCTTCCAGCCGCCACCGGCCAGGTAGCCGCGCACCACGGCTTCGACCGGAATCGGCGTCAGTCGCCGGCAGACCACGGCGCGGCCTTCGACCTGTGCGCGGTCTTCGGCGGACACCACGTCTTCCGGACGATCGCCGGTCAGGTGGCTGGGCACCAGGTCCTTGAAGCGTTCAAACCAGAAATTGGAAATGGCGGTCAGGATCTTGCCTTTTTCCGGGATCGGTTCGTCGAGGATGACGTCGAACGCCGACAGGCGGTCGGTGGCGATCATCAGCATGCGGGTGTCGTCGATCTGGTACAGGTCGCGAACTTTCCCGGAGTAGATTTTCTTCAGGCTTTTGAGGTCGGTGGTGGTCAGGCCGCTCATGGCTATCTTTCGGATCAGGAAAAAGGCGCGGGACGATGCGGGGTGGCATCGTCCGCAGTCGATTCAGACGTTGCCGCTGATTTCGCGCACCGGGCGCGGACAGGTGGAACGCAGGCCGTCGATATGGTTGAACAACTCGGAGGCGACCGGCTTCCACATCGGATCGAGCACCAGGTCGATGCCTTCCGGGCGCACCAGCTTGGCCAGCGGCACGAAGTCGGCGTCGGCGGAGAACAGCACGATCTGGTCGACCTGCTTCTTGTACACCAGTCCGGCGACATCGAGGGCCATCAGTGTGTCGATGCCGCCCTGGCGCACGTCATAGGCGAAGTCTTCGTCACGCAGTTCGTCGACGGCGCGCTCGTGCTTGACCAGCGCGCGCTGGACCATCGGTTTCAGGTTCCACTGGCCGAAATCGGCCAGCTGGCCGTAGCGCAGCACCAGCTTGCGCTTGCGCGACAGCGCTTCATGCAGGCCGGTGCGGAAGCGGGCCTCGGCCGATTCGCCAAAATCGCGCAGATTGCCGGAAACCGGCATGTGGACTTTCTTCGCCAGCGGCGGACAGTCATAGAAGAAGATGCGGTACAGGTCGCGGCGTTCGTCCTGCTGGTTCAGGTGGGCGAGCGACCAGCGGACCAGGGTATCGGCCACGTCTTCAGGGGTGTGCGCTGCGGCGTCGGATACCAGCGAACGGTAGCGGTGCAGGAAAAAGGCACCGTCGATGAGGATGGCTGTTGCCATGTTGGGATGAACCTCGGTTAAAACGATAAAACGCCTGTGGGGTCGGCCGGCCGGCAATGGGGATCGGACGGGCTTACTGCCAGAAGCGGTAGGGGGCGAACAACACAGTAAAAAAGTAAAAAGGCCCCGGAGGCGGGTCCGGGGCGATGTGATGGTTACAGCGTTTCCTGCAGGGCCCTGGTCTGCTCGATCAGGTTGTCGACATCGCTGCCGACCACGGTGAAGTGCCCCATCTTCCGGCCCTTGCGGGCGGTGTCCTTGCCATACAGGTGCAGTTTGGCATTCGGGGTGTCCATCAGCACGGCCCAGTACGGTGCCGAGCCGTCGGCCTTCCAGCGGTCGCCGAGCAGATTGGCCATCACGACCGGCGTCAGCAGGTCAGCGCGGCCCGGCGCCAGGCCGCACAGTGCGCGGACCTGTTGCTGGAACTGGTCGGTATTGCAGGCATCCAGCGTGTAGTGACCGGAATTGTGCGGACGCGGGGCGATCTCGTTGATGACCAGCGAGTCGTCGGCAAGGACGAAGAACTCGACGGCCAGCACGCCGACGTAGTCGAGCTCGTGCGCCAGGCGGATGGCCATCTCGCGGGCGCGGGTGGCCAGCGCGTCGTCAATGCGCGCCGGTACGATCGACAGCTCCAGAATGCCGTCCACGTGTTCGTTTTCGGACACCGGGAAGCTGTTGACCAGTGCGTCGGACACGCGGGTGACGATGACCGAGATCTCGCGCTGCAGCGGCAGGCGTTTTTCCAGCACACAGGCCTGGCCGCCAAGGTTGGCATAGGCGGCGCGCGCGGCTTCCGGCGTGTCGACCCGGACCTGGCCCTTGCCGTCGTAACCGAGGCGGGCGGTCTTCAGGATGCCTGGCAGCCACGGCGACAGGTCACAGGCCAGCTCTTCCACCGATTCGATGGCGAGGTACGGCGCGGTATCCAGCCCGGCGCGGCGAATCCAGGATTTTTCGGCGATGCGGTCCTGGGCGATGGCGACGCAGTCGGCCGACGGGCTGACGCGGATGGTCTGGGCGAGCCAGCGCATCGAGTCGGCATTGACGTTCTCGAATTCGGTGGTCACGGCGGCACAGGTATCGGCCAGCGTCTTCAGCGCATCGCGATCGTCATAGGCGCGGCACAGGTGGACGTCGGCGAACGCGGCGGCCGGGGCCCTGGCGTCCGGGTCGAGCACGGTGACGCGGTAACCGAGCGTGCGGGCGGCGATCGTGAACATGCGGCCGAGCTGACCACCGCCGAGAATGCCGAGCATGGCCGGCGGAAGGATGGGGGTCATTCGGCGCTGATCTCCGGCAGGACCATGTCCAGCACGGTCTGCTTCTGTTTTTCGCGGAAGGCCTTCAGCTGCGTCGCCAGCGCCGGATCGGCATTCGCCAGCATGGCGACGGCGAACAGTCCGGCATTGGCCGCGCCGGCTTCGCCGATGGCGAAGGTCGCGACCGGGATGCCCTTCGGCATCTGGACGATGGACAGCAGCGAGTCCTCGCCGCGCAGGTAGCGCGACGGCACCGGCACGCCAAGCACCGGCACATGGGTCTTGGCGGCCAGCATGCCCGGCAGGTGGGCCGCGCCACCGGCGCCGGCGATGATGGCTGCCAGTCCGCGCTGTTCGGCCGTTTCCGCGTACTCGAACAACAGGTCCGGGGTCCGGTGGGCGGAGACGACCCGGGTTTCAAAGTCGACGCCGAAATCCCTGAGGACGCGGGCGGCGTGTTCCATCACGGGCCAGTCGCTCTGACTCCCCATCACAATACCGATTTTCATGCGATGCAGTTGTTGTTCAACGGAAAGCGCGATCTTACCTGAAAACCGGGTGGATTCAGCGTTTGGCTGTCGCCAGGGCATGCTTTTCAGGGCCTTACAGGCGCGGGCGGACTGCGGCTTCAAGCTGGGCTTCATTGAGCCGGCCGGTCAGGCTGGCGACCTGGCGGCCGCTGCGGTCGAGCACGGCGGTGAATGGCAGCGCACCGACCTTGTTGCCGGCGGCGCGCAGCAGATTCATGGCGCTCTGGTCGCCGATCAGCACCGGATAGGTGATGCCGAACTGATTGACGAAGTTGCGTACCGACACCTTGTCGTCGATGGCGACGCCGACCACGGTCACGCCATGCGGGCCCCATTTCTGGCTGAACGTGTTCAGCATCGGCATTTCCTCGCGACACGGCGCACACCAGGTCGCCCAGAAGTTCACCACCACCACCCGTCCGCGCCACGCTTCAAAGCCGTGCGGCTTGCCCTGCAGGTCCGCATAGCTGATGCCATCGAACGGCGGCGCGGCCAGGCTGACGGCCGGCGCGGCGCCGAACAGCAGCGCGGAGAGCAGAAGGAGGGAGGATTTTTTCATTGCGGGCCTTTCAGGGGGGAGCGCGAACCATCTTAGAATGGGCGGATTACGACATACAGGAGCCGGCCCATGTCCGTGCTGGTCTGCGGTTCCATTGCTTATGACACCTTGCTGACGTTCCAGGATTCGTTCAGCAAGCATATTCTGCCCGATCAACTGCACAAGCTGTCGGTGTGTTTCATGGTGCCGCACTTGCGGCGCGAGTTCGGCGGATGCGCCGGCAATATCGCCTACAACCTGAAAATGCTGGGTGGCGACCCGGTCATCCTGTCGTCGGCCGGTGACGATTTCGGCCCGTATCGCCAGCACCTGCAACGACAGGGACTGCGTACCGACGGTATTCGCGAGATTGCCGACTGTTATACCGCGCAGTGTTTCATCACCTCGGATCGCGACGACAACCAGATCACCGCCTTCCATCCGGGTGCCACCGATTTCGCGACGCTGAACCATGCCGGGCAGATGCCCGGCATCGAGCTTGCCATCGTCGCCCCGAGCGGCCACCAGGCCGATCTGCAGCATGCGCGCGAGCTGTCCGCTGCCGGCGTGCCGTATTTTTTCGACCCGGGCCAGGAATTGCCGCTGCTGTCGGACGCCGAACTGCAGGAAATGATCGAGCGGGCGACCTATCTGGCGCTGAACGACTACGAGGCCGAAATGATGCAGGCGCGCACCGGTCTGACGCTGTCGCAACTGGCCGGACGGGTCGAGGCACTGGTGGTGACCCGTGGTGCACAGGGTTCGGACATCTATGCCGACCGGCATTATCGTATCGAGGGCGTGCCGGCGGAGCGGGTCGTGGACCCGACCGGTTGCGGCGATGCGTATCGTGCCGGTCTGCTGTACGGCATCAGTCATGGACTGGGCTGGCTGGCGTCGGGCCGGCTGGCGTCGATGCTGGGCGCCATCAAGATTGCCAGCCGCGGCGGACAGAACCATGTATTCGACTGGCCGGGCCTGGCGCGGCAGTACCAGACGCATTTCGGCGACGCGTGGCCAGGGCAGCTGCCTTGACTAATTTCGCCGGCTACTCTTGAAAAATGACCCGGCGATCGCCATCAACGCCGTTTGTATACAAACCTCCCCAAGGGGACACCATGCCCGTCACGTCGCTTGCTTCTTGTCAGACCGCACCGCTCATCGAACTCGAGCGACGCCTGCTCGCCGGACAACCGCAGATCGAACACTGGTTCCGTCGTCAGTTCGCCGAGCATGCGCCGCCGTTCTATGGCTCGGTCGACTTGCGCAACAGCGGTTTCAAGCTGGCGCCGGTGGACATGAACCTGTTCCCGGGCGGCTTCAACAATCTGGGACGCGATGCGCAGCCGCTGGCGGTGCAGGCCGTCACCCATGCGGTGGAGCGGGCCTGCAACGACGCCAAGAGCATCCTGCTGATTCCGGAAAACCACACCCGCAACACTTTCTATCTGAAAAATGTCGCGGCACTGGCGCGCATCCTGTCGCAGGCCGGCTTCCGGGTCCGCATCGGCAGCCTGCTGGCGGAAATCACCGCACCGACGGTGTTCGACCTGCCGGACGGCGACACGCTGACGCTGGAACCGATCGTGCGACGCGGCAACCGGCTGGTGCTGGCCGACGGCTTCAATCCGTGCCTGATCCTGCTGAACAACGACCTGTCGGCCGGCGCGCCGGCGCTGCTGCGCGATCTCGAACAGAACGTGCTGCCGCCGCTGCATGCCGGCTGGGACGTGCGCCGCAAGACCCACCACTTTGCCGCCTATGACAGCGTGGCCAACGAGTTCGGCGAACTGCTGTCGATCGACCCGTGGTTCGTCAATCCGTACTTTGCCGCCTGCGGCGGGCTGGATTTCCACGAGCGCCAGGGCGAGCAGGTACTGGCCGACGCGGTCAGCGACCAGCTGGCGCGGATCGGTGCCAAATATCGCGAACACGGCATCAGCGAAACGCCGTTCGTGATCGTCAAGGCCGATGCCGGCACCTACGGCATGGGCGTGATGACCGCCAAGAGCCCGGACGACGTGGTCGGGCTGAACCGCAAGCAGCGCAACAAGATGTCGGTGATCAAGGAAGGCCAGCAGGTCAGCGAAGTCATCGTCCAGGAAGGGGTCTATACCTTCGAGACGGTGGCTGATGCGGTGGCCGAGCCGGTCATCTACATGATCGACCGCCATGTGGTCGGTGGCTTCTACCGGGTGCACGAGGGCCGCGGCGTGGACGAGAACCTCAATGCGCCGGGCATGCATTTCACGCCGATGACCTTCGATGCGGCCTGCCTGCCGGACATGACCTGCGGGCCGGAATGCTCGACCAACCGGCTGTACGCCTATGGCGTCGTTGCGCGGCTGGCGCTGCTGGCGGCATCGCGCGAACTCGAAGCCACTGATCCGGCTCAAGGCTGAACCGGCGCGGACCCAGGAAAATATTCCCATGAAAATTGCCTTCATCGCTGACCCGCTCGCCAGCTTCAAGACCTACAAGGACTCCACCTTCGCCATGATGGAGGCGGCAGCCGCACGCGGTCACACGCTGTATGCGCTGGAACCCCGGCAGCTGTTCGCCCGCGACGGGCGGGTGCTGGCCGAGGCCACCGCAATCGGACTGACCGGTCAGCGCGATGACTGGTATGTGCCCGGCGATACCGCCGTGCACGACCTGGCCGCGTTCGACGCGGTAGTGATGCGCAAGGACCCGCCGTTCGACGACGAGTACCTGTACGCGACCCACCTGATGAGTCTGGCCGAGCGGCATGGTGCGCGCTGCTTCAACCGGGGCCAGGCGATCCGCGATCACAATGAAAAGCTCGCCATCCTCCAGTACCCGGACTTCATTGCCCCGACCCTGGTCAGCCGTGACATGGCCGCGCTGCGCGCCTTCGTGACCGAACATGGCGATGCGATCCTCAAACCGCTGGACAGCATGGGGGGCGACGGCATTTTCCGGCTGACGCCGACCGACCCGAACCTGGGTTCGGTGCTGGAAGTCATGACCGGGCGCGGCACGCGCACGCTGATGGTCCAGCGCTATCTGCCGGAGATCGTCGATGGCGACAAGCGCATCCTGCTGATCGACGGTGTGCCGGTCGATTACTGCCTGGCGCGCATTCCGCTGGCCGGCGAGACGCGCGGCAACCTGGCCGCCGGTGGCCGCGGCGTGGCCCGTCCGCTTACGGCGAACGATCGCCGGATCGCCGAGGCCATCGGCCCGCGCCTGGCCGCCCAGGGTCTGCTGCTGGTCGGACTGGACGTGATCGGCGACTGCATGACGGAAATCAACGTCACCAGCCCGACCTGCTTCCGCGAAATCATGGACCAGACCGGGCTGGACGTGGCCGGGATGTTCATCGCCGCCATCGAGAAGCATTGTCTGGCCAGCTGACGGCCGGCGGCTGGCGGCGGTGGCTGCTCGCTGCCGTCGCGCTGCTGGCGGTGACCGCCTGCGCCGACCGGCCCGAGCCGTACCGGCAGGAAAGCTATGTATTCGGCACCCGGGTCGAGGTCAGTGTTGCCAATCTGCCACAGGCGCAGGCAGCACCCGCCGTCACTGCTGCACTGGCCGAACTGGACCGGATGCACAACAAGCTGCATGCCTGGCAGGCCGGCAGCGACGTGGTGCGGCTGAACCAGGCGTTCGCGGCCGGCCGTGCCGCGCCGGTCGATGCCGAACTGGCCGGCCTGATCCGGCTGGCGCAGGACGGCGAGAGAAACAGCGACGGGCTGTTCAATCCGGCCATCGGCCGGCTGGTTGAACTCTGGGGTTTTCACGCCGACCGCTTTGCGCCGATTGCCCCGCCGACAGCAGCCCTTCGCGCCGTGCTCGCCCTGCATCCGTCCACCCTCGATATCACGGTCGCCGACGGCATGGCCCGCAGTCGCAACCCCGATGTGGCACTGGATTTCGGCGGGCTGGCCAAGGGCTGGGCGCTGGACCGGGTCGCCGATATCCTGCATCAGCACGGGGTACGCGATGCGCTGATCAATATCGGCGGCAATGTACTGGCGCTGGGGGAGAAGGCGCCCGGCGTGCGCTGGAAGGTCGGCATCCAGCATCCGCGCGACCCGCGCGCGATGGCGGTGGTCGCCTTGCAGCCGGGCGAGGCCATGGGCACCTCGGGTGACTACCAGCGCTTTTTCATGCTCGACGGCCAGCGCTACTGTCACCTGATCGACCCGCGCGACGGCAACGCCCGCTGCCGGGTACAGGCAGTGACGGTGCTGGTGGAGCGTGGCACCGATCGGGGACTGCGTTCCGATGTGGCCAGCAAGCCGGTGTATTTTGCCGGTGCGGCAGGGGCACTGCGTGCGGCTGGACGTTTTGGCATCCAGTCGGTGCTGCTGGTGGACGGAGAGGGCGGGATTCATGTCAGCCCGGCGATGGCTGCCCGGCTGGAGTGGCTGATCGAGCCGGTACACAAGTCGGTGCTGGTGGCGAGGGCGCAAGAAAAGCCCTGAGCGACAGGGGTGCGACTCAGGGCTGAATGCCTGGCCTGGAGGCCGGGCTCCCGCTCAGGGAGGAGAAGCGGGAGGTGTTCGCACTTCCGGGCGCAACCGTCTGCGTTCGGGGGCGGCGATGTTGCCGCTTCCCTTTTATCCGCCGCAGCGGCGCAGGTTGCTGCGCGTCATCCATGCCGGACACTCCGACTTCGGCCGCGCGGGCAGGGGAAAAGTTCCCGGCACTGCCCGCCGTCCGTCGCGCAGGCGGCGTTTATTCGTCGCGGTCCGGCTCCTCGTCCAGCAGCACGTCGTCATGCGGCGGCTGGCGATCGGCAAACCATGCCGACACCACGGCCTCGACCTCGGCCACGCCGGTTTTCTTCGAGCTGGAGAACAGCTGGACACTGACCCCCGGGTAGTCGTCCAGTGCATGGCGGACGGCGGCCAGGGTCTTCTGCTGGTCCTGGCGGCTCAGCTTGTCGGCCTTGGACAGCAGGATGTGGACCGGGCGATTGGTCACGCGGAAGAAATTCAGCATTCGCACATCCAGGTCTTTCAGCGGATGGCGCGAATCCATGATCATCAGCAGGCCGATCAGGCTTTCCCGGGTTTGCAGGTAGCGGCCAAGCAGTTCGACCCAGTGGGTGCGGATCGCTTCGGGCACTTCGGCATAGCCGTAGCCCGGAAGGTCGACCAGGTAGTCCTCGCCGCCGGTGTCCAGCTTGAAAAAGTTGATATGCTGGGTGCGACCCGGCGTCTTCGAGACGAAGGCCAGCCGGGTGCGGTTGGCGAGGGTGTTCAACGCGCTGGATTTGCCGGCGTTCGAGCGGCCAACGAAGGCGACTTCGGCCGCCGTATCGGGCAGATCCTTGATATGGTTGACGGTGGTAAAGAAAGTTGCATTCTGGAACAACGGCATCGGTAGTCTGCTTAAAATCATTTGGTATAGAATAAGTGGTTTGAAAATACTACGTCCGCCAAGGATTTGCGACTTCTTTCGCTAGGAGAACCCATGAAAATCAACATGCTGTTGGCGGTTGCCGGCCTCTCCCTGGTCACGGGCGCGCTGGCAAACCCGGCCCCTGCCGTCCCCAAGGCCGACCCGGCAAAAGGCAAAGTGATCGCCGAACAAGTGTGTGCGGCGTGTCACGGCGCCGACGGCAACAGCGTGGCGGCGGCCAATCCGTCCCTCGCCAGTCAGCACGCCGAGTACATTGCCAAGCAACTGCACGAGTTCAAATCGGGCAAGCGCCAGAACGCCATCATGCTGGGGATGGCGTCCACGCTGTCCGAAGATGACATGCGCAATGTGGCTGCCTACTTCAACGAGCAGAAGCTGAAGCCGCGCGAAGCCGCCGACAAGACCACCATCAAGGCGGGAGCCACGATCTACCGTGGTGGCGTTGCCGATCGGAAAGTGCCGGCCTGTATGGCCTGTCACGGTCCCGCCGGCGCCGGCATCCCCGGCCAGTACCCGCATCTGGGCGCACAGCACGCAGGCTACGTCGAGGCGCAGATGCTTGCGTTCAAGAAGGGCGAGCGCGCGAACAACAAGGTGATGTCCGACATCGCCGCGCGTCTGTCCGACACCGAAATCAAGGCGGTGTCCAACTACGTGTCCGGCCTGCGCTGAGGCCGGGCATGAAACGGCCTGATTCGGATTAAGTCGGCTTTCATCCGGCCGTGATACACAGGGGGAGGTCAATGCCTCCCCCTCTTTACATTGTGTGGTCCATGACGTCCAAACGCCGCCAGACTGGCTTTGCCGCCAGCCTCTACGAATTGCTCAGCTCGATGCGTTTCGCCATCGGGCTCCTTACCATCCTCGCCATCGCCTCGGTGATCGGCACGGTCCTCAAGCAGAACGAGCCGTACTCGAACTATGCATTCGAGTTCGGCTCGTTCTGGTTCGAGGTCTACCGCACGCTCGGCCTGTTCGACGTCTACCACTCCGGCTGGTTCCTGCTGATCCTGGTGTTCCTGGTCACCTCGACCACGCTGTGCATCTGGCGCAATGCGCCGGGCTTCATCAAGGACATGAAGGCCTTCCGCGAACGCGCGACCAGCCAGTCGCTGGCCGCCATGACCCACAGCGCCCGCATCGAGCGCGCGCTGCCGGCTGACAAGGTCGAGGCCTACCTGAAAGCGCAGGGCTTCAGCGTGCGCAGCCTGCAGCGCGACGACGGCCTGATGCTGGCGGCCAAGAAGGGCGCGGCCAACAGGCTCGGCTACTTCCTGGCCCACATCGCGATGGTGGTGATCTGTATCGGCGGCCTGATCGACGGCAACGTGCCGTTGAAACTGGCCGAACTGTTCGGCCGCGCCAGCGCGGAAGTCCGCGACGTGCCGCAAAGCCAGGTGCCGGAAAAGAGCCGGCTCGGCGATGGCAACCTGTCGTTCCGCGGCAATGTCACGCTGCCGGAAAACCAGTCGGCCGACGTGGTGTTCCTGAATGCCGGCAACGGCTACTTCGTGCAGGAACTGCCGTTCATCGTCACGCTGAAGAAGTTCCATGTCGACTACTACACGAACGGGATGCCGAAGCGTTTCGCCAGCGATGTGGTGGTGACCGACAAGCAGAACGGCAAGGAAACCACTGCCACCATCGAGGTCAATCACCCACTGACCATCGATGGCGTGTCGATCTACCAGGCCAGCTTCGGCGATGGCGGCTCCGGGCTCGAATTTGCCGCCTGGGACCTGAACCGTCCGCTGGACAAGCCGGTCACACTGCGCGGCAAGTCGATGAACGGTCAGCCGCTGGTCATCGACGGCAAGCGCTATACGCTGGAATTCGGCGATTTCCGGCCATTCAACGTCGAGTCGGTCGCCGACAACTCGGCGATGGGCGTGAAGAAGAACCTGCAGGGACTGCTGGCCGACGCCAGCCGGGTCAACCATGACAAGCAGGTGAAGAACCTCGGCCCGAGCATCCAGTTCAAGCTGCGCGATGCGCAGGGTCAGGCGCTCGAGTACATGACCTACATGGCGCCGATCCAGCTCGAAGGTCACAGCTATATCGTCAGCGGCGTGCGTACCCAGGTTGGTGGCCCGATGTCGTTCCTGCGTTATCCGCTGGATGCCGAGGGCAAGCTGGACAGCTTCATGCGGCTGAAGAATGCGCTGCAGAACCCGGCCCTGTACGGCGAAGTGGCGCGCCGCGCGGCCGCCAAGGCGGAAGCCGGCGGCGCGATCGACGCGTCGCTTGCCCGCCAGTTTGCCGGCAGCGTCGAATGGGTGCTGGCGCGCTTCTCGCAGCAGGGTTTCGCCGGGCTGGAAAACTTCCTCGACCAGAAGGTGCCGGAAGAGAAAAGACAAGCCGTGGCACAGACTTATGTGAAAATCCTGCAGGGCGCGATCATCGACCTGCAGGACGTGGCCCGTCGCCAGGCGCAACTGGAACCGCTGCCGCTGAATGAAAACAGCTACCGCTTCCTGCTCGACAGTCTGGTTGCCTACAGCGCCAGCCGCGACTATGGCTCGCCGCTGTTCCTGCAGCTGACCGGCTTTGACGAGGTCAAGGCCTCCGGGTTGCAGATGACGCGCTCGCCGGGCAAGAACGTGGTCTATCTCGGCTCGCTGCTGCTGGTGGCCGGCATCCTGTTCATGTTCTATGTGCGCGAGCTGCGGCTGTGGGTGCTGATCCAGCCTGAGGGCAACAGCCGGATGGCCATGGCCTCCAACCGCAAGACCAGCGATCTCGACCGCGATTTCGATCGCCATCGCGACGCCATCGAACACCTGTAATCCCCTGCTGAGGAGCGTTTCCGATGGAACTCGTAGCCAAGAACCGGCCTGACAGCCCCCCGCTGCGGACCGGCCTGATCAAGGACGTACTGTACGCGCTGGTCATCATCGCCGCCGCCGGCATCGCCGTCGCGCAGTACGGTGCCTATATGGACGTCTACGAACACGCGATTCTGGCCGGTTGTACCGTCGGCCTGATCGCGCTGGGCGTGTTCTGGAAGCCGTGGCGCTGGTTCTTCCCGCTGAGCGGCGCCCTGGCCGTGGCGGCCATCGCGCTGTATGACGGTGACCTGGCCAATGGCCAGAAGCTTTTCCTGCTCAAGTACATGCTGTCCAGCCAGTCGGCGATCATGTGGATGTGCGTGCTGTTCTTCCTGGCCACGCTGGTGTACTGGGTCGGCGTGCTGGCACGCAGCGAGTTCGGCACCCGGGTCGGCAGCGGGCTGACCTGGGCCGGCGCGGTCATGGGCCTGACCGGCCTGTTCGTGCGCTGGGACGAGAGCTATCTGATCAGCCCGGATATCGGTCACATTCCGGTATCCAATCTGTATGAAGTATTCATCCTGTTCTGTCTGGTGACCGCACTGATGTACCTGTACTACGAGGCCCGCTATCAGGCCCGGCAGATGGGTGCATTCGTGCTGATGGTGATCTCGGCCGCGGTCGGCTTCATCCTCTGGTATGCCTTCAGCCGCGGCGCGCATGAAATCCAGCCGCTGATTCCGGCGCTGCAGTCGTGGTGGATGAAGATCCATGTCCCGGCGAACTTCATCGGCTATGGTGCGTTCTCGCTGTCGGCCATGCTCGGCATCGCCGAGCGGCTGTCGGCGAAGGGCGTGCTCAGCGGTCGCCTGCCGAAGCCGGAAGTGCTCGACGAAGTCATGTACCGTGCCATTGCCGTCGGCTTCCTGTTCTTCACCATCGCCACCATCCTTGGCGCGATGTGGGCGGCGGATGCCTGGGGTGGCTACTGGAGCTGGGACCCGAAGGAAACCTGGGCGCTGATCGTCTGGCTGAACTACGCGGCGTGGCTGCATGTCCGTCTGGTCAAGGGCTGGCGCGGTGCCGTGCTGTCGTGGTGGGCCATCATCGGCCTGCTGGTGACCACGTTCGCCTTTATCGGCGTGAACATGTTCCTGACCGGCCTGCATTCCTACGGCGGGCTGTAGTCGGGCGGGCCAGCATCACTTTACGACGCCAGCATTCATTGCTGGCGTTTTTCATTTGCCATGCATTGGCGGAGAGGCCGGAAGCGGGCTACAAACACAGTGCAGGGCGGTGCAGGCCGTCGTTGCATGATGGTGAGTCCCGTAGCCAGTCAGGGCGGAAACCGACCCGCGCCACTGCGCCCAGCGCGCACGGGGTCCCCAGCCGCCGTACACGCGATATCGATGCGCGACCACGGGGAAACAGAGGGGCCGGCCCGTAACGCCGGCATGTTTGAAACCGCGTCATGGACAGACAGCGTTCTTTAACACGTTCATCCACCCTCGCCAACGAGCCGCTCAATGCGGCTCGTTTCAATTTGGGCCTGCTGGTCTGCTCCGGGCAGATGAGGGGGCTACGCTGGCGAGGTCGGAGCTGGCCTGACGCCAGCGGCACGTACCGGCTCAGTGCCGGTGCGCGACGGCGAGGCGGGTTTCCACCCGCTTCTGTACCCGCTCGAACAGAAAACTCAGCAGCCAGTAGATACCGGCTGCGGCCAGGTACAGCGGCAGTGGCTGGAAGGTCTGTGCGATCACGTCCTTGGTGGCCAGCATCAGCTCGCCCACGGTGATGACCGAGACCAGCGACGTGTCCTTGATCAGCGAGATCAGGCTGTTGGCGAGGCTGGGCACGGCCAGGCGCAGCGCCTGCGGCGCGATGATGTAGCGCATGCTTTGCCACCAGGTGAAGCCCAGCGACAGCCCGGCATCCCATTGCCCGCGCTCGACGCCGGCCAGTGCGCCGCGCATCGATTCCGACAGGTAGGCGGCGACATTCAGCGTCAGCGCCAGAATGCCGGCCGGCACCGGCGAGAACTCGATGCCGACGCTCGGCAGCCCGTAGTAGATGACGAAAATCTGCACCAGCAGCGGCGTGCCGCGCATCAGGCTGACATAGGTGGCGGCAATCGGGGCCAGCACCGGCACCCGGGCGACGCGCAGCAGCGCCACGGCGAAGCCCAGCGCCAGCCCCAGCACCATGCTGGTCACGGCAAACATCAAGGTGTAGCCGGCCCCGGCCAGCATGACCGGCAGCGCGGTCTGCAGCAGTTCCATCCAGTTCATTTCTTCTCCCGAAAAAGCGACACCGCCCGACCGGGCGGTGTCGCTCATGCGTACCCGCTAGTTACTTCTTGTGCGCCGGCGCCTTCGAGACGTCGATGCCGAACCACTTGACCGACAGCGTCCTGAACGTGCCGTCCTTCTTCATGCCGTTCAGCGCGGCGTCGACGGCGGTCTTGAATTTCGGATTGCCCCTGGCGAACGGCACCGCCATGGTGGTCAGGTCGCCGACCGGTGCGCCGGCCTTGACCGGCAGGCGCGATTCCTTGATCGAGAACGGAATCATCAGGCTGTCGTTCAGCGCGGCATCGATGCGGCCGGTGGCCAGATCCTGCAGGTATTCCGGCGCACCCGGGTAAGTCTTGACCTCGACGCCGTCGACCTTCTTCGCCATGTCGGCGTAGTTGCTGCCCTGGCCGACGCCGAGCTTCTTGCCCTTCAGATCGTCCAGCGAGTGGAAGACGCGGGTTTCATTCTTGCGCACCACCAGCTGGGCGCTGGAAATCGTGTACGGCACGCTGAAGTCGAAGATCTGCTGGCGCTGCGGCGTCACCGACACCTGGTTCAGTGCAATGTCGTACTTGCCGGCCTGCAGACCGGCCAGCATGCCGCTCCACTCGCTCTGCACGAACTCCGGTTTGACCTTCAGGCGCCTGGCGATCTCGCGGCCGATCTCGACATCGAAGCCGGTCAGTTGCTGCTGCTTGTCCTTGAACGAGAACGGCGGGTAGGTGCCTTCGGTGGCGATTTTCAGCGTGCCGCGGGCCTGCACCGTATCGAGCAGGTCGGCAGCCAGGGTGGTGGTGCTCAGGCCGGCGAGTGCCAGCACAGCAAGGAATTTACGCATTTTCATATAACCTTTTGTTCTATTTGCGCCAGGCAAAATAACGGATGAACATTATCACCGCCCGGCGTGCCTGAACAGTCCTGTCGGCGCTCAGCGCTTGATCAGTGGCCTGTGTTTCTGGATCGACATCAGCATGCCGAAACCGACCAGGATCGACACCATGGCGGTGCCGCCGTAGCTGACCAGCGGTAACGGCACACCGACCACGGGCAGGATGCCGGACACCATGCCCATGTTGACGAAAGCATAGGTGAAAAACGACAGCGTCAGCGAGCCCGCCATCAGGCGGCCGAACAGATTGGTGGACTTGGCCGCGATCATCAGCCCGCGGCCGATGACCAGCAGGTACAGCACCAGCAGGATGCCGTTGCCGAGCAGGCCGAATTCCTCGGCATAGACGGCGAAAATGAAGTCGGTGGTCCGTTCCGGGATGAACTCCAGGTGAGTCTGGGTACCGGCCAGCCAGCCCTTGCCGAGCGGGCCGCCGGAGCCGATGGCGATCATCGACTGGATGATGTGGTAGCCGGCGCCGAGCGGGTCCTGGGTCGGGTCCAGCAGCGTCAGCACGCGCTGGCGCTGGTAGTCGTGCATCATGTTCCAGATCACCGGCAGCGTGGCGCCAAAGCCCAGCAGGCCGATCAGCAGCACGCGCCACGGCAGGCCGGCGAGGAAGATCACGTAGAAGCCGGCGGCGGCGATCAGCGATGCCGTACCGAGATCGGGCTGCTTGAGCACGAAGGCGACCGGCACGGCGATGATCAGCGCCCCGATCACGAAGTGAAACCAGCGCAGGCTGCTTTCGTTTTTCTGGAAGAACCACGCCAGCACCATCGGCACCATGATCTTGAGGATTTCCGATGGCTGGATGCGGGTGACGCCGATGTCGAGCCAGCGCCGCGAGCCATTGACCACCTCGCCGAACAGCGCCACACCGACCAGCAGCAGGACGCCGATCAGGTAGCCGGGCAGCGCGAGCTGCATCAGCTGCTCCGGCTTGATGTTGGCAATCGCCCACATCACGCCGAGGGCGATGGCCATGAACGCCATCTTGTTCAGCACCTTGTCCAGATTCTGGTTCGAGGCGCTGTACAGCACCACCAGGCTGACGATGAAGATCAGGATGGTGAACAGGAACAGCCAGCCGTCCACCGGCGCCTTGATGCGCTCGAAGATGCGGCCGATCAGGTTGCTGGATTGCGACATGTTATTCCTCGGGTACCTCTTCGACACCGCGCGGCGGTGCGGCGGCCGGTTTCCCTGCCGGTGCGCCGGGCTTGCGCGATGGTTTGGCCGGCGTGGCGGCCGCCGCTTCGGCATCGGGCGCAGGTACCTCGTCACCGGGGTGGATCAACGGGGTCTTGCCATTGTCGAGCAGGTAGAAATCGACCAGCTGGCGGACGATCGGCGCAGCGGCGGCGGCGCCCCAGCCACCGTTCTCGACGATGACGGCGACCGCGATTTTCGGCTGATCGACCGGTGCGAAGGCGATGAACCACGAGTGGTCACGGTGCTGCTCGGCCAGGGCTGCGGCGTTGTACTTGGCCCCCTGCTTGATCTGCACCACTTGCGCGGTGCCGGTCTTGCCGGCCATGTCGTACTGCAGGCCGGCGCCGATGCGGGCCCCGGTACCGCCAGGCTTCAGCACCGCCGCCATGGCTTCCTTGACGAAATTGACGTTCTTCGGATTGAAATGGTTGTCGCGAATCGGCAGTGCCGATACCCGGGTCGGCGCATGCGTGGCCGGGTCGATGATTTCCTGCACCACATGCGGTTTGAACACCTTGCCACCGTTGGCGAGAATCGCGGTTGCATTGGCCATCTGCAGCGGTGTGTAGGTGTTGTAGCCCTGGCCGATGCCGATCGGCACCACGTCGGCCGGCATCCAGCGACGCACGTTTTCCGGGTAGCGGGCGAAGCGCCTGGCCTTCCATTCCCGCGACGGCAGCACGCCGCGCGCCTCGTGGTCGAGGTCGATGCCGGTCTGGGTGCCGAGGCCGAACTTGGCCAGCTGCGGCGCAAGGCGGTCGATACCCATGTCCCAGGCCAGCTTGTAAAAGTAAGTGTCGCTGGAGACCTGGATCGCCTTGAACAGGTTGACCGAACCGCGGCCGCTCGGGAACGAGTCGCGGAAGCGGTGCGAGCTGCCCGGCAGCGTGAAGTAACCGGGGTCGGCGATCGCGTAGTCCGGGCTGCGGAAGCCGGCTTCCAGATTGGACATGGCCATGAACGGCTTGAAGGTCGAGCCGGGCGGGTACAGGCCGCGCAGCGCGCGGTTGACCAGCGGTTTCTTCCAGTCGTCGTTCAGATCTTTCCAGGTCTGGCTGTCGATGCCGTCGATAAACAGGTTCGGATCGAAGCCGGGCTCGGACAGGAAGGCCAGCACGCCGCCGGTTGCCGGGTCAATGGCGACCAGCGCGCCGCGCCGGCCGGCAAACAGCTGGCTGGCTTTCTGCTGCAGGCGGATATCCAGCGCGAGCTTCAGGATCTTGCCGTTGCGCGGCGGGGTGCGGCGCAGGGTGCGGATGGCGCGGCCGCCGGCGTCGGTCTCGACTTCCTCGAAACCGGTGACGCCGTGCAGTTCTTCCTCGTAGACCTTTTCCAGCCCGGTCTTGCCGATATGGGTACTGCCGCGATAATTTGAAATCTGCTCGGTCTCCTCGAGCATGTCCTGGTCTTTCTGGTTGATGCGGCCGATATAGCCGATCACGTGCGACAGCAGGTTCTTGAACGGATAGTCACGGAACAGGCGGGCATTGATGTCGACGCCGGGCAGGCGATAGCGCTGGGCGGCGATGCGGGCGATCTCGACATCGGTCAGCTTGACCTTCAGCGGCACGCTCTCGAAATTGCGCGACTCGCCCAGCAGCTTGCGGAAGCGGCGCAGGTCACGCGGCGTGACCTCGACCAGCTTGCCGACTTCGGCGATGGTGGCATCGAGATCGTCGATCTTGGACGGGGTCAGTTCCAGCGTGTAGGCCGAATAATTCTGCGCCAGGATCTCGCCGTTGCGGTCGACAATCAGCCCGCGATTCGGCTCGACCGGCACCAGCGAAATGCGGTTCTGCTGCGCCAGGGTGGAAAAATGGTCGTGCTGCAGTACCTGCAGGAACACGAAGCGGGTGAACAGCAGGAAAAACGCGAACACCATTGCCGCAAAGGCGACGACCAGCCGGATCTGGAACTGGCTGTCCTGCTGCTGGGCGGACGGGGAGTCGGCGCGCCACAGCGCTTTGAACCGGAACCGGCGTCGAAAAGACAGCATCGCGTCAGCCCGGGCGCCCGCGGCGCTGCGGAATGATCAGGATATTGGTGACCAGCGGCCACAGCAGGGCGCCGACGAACGGCGAGGTGAAATAACCGAGACCCACCGGGGCGCTGCCCAGTGCGACGCGGGTAATCCACATGATGGCCTGGTTCAGCAGCAGCAGCGCCAGCACGACCAGCGCCTGCTGGCCGAGGTTGTACATGACCACCTGACGCTGGCGCAGCGTGATCAGGTAGGTGGTGAAGGTGTAGGCCAGCGCGTGCTGGCCGATGACGCTGGCGCTGGTGAAGTCGCAGGCGATGCCGACCAGAAAGGCCAGCACGATGCCGAAACGCGACGGCTGGTTGATGGACCAGTACATCACCATCAGCGCGGCGAAGTCGGGCAGGAAGCGGGTACTGCCGCCCAGCGGCAGCAGCTCGACGATCAGGGCCAGGGCCACGGATAACAGGATCCAGCGCGCCTTGATCGGCTTGAGCAGTTCTCTCGGTTTGTCCATGGGCCTATTCGTCGCCGCCAGCGCGGCGGTTCTTCTTCTTCTGGGGTTTCGGCACCGGCTCTGGCGGCGGGGCCGGCAGCTCGGGCTGCTGCTGCAGCACCAGCGCAAAGCGGCCGCGGTCGACTTCACCCAGCGGGGTGCAGATGACGCGGGCGAAGGCGCCGCCAACATTGTGTTCGACCTTCAGCACCCTGGCGACGGCCAGGCCGGGCGGATAGGTGCCGTCGATGGCCGAGGTGACCAGCAGGTCGTTGGCCTCGATATCGGCGGTGGACGGCAGGAAGCGGACTTCGACGCCGCCGCCGGTACCGAACAGCAGCGCGCGCAGTCCGTTGCGCGACACCATGACCGGAACGGCGGAATCCTTCTCGGTGATCAGCGTGACTTCGCTGGTCAGCGGGGCAACCCGCGACACCTGACCCAGCAGGCCATGGGCATCGATGACCGGCATGCCGGGCTGGATGCCGCTCTGGTCGCCCTGGTCGATGATCAGCTTGCGGGTGAACGGGTCGCGACTCTGGTACAGGATTTCGGCGAACTGCTCGTGGCCCTGCTTTTGCGGCTTCAGGCCACCGAGCGAGCGCAGTTCGCGGTTTTCCTGTTCGAGATTGGCCAGGCGCTGCAGCTTGGCCGACAGCATCAGCTGTTCGTTGCGCAGGGTGTGGTTTTCGCGCTCCAGCACCGCCTGGGCGGTGAAGAAGTCGCTGGCGCGCACCGCTGCCTCGATCGGGGTATTGACCAGCCACTGCAGCGGATAAAGGGCGACCGCCACCGTCTCGCGAATATGCTCGAGCAGGTGCAGGCGGCTGTCAGTGACCATCAGCGCGAGCGACAGCGACCCGCAGGCAATCAGGCGGGTCAGCGGTGTCGTACCGCGGCGAAAGAATCTCGGTTGGCTGGAAAAGTCCATGCGGCAGTCTGTGGGCCGTCAGTGGCCGGCCATCGCTGGCCGGCCGTCTCGACTGCAAAGGGATCAATCGTTGGTGAAGATGGTGCCGATGGCCTTGTCGAGCTTGTCGAGTGCCTTGCCGGAGCCGCGAACCACGCAGGTCAGCGGGTCTTCGGCAACGAACACAGGCAGGCCGGTTTCTTCCTGCAGCAGGCGGTCGATATCGCGCAGCAGCGCGCCACCACCGGTCAGCACCATGCCCTTGTCGGCGATGTCGGCGCCGAGTTCCGGCGGCGTCTGTTCCAGCGCGATCTTCACGGCGGACACGATCTGGTTCAGCGGCTCGGTCAGCGCTTCGAGGATTTCGTTCGACGACACGGTGAACGAACGCGGAATGCCTTCGGCCAGGTTGCGGCCCTTGACTTCCATCTCGCGGACTTCGGCGCCCGGGAAGGCGGAACCGATGGTCTTCTTGATCTCTTCGGCCGTGGTTTCACCGATCAGCATGCCGTAGTTGCGACGGATGTAGTTGATGATCGACTCGTCGAACTTGTCGCCGCCGACGCGAACCGAGTTCGAGTAGACGATGCCGCCCAGCGAGATCACGCCGACTTCGGTCGTGCCACCGCCGATGTCGACCACCATCGAACCGGTGGCTTCCTCGACCGGCAGGCCAGCACCGATGGCCGCGGCCATCGGCTCTTCGATCAGTTCGACGCGACGCGCGCCGGCGCCGAGCGCGGATTCCTTGATGGCACGGCGCTCGACCTGGGTCGAGCCGCACGGCACGCAGATCACGATGCGCGGGCTGGACGACAGGAAGCGGCTCGGGCTGACCTTCTTGATGAACTGCTTGAGCATCTGCTCGGTGACGGTGAAGTCAGCGATCACGCCGTCCTTCATCGGGCGGATCGCCGAGATGCTTCCCGGGGTGCGGCCGAGCATTTTCTTGGCTTCGAGGCCGACGGCGAGAATGGTCTTCTTGTTCGAATTCGACTCGTGGTGGATCGAGACCACAGAGGGTTCGTTAAGCACGATGCCCTTGCCGGTGACGTAAATCAGCGTGTTGGCGGTGCCAAGGTCGATCGCGAGATCGTGAGAGAAATAACCGGTAATGGAACGGAGCATGTAACAATCCTGATCAGGGACGCCGCGTTTTGCGACGGCCCGAAATTCCGTGTGTGGGGGCAAATCCGCCGGTGGCGGAAGCTTGGGCGAAACGGCGCGGTATGATACCCTACAAAGTTCTAAATATTAAGGCATTAACGAGGTTTTTATGGCGCTCACGACCGAAGATGTCACCCGGATTGCCCGGCTTGCCCGGCTCCGGGTCAGCGACGAGGAACGGATGGCGGTGCAAGGTCAGTTGAATGGCATCCTCGGATTGATCGAGGCGATGCGCGCAGTCGACACGGAAGGTGTCGAGCCGATGGCGCATCCCCAGGACGTCAGCCTGCGTCTGCGTGCGGACGTCGTGACGGAAACCGATCACCGCGATGCGTTCCAGGCCGTGGCGCCGCAGGTCGAGGCTGGCCTCTACCTGGTGCCGAAAGTCATCGAATAACGCATTACCGTGCCCGGCCTCGTGCCGGCCGCCTCCCTTTATATCAAGATACTGCCCGCTCCGACATGGAATACACGCTAAAAGAGCTTTCCGACGCGCTCGCCGGCAAACAGGCGTCGGCGGCCGAACTGGTTGCCGATGCGCTTGACCGCATCGAACGCGCCAACCCGGCACTCAATGCCTTTATCACCATTGCCGACCGCGACGTCGCGCTGGCCGCCGCCCGCGCGGCCGATGCGGCCCGCGCCGCCGGACAGGCCCCGCGTTTCGCCGGCATCCCGCTGGCGCACAAGGACCTGTTCGTCACCGAAGGCATGAAGACCAGCTGCGCATCGCGGATGCTCGACACCTTTATCGGCCCGTATGACGCCGCCGTGGTGTCGCGCTGCAAGCAGGCCGGCTTCGTGACCGTCGGCAAGACCAATATGGACGAGTTCGCGATGGGCTCGTCGAACGAGAACTCGTTCTATGGCCCGGTGCGCAACCCGTGGGATCACGGCGCGGTGCCCGGCGGCAGCTCCGGCGGCTCGGCCGCCGCCGTGGCCGCGCGGCTGGTGCCGGTTGCCACCGGTACCGATACCGGCGGCTCGATCCGCCAGCCGGCGTCGTTCTGCGGCATTACCGGCATCAAGCCGACCTATGGTGTCGTCAGCCGCTACGGGATGGTCGCCTTCGCCAGTTCGCTGGACCAGGGTGGCCCGATGGCGCAGACCGCCGAAGACTGCGCGCTGATGCTGAACGTGATGGCCGGTTTCGACGAACGCGACTCGACCAGCCTCGACCGTCCGGCCGAGGACTACACCCGCGAGCTGGGCCAGTCGCTGGCCGGGCTGAAGGTCGGCCTGCCGCGCGAATTCTTCACCGACGGGCTGGATGCCGAAGTGGCGCGGGTGGTTGACGCGACCGTGGCCGAGCTCAAGCGGCTCGGGGCCAGCATCGTCGAAGTCAGTTTGCCGAAGACCGAGCTGTCGATCCCGGCCTACTACGTGATCGCCCCGGCCGAAGCCAGCTCGAACCTGAGCCGCTATGACGGCGTGCGCTACGGCCACCGTGCGGCCGAATACCGCGACCTGACCGACATGTACGAAAAATCGCGCGCCGAAGGCTTCGGCGCCGAGGTCAAGCGCCGCATCCTGATGGGCACCTACGTGCTGTCGCACGGTTATTACGATGCCTATTACCTGCAGGCGCAGAAGATCCGCCGCCTGCTGGCCGACGATTTCCGTGCCGCGTTCGCGCAGTGCGACGTGATCCTCGGCCCGGTGGCGCCGACCCCGGCCTGGAATCTGGGCGAGAAGGGTGACGATCCGGTCGCGATGTACCTGGCCGACATCTACACGCTGGCGGTCAACCTGGCCGGCCTGCCGGGCATGAGCATGCCGGCCGGTTTTGCCGCCAGTGGCCGTCCGATCGGCGTGCAGCTGATCGGCAACTATTTCCGCGAGGCACAGCTGCTGAACGTTGCCCACCAGTTCCAGCAGTCGACCGACTGGCACCGACAGGCGCCGGCGTCGTGAGCGAAAAGCTTCGACATATCGTGCGCCGCGGCAAGGCGATCGGCACCGTGCTGACGCCGCACCGGTTCCGCGACGGCCTGCTCGCCGCCAGTCCGACCCACCTGGAGCGTGATTTCGTGCGTGTGCGCAGCGAACGCGAACTGGTCGAACTGGCGCGGCAGGGCTTGAAGATCCTGATGAGCAACCCGAAAGTGCCAGGCCACAACGTGCCGGTGCCGGTGATTGCGGAAATCTACGAAAAATAGGTACTGAAGCGATGAAATGGGAAGTCGTCATCGGGCTTGAGGTGCATACGCAGCTCTCGACCCAGTCGAAAATCTTTTCCGGCAGCAGCGTCGCCTTTGGCGCCGCGCCGAACACCCAGGCCAGCGCGGTCGACATCGCGCTGCCGGGCGTGCTGCCGGTGATGAACCGGGCCGCCATGGAAAAGGCCGTGCGCTTCGGGCTGGCCATCGGCGCGAAGATCAATCGCAAGTCGATCTTCGCCCGCAAGAACTACTTCTACCCCGACCTGCCGAAGGGCTACCAGATCAGCCAGTTCGAGCTGCCGATCGTCGAGGGCGGCGAGCTGGTGATCCGGGTCGGTGAGGCGGAAAAGACCGTGCGTCTGACCCGTGCCCACCTTGAGGAAGACGCCGGCAAGTCGCTGCACGAGGCCTTCCAGCACGTGACCGGCATCGACCTGAACCGCGCCGGCACGCCGCTGCTGGAAATCGTGTCCGAGCCGGACATGCGCTCGGCGGCCGAGGCAGTCGCCTATGCGCGGACCCTGCACGGGCTGGTGACCTGGCTCGGCATCTGCGACGGCAACATGCAGGAAGGCAGCTTCCGCGTCGACGCCAACGTGTCGATCCGTCCGTTTGGCCAGGTCGAATTCGGTACCCGGCGCGAGATCAAGAACCTGAACTCGTTCCGTTTCCTCGAACAGGCGATCAATGCCGAGATCCAGTGGCAGATCGACACCATCGAGGACGGCGGGCGCGTCCAGCAGGCCACCGTGCTGTTCGATGCGGACAGTGGCGAAACCCGGGCAATGCGCAGCAAGGAAGACGCGCACGACTACCGCTACTTCCCGGACCCGGATCTGCTGCCGCTCGAAGTGACCGATGCCGACCTCGACGCCGTGCGCGCCGACATGCCGGAACTGCCGGGCGAGATGAAGGCCCGCTTTATTGACGCCTATGGCGTGTCCGCCTACGACGCCGGCGCGCTGACCCAGGATCTGCACACCGCCCGTTATTTCGAGGCGGTGGCGAAGCTGTCCGGACAGGGCAAGCTGGCCGCGAACTGGATCGCCGGTGAAATCGCCGCGCGTCTGAACCGTGAGGAAAAGACGCTGGCCGATGTGCCGGTGTCGGCCGAACGCTTCTCCGGCCTGCTGGTCCGCATTGCCGACAACACGCTGTCGAACAAGCTGGCCAAGCAGGTGTTCGACGCGATGTGGGACGGCGAACTCGATGCCGATGCGATCATCGAACGCGACGGACTGAAGCAGGTGTCCGATGCCGGCGCGATCGAAAAACTGGTCGAGGAAGCGATCGCGGCCAACCCGAAGGCGGTCGAGGAATTCCGCGCCGGCAAGGAAAAAGCGCTGAACGCGCTGGCCGGTCAGGTGATGAAGGCCAGCCGCGGCAAGGCGAATCCGGGCCAGGTGCAGGAGATCCTGCGTCAGAAACTGGCCTGAGGCGCTGACCGTTCGTCATTTTCCCGGCAGTCCACAGTACGAGGCCCCTTGCGGGGCCTTTTACTGTTTTTGCCGTGTGGGCACTGCAGCAAGCCGCTGATTCTTTCCGTTTTTTCCCATTCAGCAAATCCCCTAAGTACTTGTCCTGCAAGGTGAATCGCGCGGGATGGTCATTGACCGGATTTTGTCGAATCCTTATAGTGGCGGAATGTGGGGGAAAGTGGATTAAAGTGGATTATTGCCCCCGGGAAAACCAGGAACGCATCGGGCCATCATGTTAGGCGGCGTCAGCACCCTCAGTCTCGACAGCAAAGGTCGCCTTGCCATCCCGGCCAGGCACCGCGAGACCTTGTGCGCCGATTTCGGCGACAGGCTGGTGGTGACGCTCGAATCGCTGAATTGCCTGCTGGTGTATCCGCATAAAACCTGGCTGCCGGTGGCGGAGAAAATTGCCGCGCTGCCAGCCAACAACCCGGCCGCGCTGCGCTACCAGCGCCTGCTGCTGGGCCACGCCGAAACGCTGGAGATGGACAGTGCCGGCCGCGTGCTGCTGCCGGCCAAACTCCGGCAGATGACCGGACTGGACAAGAAAGTGGTGCTGGTCGGCATGGGCCGGCGCTTTGAATTGTGGGACGAAGACCGCTGGGACGCCGAGACCATGGCGACCCTGGCATTGCCGCCGGGCGAACTGACCGGCCAATTGGGAGAATTTTCATTGTGAGCACGCCGCTGCAACATATTACCGTGCTGCTTGACGAGGCCGTCGAGGCCCTCGCCGTGCGCGCGGACGGCGTGTATGTGGATTGCACGTTCGGACGCGGGGGACACTCGCGCCTGATCCTGTCCCGACTCGGGCCCGAAGGCCGGCTGATCGCCTTCGACAAGGACCCGCTGGCCATTGCCGAGGCCGGCCGCATCGACGACCCGCGCCTGACCATCGTCCACGCCGGCTTTGAAACCCTGGCGGACGAGCTGGACCGGCTCGGCGTCGAACGGGTCGACGGCGTGCTGATGGATCTCGGCGTGTCCTCGCCGCAGATCGACGACGCGCAGCGTGGTTTCAGCTTCCGCTTCGACGCACCACTGGACATGCGCATGGATACCACGCGCGGCCAGACGGCGGCCGACTGGCTGAACAGCGCCAGCGAGGACGACATCCGTCGCGTGATCCGCGAATACGGCGAAGAACGCTTCGCCGCCTCCATTGCCCGCGCCATCGTGCAGAACCGCGCCGACGGCACGCTGCTTCACACCACCCGCGAACTGGCGGCGCTGTGCGCGCGCTGCGTGCGAACGCGCGAACCCGGGCAGGACCCGGCCACGCGAACGTTCCAGGCCATCCGCATCTTCATCAATCGCGAGCTGGACGAACTGGAAGCCGTGCTGCCGCAGGCCGCGGCGCGGCTGTTGCCGGCCGGCCGCCTGGTGGTCATCGCCTTCCATTCGCTGGAAGACCGCATCGTCAAGCAGTTCATGCGCGCCGCGTCGTCGCCGCCCGAACTGCCACGCGGCATGCCGATCCGCGCCGCCGACCTGCCACAGCCGCCGCTGGCGCTGCTTGGCAAACCGGTGCGCGAGGGCAGCGAACGGCTGGCGGCCAACCCGCGCGCGCGCAGCGCCATCATGCGCGTCGCGTCGCGCAACAATGTGCGCTGGGGACCGTCGACATGACCCGGAGCCACCTTCTGCTGCTGGTCGTGCTGATCGGTTGTGCCCTGTCGGTCATCACCTGCCGGTTCGAATCGCGCAAGCGGTATGGCGAACTGCAGAAGGAACAGCGTTTTGCCCACGAGCTTGACGTCGAATACGGCCGCCTGCGGCTGGAACAGGGTACCTGGGCGGCGCACGCGCTGATCGAGCGCCGCGCCACCGACGCGCTCGGCATGCACATGCCGGACACGCGTGAAATCCAGGTCATTACCCTCGGGAGCCGGCCATGACCCGCGTCGGGGCGATCCACACCCCGCGCGGCGGCATTCCGCGCCGGCAGAACCAGAGCCTGCGTCTGCCGACATCACGGGTCAAAATTGTTGGCTGCGTGCTGGGCGTGCTGTTTGGCGCGCTGCTGGCCCGCGCCATCTACCTGCAGGTGATCAAGCAGGACTTCCTGCAGGGGCAGGGCTCGGCCCGCTACAGCCGCACGCTGACGCTGGAAGCCACGCGCGGGATGATTACCGACCGCAACGGCGAACCGCTGGCCATCTCCACCCCGGTACAGTCGATCTGGGCCAGTCCGGCCGACATGGATGCGGTGCCGGTCGAGAAGATCAATGCGCTGGCGCGGCTGCTGGACCTGAAGCCCGAGGACATCGCGCGCAAGTTCGCGGACAAGCGGCGCGAGTTCGTCTACCTGAAACGCCAGATCCGCCCGGAACTGGCGGATGAAGTGGTCAAGCTCGCCATTCCCGGCGTGTCGACCCAGCGCGAATACCGCCGCTACTACCCGGCCGGCGAGATCATGGCCCAGGTGGTCGGCTACACCGGCATGGACGGGCGCGGCCAGGAAGGCATGGAGCTGTCGCGCGACAAGATGCTGGCCGGCCACGCCGGCAGCCGTCACGTGATCAAGGACCGTCGCGGTCATATCGTCGAGGACGTGGCCGCCATCGAGCGCCCGCGTGACGGCCAGACCCTGGCGCTGTCGCTGGACCGCCGCGTCCAGTACCTCGCCTATCGCGAACTGAAGGCCGGCATGGAAGCCAGCGGCGCCAAGGCCGGCGGCATCGTCGTGCTCGACGCGCAGACCGGCGAGACGCTGGCCCTGGTCAACCTGCCGACCTACAACCCGAACAACCGCTGGGACCTGAAACCGGCGGAGATGCGCAACCGCGTGCTCAGCGACCAGTACGAACCGGGCTCGATCATGAAGCCGCTGGTCATCGCCAAGGCTTTCGACGACCACCTGATCCGTGCCGAGCAGGTGTTCGATACCAGGAGCTATACCATCGGCCCGGCGCTGATCAAGGATACCCACCTGTATCCGGAGCTGGACATCGGCGGCATCCTGCAGAAATCGTCGAACGTCGGCGCCAGCAAGATCGCGCTGCTGCTGCAGCAGAAGACCATGTGGCAGTTCTTCAACGACATCGGCTTCGGCCGGCGGCCGCAGACCGGCTTCCCCGGTGAAGCCGCGGGCCACGTGCGGCCGTGGAAAACCTGGCGCCCGATCGAGCAGGCGACAATGGGCTACGGCCACGGCATTTCGGTCAGCCTGATCCAGATGGCGCGTGCCTACACCGTGTTTACCAACGACGGCGAAATGCTGCCGATCTCGTTTACCAAGCTGGATGCGCCGCTGCCGGGCAAGAGCATCATTTCGGCGCAGACGGCGCGCACCATCCGCCACATGATGATCAAGGTCACCGAGCCGGGCGGCACCGCGCCACGCGCGCAGGTGCTCGGCTACCACGTCGCCGGCAAGACCGGCACCGCGCTGAAGCTCGAAGGCGGGCGCTACGTGAAGAAATACGTGGCGTCCTTTGTCGGCTTTGCGCCGGCGACGCGGCCACGGCTGATCGTCGCCGTGATGTTCGATGAGCCCGGCAATGAAAGAGGCATGATTTACGGCGGCATTTCCGCCGCCCCGGTGTTCGCCAAGGTCATGGCGGACGGGTTGCGCATGCTGGGCGTCGAGCCCGATGCGCCGACCAACAACACGCTGTTCCCGGCCGATGTGCCGCTAGTGAAAGAAGAAACATGATTTCCCGCCTCATCAATCTGCCGGAATGGGACCCGGCGCAACTCGATTCGCTGGGACTGCGTCCCGATCGCGTCACGTCCGACAGCCGCCGCGTGCTGCCGGGCGACCTGTTTCTGGCCTTCCGTGGCGAATACGCCGACGGTCGCGACTACATTGCCCAGGCGATTGCCCAGGGCGCCGGCGGCGTGGCCTGGGACCCGGCCGACGGCTTCGCCTGGAACCCTGCATGGGATGTGCCCAACCTGGCCGTGCCCGACCTGCGCGCACGCGCGGGCGTGATCGCCAGCCACCGCCTCGGCGACCCGAGCCGGGCCATGACCGTCATCGGCGTGACCGGCACCAACGGCAAGACCTCGATCACTACCTGGCTGGCCCAGGCGCTGACCCTGAACAATCGCAAGACCGCGCTGATCGGCACGGTCGGCAACGGCTTCTTCGGTGAACTGGCCGACAGCACCCACACCACGCCGGACCCGGTCACCGTGCAGACCTCGCTGGCCGGTTTCCGCCGCCAGGGCGCCAGTGCGGTGGCGATGGAAGTGTCCAGCCACGGGCTGGACCAGCACCGCGTCAACGGCGTCGCCTTCACCACCGCCGTCTTCACCAACCTGACCCGCGACCACCTCGACTACCACGGCACGATGGAAGCGTACGGCGCGGCCAAGGAACGGCTGTTCCACTGGGTCGGGCTGCGCCACGCGATCATCAATGCCGACGATGCGTTCGGTCGCGAACTCGCCACCCGCGCCGAAGCCGGCCGCGTCATCACCTATGGCATCGACCAGGGCGATGTGCGCACGCGCAAGTTCATCGCCAGCCTGGACGGGCTGCACCTCGACGTGGTCACGCCGTGGGGCGAGGGCCATATCGATTCGCCGCTGCTCGGCCGCTTCAATGCCTCGAACCTGCTCGCCTGCCTGGCGGCGCTGTGCGCCAATGGCGTGGCGCTGGACGAAGCCTGCCGCATTCTCGGCCGCATCCAGCCGGCGCGCGGGCGCATGCAGCGCGTCGGCAGCGGTGACGAGCCGCGGGTGGTGGTCGATTACGCCCACTCGCCGGACGCACTGGAAAAGGCGCTGGGCGCGCTGGCCGTGCTGCGGCCGGCCGGTGGCCGCCTGTTCTGCGTGTTCGGCTGCGGCGGCGATCGCGACCGCGGCAAGCGGCCGATGATGGGGGCCATTGCCGAACAGCTGGCCGATATCACCGTCGTCACCAGCGACAACCCGCGCACCGAAGCCCCGCAGGCGATCATCGACGACATCGTTGCCGGCATGCGTGCGCCGGGCCATGTCGATGCCGACCGCCGCGCCGCCATCCGCTGGGCGGTCAGCAATGCCCGCCGCGGCGACATGATTCTGGTCGCCGGCAAGGGCCACGAGGAATACCAGGACATCAAGGGCGTCAAGCACACGTTCAGCGACGTGCGGGAAGCCGAGGACGCGCTGGCCAGCTGGGGGACGCGGCCATGAGCATGCTGAGCCTGTCCGCCGCCGCCGATGCACTGTATGCCGTGCACACCGGACCGGATGCGGACTTTGCCCGCGTGGTGACCGACAGTCGCCAGGTCCGGCCTGGCGACCTGTTCGTTGCGCTTAAGGGCGAACGTTTCGATGCGCATGATTTCGTCGCCGACGTGCTGGCGGCCGGCGCCGTGGGCGCCGTCGTGCGTTGCGATTTCGAACTCGACGGCGCCTCGCTGATCAAGGTGCCGGATACCCGCATCGCGCTCGGCCACCTGGCTGCCCGCTGGCGTCGTGGCTTCGACCTGCCGCTGGCCGGCATCACCGGCTCGAACGGCAAGACCACGGTCAAGGAAATGCTGCGCGCGATTCTGGTCGCGCAATATGGCGACGCCGCCGTGCTGGCTACTCATGGCAATCTGAACAACGACATCGGCCAGCCGCTGACCCTGCTGCAACTGTCCGCCGGCCATCGTGCGGCGGTGATCGAAATGGGCATGAACCACGCCGGCGAGCTCAGCTGGCTGTCCGGGCTGGCCCGGCCGCGCGTGGCGCTGGTCAACAACGCGATGCGCGCGCATATCGGCTACTTCGGCAGTGTCGAGGCGGTGGCGCGGGCCAAGGCGGAAATCTACGCCGGCCTGCCGGCGGACGGTGTCGCCGTGCTGAATGCCGACGATCCGCATGCAGATCTGTTCCGGGTTGCGGCCGCCGGCCGCCGCCGGGTCGAGTTCGGCCTGACGCGCGGCGACGTCCATGCCCGCGATCTGGTCGCGCAGGCCGACGGCAGCCGCTTCACGCTGGTGACGGCGCAGGGCGAGGCCGCCGTGACGCTGCACGTACCCGGTGACCACATGGTCGCCAATGCGCTGGCTGCCGCTGCGGTGGCGCTGGCCCTCGGTGCCTCGCTGGCCGATGTCGCGACCGGACTGGATGCCTTTGCCGGCGTCGCCGGCCGGCTGGCGCCGGCCACGGCACTGAACGGTGCCGCCGTGATCGACGACACCTACAACGCCAACCCCGACTCGGTCCATGCCGCGATCCGCGTGCTGGCCGGCTGTGGTGGCGATACCTGGCTGGTGTTCGGCGATATCGGCGAACTGGGGGCCGAAGCCCCTGCGCTGCATGCCGAAATCGGCCGCTACGCCCGCGAACACGGCATCCGTCACCTGGTCACCATCGGCGAGCACAGTGCCGGGGCGACGCAGGCGTTCGGTGCCGGTGCCGTGCATGGCGCGGACATCGACGCGGTGCTGCAGGCGCTGGCTGCGACCGGGCGCGGTTCGACCGTGCTGGTCAAGGGCTCACGCTTCATGAAGCTGGAACGGGTGGTCGCCGCGCTGACCGGAAAGTCCGCGACCGGCCACTGAGCCGGCGGCGGAGAACAAGCGGCGACCGGACCACCGGTCGCAAACAGAAAAACAGGGTTCGCCGTACGCGGCGGACACAGGGAGTACGAGTTGTTACTTTGGCTGGCCGACTGGCTCGGGGAATATGTCCGCGCCTTCAACGTTCTCAATTACATCACGCTGCGCGCGGTGCTGGCGAGCCTGACTGCGCTCGGCATCGGGCTGTTCTCCGGCCCCTGGGTCATCCGCAAGCTGACCGAGCTGAAGGTCGGCCAGGCAGTGCGCAGCGACGGTCCGCAGACCCATCTGGTCAAGGCCGGCACGCCGACCATGGGCGGCACGCTGATCCTGATGTCGATCGGCATCACCACCCTGCTGTGGGCGGACCTGTCGAACAAATATGTGTGGCTGCTGCTGGCGGTCATGTTCGGTACCGGCGCCATCGGCTTCTACGATGACTGGCGCAAGGTGGTCTACAAGGACCCGAAGGGCATTTCGGCCCGGGCCAAGATGTTCTGGCAGTCGCTGATCGCCATCGGCGCCGGCGTCTATCTGATTACCACCGCGACGCTGCCGACCTCGACCGAATTCATCGTGCCGTTCTTCAAGAACGTCGTCTATCCGTTCGGGGTGGTCGGCTTCTGCGTTCTCACCTATTTCGTCATCGTCGGCACCTCGAACGCGGTCAACCTGACCGACGGCCTCGACGGTCTGGCCGCCATGCCGGTGGTGATGGTGGCCTCGGCGCTGGCGGTGTTCGCCTATGTGGCCGGCCACAGCGGCTTCGCCCATTACCTCGGTCTGCCGCACATTCCGGGCGCGCATGAAGTGGTGGTGTTCTGCGCGGCCATGGCCGGCGCCTGCCTGGCCTTCCTCTGGTACAACGCCTACCCGGCCCAGGTGTTCATGGGCGACGTCGGCGCACTGGCGCTGGGCGCCTCGCTCGGCACGGTGGCGGTGATCGTGCGCCAGGAGATCGTGCTGTTCGTCATGGGCGGACTGTTCGTGATGGAAGCGCTGTCGGTAATGATCCAGGTCGCCAGTTTCAAGCTGACCCGCAAGCGCGTGTTCCTGATGGCGCCGCTGCATCACCACTTCGAACTGAAAGGCTGGAAGGAGACCCAGGTTGTGGTCCGCTTCTGGATCATCACCATGATGCTGGTGCTGGCCGGCCTTTCCACGCTGAAGCTGAGGTAACGGACATGTTTGCGGATCTCGGACTCAAGCAAAAGACAGTCGGTGTGGTCGGCTTCGGCGATACCGGGCTGGCGGCGGCGGCGTTCCTCGCCTCGCGCGTCGGCCGGCTGGTAGTGGCCGACAGCCGCGACGTGCTGCCGCATGCCGATGAGCTGCGCGCCGTGGCGCCGGACGCCGACGTGCGCACCGGCGCCTTTGACGCGGCCACGTTCGCCGGCTGCGACCTGCTGGTGGTCAGCCCCGGCGTGCCGGTGGCGACGCCGGCCATCGCCGCCTTCACCGGCGAAGTGGTCGGTGATGTCGAGCTGTTCGCCCGCGCCATCCGCCCGCTCGGCAAGCCGGTGATTGCCATCACCGGTTCCAATGGCAAGACCACCGTGACCTCGCTGGTCGGCCATCTGTGCCATGCCACCGGACTGCGGGCCGTGGTGGCCGGCAATATCGGCCTGCCGACCCTGGCGGCGCTGACCGGCATCGAGCGCGAAGGCCGGCTGCCGGACCTGTTCGTGCTCGAACTGTCGAGCTTCCAGCTGGAGACTACCCGTTCGCTGGATGCGGTCGCTGCCACGGTGCTGAACATTTCCGAAGACCACCTGAACCGCTATCGCGACCTGCTGGCCTATGCCGACAGCAAGGCTGCGGTTTTCAACGGGGCGGGCGTCCAGGTGCTGAATGCCGACGACGTGTTCGTCCGCGCCATGGCCCGCCCGGATCGCCGCCACGTCACCTTCTCGCTGCGCGACCCGTCCGCCGACTACGCACTGGTCGAACGCGATGGTCGTCACTGGCTGCAGGCCGGTGGCGTCCCGCTGCTGGCGGCCGACGAGATGCAACTGGTCGGCCTGCACAACGCGGCCAATGCGCTGGCGGCGCTGGCGCTGGCCGAAGCGGCCGGCATGCCGCGCGCCGGACTGGTCGCCGGACTGAAAACCTTCCGTGGCCTGCCGCACCGGGTCGAACACGTACTGGCCCATGGTGGCGTCGATTTCATCGATGACTCCAAGGGCACCAATGTCGGTGCGACCGAGGCCGCCCTCAACGGCATGACCCGGCCGGTGGTGCTGATCGCCGGCGGTGACGGCAAGGGACAGGACTTTGCGCCGCTGAAGCCGGCCATCGCCCGCATCGCCCGCGCCGTGGTGCTGATCGGTCGCGACGCGGCGCAGATCCGCGGCGCGCTGGATGGCATTGCGCAGCCGGTCATTGATTGCGCCACGCTGGAAGACGCCACCCGCGAGGCCTTTGCGCTGGCGCAGGCCGGCGACGTGGTGCTGCTGTCGCCGGCCTGCGCCAGTTTCGACATGTTCCGCGGCTATGCCCACCGTTCCGAGGTGTTCATCGATGCCGCCCGTGCCATTGCGGCAGGCAGGAGCTGACCGTGCGCTTTGCCTTCGACCGACCCACCCCCGGCGCGCCACGCTTCACCGCGTATGACGAGGCGCTGGTGTGGGTCATCGTCGCGCTGCTGGCCATCGGTCTGGTGATGGTGTATTCGGCGTCGATCGCGTATGCGGAAGCCGATGCCGACACCCACAACCGCTTCTACTACCTGGTCCGGCACAGCATTGCGCTGACGGTCGCGCTGGCCGTGGGCTGGGTCGCCTTCCAGGTGCCGACCGCGATGTGGCAACGCCATGCCAGCCGGCTGTTCATGCTGGCCTTCGTCATGCTGATCCTGGTGCTGGTGCCCGGCATCGGCAAGGTGGTGAACGGCTCGCGGCGCTGGGTATCGCTCGGCATCATGAACCTGCAGCCGTCCGAGATCATGAAACTGGCGGCCTGCCTGTATGCGGCCGACTTCACCACCCGCAAGGCCGACTACATGCACAGCATCACCAAGGGCTTCGTGCCGATGGCGGCGGCAGTGGCGGTGACCGGCATCCTGCTGCTGATGGAGCCCGACTTCGGCGCCTTCGCCGTGGTGGCAGTGATCTCGATGGGCACGCTGTTCCTCGGCGGCATCAACTGGCGCATCTTCGCCGCGCTGATCACCGTCGGCGGCCTCAGCGCCGTTGGCCTGGTGATGAGTTCGCCATACCGGATGGAGCGCGTGGTCGGCTTCCTCGACCCGTGGCAGGACCCGTACGGCAAGGGCTACCAGCTGTCGCACTCGCTGATTGCCTTCGGCCGCGGCGAGTGGTTCGGCGTCGGCCTCGGCAACAGCGTGGAAAAACTGTTTTATCTGCCGGAAGCGCATACCGACTTCCTGATGGCAGTGATTGCCGAGGAATTCGGCTTCGTCGGCATTGCCGTCGTCGTCGGCCTGTTCGCCTGGCTGGTCCGGCGCGCGTTCCACATCGGCATGGAATCGAAAAAACTCGAACGCTTCTTCCAGGCGCTGGTCGCCCAGGCCATCGGCATCTGGATCGGCTGGCAGGCGTTCATCAACGTGGGTGTGAACATGGGCTTGCTGCCGACCAAGGGTCTGACCCTGCCGCTGCTGTCATATGGCGGCAGCGCGATCCTGGCCAACTGCATCGCGCTGGCGATCCTGCTGCGCATCGACTGGGAAAACCGTTTGCTGATGCGGGGGTACAAGGTATGAGCATGCCGACCGCCCTGATCATGACCGGTGGCACCGGCGGGCATATCTTCCCGGCACTGGCCGTTGCGGACGAACTGAGCTCGCGCGGCTGGCAGGCGGTATTCCTTGGCGCCGACGGCGGCATGGAAACCCGGCTGGTGCCGTCGCGCGGCTATGCGCTGGAAACCCTGGCCATTCGCGGCGTGCGCGGCAACGGCATCGCGCGCTGGCTGGCGCTGCCGGCCGTACTCGGCCGCGCGGTCAGCCGTTCGGTGGCGATCCTGCGCCGGCTGCACCCGGACGTGGTGATCGGCTTTGGCGGCTATACCGGCGCGCCGGGCGGCCTGGCTGCCCGGCTGCTGGGCATTCCGCTGGTGGTGCACGAACAGAATTCGGTCGCCGGGCTGACCAACCGCATGCTGTCGAAGATTGCCAGTCGCACCCTGTTCGCCTTCCCCGGTGCCTTTGCCGGCGAGGCCGGACTGGTCGGCAATCCGGTACGGGCCGACATCGCCGCCGTTCCCGCTCCCGACACGCGCTTCGATGGCCGCGACGGCCCGCTGCGCCTGCTGGTGGTTGGCGGCAGCCTGGGTGCCCGGGTATTCAATGACACCCTGCCGGCCGCGCTGGCCAGCCTGCCCGTCGCCTCGCGGCCGCAGGTAGTCCACCAGGCCGGGCAGAAGCAGATCGAGGCGCTGCGCCAGAACTATGCGGACGCCGGCGTCGAGGCCGACTGCCGTGCCTTTATCGACGACATGGCCGGCGAGTATGCGCGGGCCGACCTGGTGCTGTGCCGTGCCGGCGCGCTGACCGTGGCCGAGCTGGCCGCCGTGGGTGCGGCCAGCGTGCTGGTGCCGTTTCCGAGCGCGGTCGACGACCACCAGACCGGCAATGCGCGCTTCCTCAGCGAGGCCGGCGCCGGCATCCTGCTGCCGCAGCCGCAGATGACGGTCGAACGGGTCGCCGCGCTGATTTCCGGCCTGACGCGCAGCCAGTGTCTGGACATGGCGCGGGTCGCGCGCGGCAAGGCGAAAACCGATGCTGCCGCCCGTGTGGCGGACATTTGTGCGCAACTGGCGGGCAAAGGATGTAACAAATGACGCCACGCAAAACAGTTTTGGTTCAAAAGCCAGTATCCTTGCGGGTTTTGTGCGGTCTACGCGGAATATCGGGATGAAACACAGAGTCAGACATATCCATTTCGTCGGAATCGGCGGGGTCGGCATGAGCGGCATCGCCGAGGTGCTGCTGACGCTCGGCTATACCGTGTCAGGCTCCGACGTCGCGGCGAATGCCACCACCGAGCGGCTGACGGCTGCCGGCGCGAGCGTGCAGTTCGGCCATGACGCCACCTATGTCGGCGGCGCGGATGTCGTCGTCACCTCCACGGCGGTCAAGGCGGACAACCCGGAAGTGCTGGCGGCGCGTGCCGCAGGCATCCCCATCGTGCCGCGCGCGCTGATGCTGGCCGAGCTGATGCGGATCAAGCAGGGCATCGCCATTGCCGGTACCCACGGCAAGACCACGACCACCAGCCTGGTGGCCAGCGTGCTGGGCCAGGCCGGCATGGACCCGACCTTCGTCATCGGCGGGCGGCTGACCGCCGCCGGCAGCAATGCGCGGCTGGGTTCCGGTGATTTTCTCGTTGCCGAAGCCGACGAGTCGGACGCCTCGTTCCTGTACCTGTCGCCGATCATGGCCGTCGTCACCAATATCGACGCCGACCACATGGACACCTATGGCCACGACTTCGACAAGCTGAAGCAGGCCTTCGTCGACTTTCTGCAGCGGCTGCCGTTCTACGGTCGTGCCGTGGTCTGCGTCGACGACCCGAACGTGCGCGAGATTCTGCCGCGCATCACCAAGCCGATCACCACCTACGGTTTCAGCGAGGACGCCCAGGTGCGGGCCGAGAACGTGGTGGCCGACGGCGGGCGCATGCGCTTTGACGTGCTGTGGGAAAACGGCGAACGCCACCGGCGCACGGTCACGGTCAATCTGCCCGGCCTGCACAATGTGCTCAATGCGCTGGCGGCCATCGCCATCGGGCTGGAGTGCGGCGCGAACATCGACGACATCGCCGACGGACTGGCCGGTTTCTCCGGCGTCGGCCGGCGCTTCCAGCGCTATGGCGAGCTGCGGCTGCCGGATGGCGGCCATGCCACGCTGGTCGACGACTATGGTCACCACCCGGTCGAAATGGCGGCCACGCTGGCCGCGGCGCGCGGTGCCTTCCCGGGTCGCCGGCTGGTGCTGGCGTTCCAGCCGCACCGCTATACGCGGACCCGTGACCTGTTCGAGGACTTCGTCCGCGTGCTGTCGTCGGTCGATGCGCTGCTGCTGGCCGATGTCTATCCGGCCGGTGAACAGCCGATCGTTGCCGCCGACGGGCGGGCGCTGAGCCGCGCGGTGCGCGTGGCCGGCAAGGTGGAACCGGTGTTCGTCGAGGCCATCGCCGACATGCCGGGCGCCGTGATGACGCATGTGCGTGATGGCGACGTGGTGATGACGATGGGCGCCGGCTCGATCGGCCAGGTGCCGGGCAAGCTGGCGGCGAAGCAGGAACAATGATGACGCGCGATATGAACAGGCATTTCGGCAAAGTGGCGGTGTTGCTCGGCGGGACCTCGTCCGAGCGTGAAGTGTCGCTGATGAGCGGCAGCGGGGTGCTGGCCGCGCTGCTGCACCACGGTGTGGACGCGCAGGCGTTCGACCCGGCGGAAAAACCGCTGCAGGCGCTGAAGGACGAAGGCTTCGACCGGGTGTTCATCGCCCTGCACGGCCCGTTCGGCGAGGATGGCACGCTGCAGGGCGCGCTGGAGACGCTGGGCATCCCGTATACCGGCTGTGGCGTGATGGCTTCGGCCATCGGCATGGACAAATGGCGCTCGAAGCTGGTCTGGAAGGCCGCCGGCCTGCCGATCCCGGCATTCGAATTGCTGGACGACGACAGCGACTTCGCCGCCATCGAACGCGAGCTGGGCCTGCCGCTGTTCGTCAAGCCGGCCTGTGAGGGGTCGAGCATCGGCGTGACCAAGGTGGTCGAGGCCGGCACGCTGGAAGCGGCCTACCGCGAAGCGCGCCAGTACGATCGCCTGGTGCTGGCGGAAAAATTCATTGGTGGCGGCGAGTACACCGTCTCCATTCTCAACGACAAGGCGTTGCCGGCGATCAAGATCGAGCCGGCGACCGAGTTTTACGACTACCAGGCCAAGTACTTCCGTGACGACACGGTGTACCGCTGCCCGGCCGGCCTCAGCGAGGCGCGCGAAGCGGAAATGCGCCGGCTGGCCGAGCAGGGTTTCGCCGTGCTGGGCGGACAGGGCTGGGGACGGATCGACTTCCTCGTCGACGAGGCCGGCGAGCCGTACCTGCTGGAAATCAATACCTCGCCGGGCATGACCACGCATTCGCTGGTGCCGATGGCGGCGCGGGTGGCCGGGCTGTCCTACGAGGACCTGTGTGTGCAGGTTCTGGATACGGCCCATGTGGGATAACCACAAGGCCCTCAACAGCTTCGCCAGTTTCCTGTTTGGCGCGGCGCTATTGATGAGCCTTGTGGCGGGCGGGTACTGGATCGCCCATTCGAGCTATTTTCCGGTGCGGAAGATCCGCATCGACGGGGCGCTGAAGCATGTGACCCCGGAGCAGTTGCGGTTGGTGGCCGAGTCGGAGCTGAAGGGCACGTTCTTTACCCTGAATCTCGATGCGACCCGGGAAGCGTTTGAAAAGCTGCCGTGGGTGCGGCGTGCGGTGGTGCGGCGGCAATGGCCCGATCAGCTGGAAATCGTGATCGACGAGCACCGCGCGGTGGCCCGCTGGGGCGAGAGCGGCCTGCTGTCGTCGCAGGGCGAGTGGTTCGATGCCGCATCGAGCGAGGCGCTGCCGATGGTCGAAGGACCGGCCGGCAGCGAGAAGGACCTGGTCAGGGCGCTGGCCGATGCCGGCCGGCTGCTGGCGCCGGCCTCGCTGCGGGTGGCCGGGCTGAAGCTGTCGGAGCGGCGGGCGTGGGATGTGATGCTGAGCAATGGCGTCCAGCTCCGGCTGGGGCACGATGATGTCGAGGGCCGGATGGCGAGGTTTGTCGCGGTGTGGCAGCAGGAGCTGGTCAAGCTGCCGTACCGCATTGAATACGTGGACTTGCGGTATCCGAACGGATTTGCGGTCCGGATGCCGGACTACAAGCCGGGAAATGTGCTGCCGAGAAAACCGGCGGCCTGAATGAAACCGAATACGCATACCGGGTGGAGCGATTGGTGAGCAAAACAAGGGACACGAAACAGATGCTGGTCGGCCTGGATATCGGCACGTCGAAGATCGTGGCCATCGTGGCCGAGGTCACCGACGAGGGCGGCATCAATATTGTCGGCATGGGCAATACGCCGTCGCGCGGTCTGCGCAAGGGCATGGTGGTCAATATCGAGGCGACGGTCAAAGCCATCGAGGCTGCCGTGCGCGAGGCCGAACTGATGGCCGACTGCAAGATCAACGAGGTGTACACCGGCATTGCCGGCAGTCACATCAAGAGCGTGAATTCGCACGGCATGGTGGCGATCCGCGAGCGCGAGGTCACCCAGGCCGATATCGACCGCGTGATCGAGACTGCCCGCGCCGTGACCATTCCGCCGGACCACCAGGTGCTGCACATCCTGACCCAGGAATTCTGCATCGACGGCCAGGAAGACGTGCGCGAACCGCTGGGCATGTCCGGCGTCCGGCTGGAGGCGCGGGTCCATATCGTGACCGGCGCGGTCAGCGCGGCGCAGAACATCGCCAAGTGCGTGCGCCGTTGCGGGCTGGAAGTCAGCGACCTGATCCTGCAGCCGCTGGCCAGTGCCCAGGCAGTGCTGACCGAGGACGAGAAGGATCTCGGCGTCTGCCTGATCGACATCGGCGGCGGCACGACCGACATCGCCGTGCTGCGGGGCGGCGCGATCCGTCACACGGCCGTCATTCCGATCGCCGGCGACCAGATCACCAACGACATCGCCATGGCGCTGCGCACGCCGACCAAGGACGCCGAGGACATCAAGATCCAGCACGGCGTCGGGCTGGCCCGCATGGCCGACGCGTCGCAGATGCTGGACGTGCCGGGCGTCGGCGAACGCGGACCGCGCCAGCTGTCGCGCGCGACGCTGGCCGAGGTCATCGAGCCGCGGGTCGAGGAGCTGTTCCAGCTGGTGCAGCAGGAACTCAAGCGCGCCGGTTTCGACGGCATGCTGAGCTCGGGCATCGTGCTGACCGGTGGCTCCAGCCAGATGCCGGGCGTCAGCGAGCTGGCCGAGGAAGTGTTCCACATGCCGGTGCGCGTCGGCGCGCCGCAGTACTATGCCGGCCTGGCCGAGGTCGTGCGCAAGCCGGCCTACTCGACCGCCGTCGGCCTGCTGCTGCTGGGCAAGGAGCGCGAGCACAAGGTATTGATGCCGAAGAACGACGGCGGTTCGATCACGTCGGTGTTCAGCAAGATGAAGGCGTGGTTCGGCAGCAACTTCTGACCGGACCCGAAACGGGATTGCGCCGTCCACCCGGGTGGACGGCCAAAGGAGTGCGACGGCAGGGCGTTGCCGTCGCGGATACAGGGCACATCGCCAGGGTGTTTTTTACGAGGAGAGAACCATGAGCGTTATGGTTTATGAAATGCTGCAGGACGCGCCGGCCCAACAGGCCGTCATCAAGGTGATCGGTGTCGGCGGCGGTGGCTGCAACGCGGTCAACAACATGATCGATGCCGGGATGAAGGGCGTCGAGTTCGTCGCTGCCAACACCGATGCCGATTCGCTGGCGCAGAACCGCGCCCCGACCCGCATCCAGCTCGGCCAGACGCTGACCAAGGGCCTTGGCGCCGGTTCCAAGCCGGAAGTCGGCCGCAATTCGGCGCTGGAAGACCGTGAGCGCATCGGCGACGTGCTGAAGGGTTGCGACATGGTGTTCATCGCCGCCGGCATGGGCGGCGGCACCGGTACCGGTGCCGCACCGGTGGTGGCCGAAGTCGCGCGCGAACTCGGCGTGCTGACCGTGGCGGTCGTCACCCGTCCGTTCGTGTTCGAAGGTGGCAAGCGCCTGGCGGTATCGGTGCAGGGCGTTGACGACCTGAAGAAGAACGTCGACTCGCTGATCGTGATCCCGAACCAGAAGCTGATGGAAGTGCTCGGCGACGACGTCACCATGCGTGAAGCGTTCCGTGCCGCCGACGACGTGCTGAAGGGCGCTGTCGCCGGTGTGGCCGAAGTGATCACCACCCCGGGCTTCGTCAACGTCGACTTTGCCGACGTGCGTACGGTGATGAGCCTCAACGGCATGGCCATGATGGGGACCGCCAGCGCATCCGGCATAGACCGCGCCCGCGTGGCCGCCGAACAGGCCGTGGCCAGCCCGCTGCTCGATGACGTGACCCTGATCGGCGCCAAGGGCCTGCTGGTCAACATCTCGACCGCGCCGGGTTGCCTGCGCATGCGCGAGTACAGCGAAATCATGGAAATCATCACCCAGCTCGCCGATGGCGACGCCGACATGAAGTTCGGCACTGCCGAAGTCGAAGGCATGCCGGATGACGAAATCCGCGTGACGCTGATCGCCACCGGCCTGTCGCCGAACAGCAAGAAGAATGCGGCCCGTGACGAACGTCCCGACTACCTGAAGGTCGTACGTACCGGTACCGATGACATGCCGTTCGAAGTGCCGGCTGCCGAAAACGACGTGTCCGGCTTCCTGAAGTCCGGCCGCCGCGCCGTGACCACCGGTGCCGATTTTGCCAACCCGGCAGTAATGGACAACTACGACATCCCGGCCTTCCTGCGCAAGCAGGCAGACTGATAGCAGTTTGCTATCGCCGGTATCAGTGCAAGTCATCAGCGCAATGAGTGCGCTGTGCTACGCTGACGCCGTCAATACGCAGTACAGGAAGTTTGGATAACCATGATCCACCAGCGCACGCTCAAGGAGCCTGTCAGCGCGAGCGGGGTCGGGTTGCACTCGGGCGACCGCATCAAGCTGACGCTACGCCCGGCGCCTCCCGATTCCGGCATCGTGTTTCGCCGCACCGATCTCCCCGGTAGCGACGATATCCGGCTTGCCCCGGAACTGGTGAACGACACGCGCCTCTCCTCGACGCTCGTCACGCCCGACGGCGTGCGTGTCGGCACCATCGAGCACCTCATGAGCGCGCTGGCCGGACTGGGTATCGACAACCTGATTGTGGAAATGACGGCGCAGGAAACGCCGATCATGGACGGCAGCGCCATGCCGTTCATCTATCTGCTGCAAAGTGCGGGCATCGTCGATCAGGCGAAGCCCAAGCGCTTTATCCGCGTGCTGGACACGGTGGAAGTGAGCGAAGGCGACAAGTGGGTCCGCCTGTCGCCGCACGACGGTTTCAAGGTCAGCCTGGAAATCGCCTTCAACCACCCGGTATTCCAGCGCGCGCCGCAGAAGGTCGAGATCGACTTTGCCGGCACCAGCTACATCGACGCGATCGCCCGTGCCCGTACCTTTGGCTTCATGCATGAAGTGGAAAGCATGGCCAAGGCCGGTCTGGGCCGTGGCGGCAGCCTCGACAACGCCATCGTCATCGATGATGAATACGTATTGAACAGCGATGGCCTGCGCTATCCGGACGAGTTCGTGCGCCACAAGATCCTCGATGCGATCGGCGACCTGTACGTGCTCGGACACCCGCTGATCGCAGCCTTCTCCGGCTACAAGTCCGGGCACGCGCTGAACAACCAGTTGCTGCGCAAGCTGCTGGCCTGTACCGATGCCTGGGAATACGTCAGCTTCGCTTCGGCCGACCAGGCACCATCCAGTTTCCATCGCCTGCCGGCCCCGGTCTGAACCGCGGCAGGCGCCGCCCCGGAAACCACCCTGACCGGAGGGCGCCGTCATGCTGTTTTTCCGCCTGTGGCTGCTGATCGTCATCTTTGGCGTCGGCTGGTCACTGTTCTGCTTTGCCTTTACCCGCCAGCGCCGCTTTCTGGGCTATATCCGCCGCATCGTCATCGGTTCGGCCGTGCTGGCGCTGGTATTGACCCTGGTCTGGGCGCTGGTGCGCCACCTGTACAACTGAGTGACTGAACGGAGCCCCGCATGTCCTCTCCGCTGACCCATTTCGATGCCGCCGGCCAGGCTCACATGGTCGATGTCGGCGCCAAGGCCGAAACCGCCCGCGTCGCCGTGGCCACCGGCTGGATCGCCATGCAGCCGGCGACCTTTGCCCTGGTGCGCGATGGTGGCCACAAGAAGGGCGACGTGCTCGGCATAGCCCGCGTGGCCGCCATCATGGCGTCCAAGCAGGCGTCGTCGCTGATCCCGCTGTGCCACCCGATCGCGCTGACGCGGGTCGCGGTCGAGTTCGCGCTCGATGAGGCCGCCAGCCGCGTCGGCTGCACCGTGACCGCTGAAACGGTCGGCAAGACCGGAGTGGAAATGGAAGCGCTGACCGCAGTCAGCGTCGCCCTGCTGACCGTCTACGACATGTGCAAGGCAGTCGACCGCGGCATGGAAATGGGCGGCATCCGGCTGCTGGAAAAAGCCGGCGGCAAATCGGGGCACTGGAAGGCGGAAGACTAGCGCTTCGCCCGTCGTGCCGCGATAAACCGTGACAGCGCCCGCGCGAGTTGCGGATGGCCGGCGACATTGCCGGCAGTGCGTTCCAGCGCGTCGAGTGCGGGGTCGTTGACCGAGAAATTCTTGGGCTTCTTGTTCGGCTTGATGTCGACCCGTACCCGGACCTTCAGCCGCGACACCGGCCAGCCATCGGCGGCCAGGGTGTTGCACAGTCGGGTTTCCAGCGAGCGCAGCTTGGTGACCACGCTGCCGCTGGCGGCGAACACCACCAGCTCGCCGTTTTCGCGCACGCAGGCGACCTCGACACTGCCGGCCAGGCCGGGCGTCAGCTGCCGTTTCAGTGCGGCGTCGAGCTCGCGGTAGCGGTGCGACAGCTCGGCGAGCGCGGCCAGTTTCGGTACGCGGGTCAGGTGCTTGGTAACGGGGTCGCTGGAGTCCATGCCGTGGATTGTGCCACGAGCCCGGCCTGTCGCCATCCCTGTAAATTCATGCCGTCGGGCTTGAGAAATGGCGGGATCGCCGCATCTGTCACCGCGCATGCAGGATTGATCTGGCACAGACAATACGCGATCGCAGCACCCGCAGGCCCGCGCGCCCGGTCGGGATCGTTGCGTGCCCAGCGTGGGCGCATGGCCGCTGTGCTAATATTCCCTCTATTTTTTTCGGCGCGCACCGCCTACTGACAACCCATGATCCAGAGTCTACTGAAAAAAGTCTTCGGCAGTCGCAACGACCGGCTGCTCAAGCAATACCGCGGTACGGTGACCCGCATCAATGCGATGGAACCGGAGATGCAGGCGCTGGATGATGCGGCGCTGGCTGCCAAGACCGACGAGTTCCGCGACCGCTTCCAGAAGGGTGCCACGCTCGATTCGCTGCTGCCCGAAGCCTTCGCCGTCTGCCGCGAGGCCAGCCGCCGCGTGATGGGCATGCGCCACTTCGACGTGCAGCTGATCGGCGGCATGGTGCTGCACAACGGCAAGATCGCCGAAATGCGCACTGGTGAAGGCAAGACGCTGGTCGCCACGCTGCCGGCCTACCTGAACGCGATCGCCGGCAAGGGCGTGCACGTCGTGACCGTCAACGACTACCTGGCCAGCCGTGACGCGAACACCATGGCCAAGCTGTACAACTTCCTCGGCCTCAGCGTCGGCGTGAACCTGTCGCAGATGGCCCATGGCGACAAGCAGACCGCCTACGCCGCCGACATCACCTACGGCACCAACAACGAATTCGGCTTCGACTACCTGCGCGACAACATGGTGTACAGCACCGGCGAGCGCGTGCAGCGCCCGCTGTCGTATGCCATCGTCGACGAAGTGGACTCGATCCTGATCGACGAAGCGCGCACGCCGCTGATCATCAGCGGCCCGGCTGACGACAATATCGACATGTACCAGCGCATGAACGCCATTCCGCCGCTGCTGGTCCGCCAGCAGGAAGAAGAAGGCGAAGGCGACTACTGGGTCGACGAGAAGGCGCACAGCGTCATGCTGTCCGAATCCGGTTTCGAGCATGCCGAAGTCCAGCTGATCAATGCCGGCCTGCTGCGCGAAGGCGACAGCCTGTACTCGGCCGCCAACATCACGCTGATGCACCATCTGATGGCCGCACTGCGCGCCCATGCGCTGTTCCATCGTGACCAGCACTATGTGGTGCAGGACGACGAAATCATCATCGTCGACGAGTTCACCGGCCGGCTGATGGCCGGTCGCCGCTGGAGCGAGGGTCTGCACCAGGCGGTCGAGGCCAAGGAAGGCGTGACCGTCAACCGCGAGAACCAGACGCTGGCGTCGATCACGTTCCAGAACTACTTCCGCATCTACAAGAAGCTGGCCGGCATGACCGGCACGGCCGATACCGAAGCCTACGAATTCCAGCAGATCTACGGTCTGGAAACCGTGGTGATCCCGACCAACCGGCCGATGATCCGCAAGGACAACCTCGACCTGGTCTACCGCACCGCCGACGAGAAGCATCACGCCATCGTCGCCGACATCCGCGACTGCCAGCAGCGCGGCCAGCCGGTGCTGGTCGGTACCACCTCGATCGAAAACTCCGAACTGCTGTCGGCCCTGCTCGACAAGGAAAAGCTGCCGCACGAAGTGCTGAACGCCAAGCAGCACGCGCGTGAAGCCGACATCGTGGTCCAGGCCGGTCGTCCGGGCGTCATCACCATCGCCACCAACATGGCCGGTCGCGGTACCGACATCGTGCTGGGCGGCAGCATTGCGCCGGACATTCTCGCCATCGAGAACGATGCGTCGCTGACTGCAGAACAGAAAACGGCAAAGATCGAAGCGCTGAAAGCCGACTGGCAGCCGCGCCACGATCAGGTGCTGGCCGCTGGCGGCCTGCACATCATCGGCACCGAACGCCATGAATCGCGCCGGATCGACAACCAGCTGCGTGGCCGTTCCGGCCGCCAGGGCGACCCGGGCAGCTCGCGCTTCTACCTGTCGCTGGAAGACCCGCTGCTGCGCATCTTCGCCTCCGACCGCGTCGGCGCGATCATGCAGCGACTGAAAATGCCGGAAGGCGAAGCGATCGAGCACCCGTGGGTGACCCGCGCCATCGAGAATGCCCAGCGCAAGGTGGAAGGCCGCAACTTCGACATCCGCAAGCAACTGCTCGAATACGACGACGTGTCGAACGACCAGCGCAAGGTCATCTACCAGCAGCGCAACGAGATCCTCGAATCGGAGAATGTCGCCGACATGATCGCCGCCATGCGCGACGACGTGCTGGCCGGCCTGTTCGATGCCTATATCCCGCCGCAGTCGATGGAAGAACAGTGGGACGTGGCCGGTCTGCGCAAGGTGCTGGCTGCCGACTACCAGATCGACGCACCGGTCGACGAATGGATGAAGGCCGAACCGTCGGTCGAGACCGAAACGTTCAAGCTGCGCATCCTTGACCAGGCTCGCGCCCAGTACGATGCCAAGGTCGAATCGGCCGGCGGCGACGTCATGCGCCAGTTCGAGCGTGCCGTGCTGCTGCAGCACTTCGACAGCGCCTGGCGCGAACACCTGTCCGCGCTCGACCACCTGCGCCAGGGCATCCATCTGCGCGGTTACGCGCAGAAGAACCCGAAGCAGGAATACAAGCGCGAAGCCTTCGAGCTGTTCGCCGCGATGCTGGAACGCATCAAGCGCGAAGTGACGCAGATCGTGGCCACGGTGCAGATCCGCAGCCCGGACGAAGCTGCCGCTGCCGAAGCATTCGAGCACGAACCGCTGCCGATGGAGTTCCGTCATGACGAGTTCACCGTCGACGGCGACGAAGCCGTCGACGGCAACCCGTACTCGCCGGATCGTCTGGCTGCCGCCGGCATCAAGGTCGGTCGCAACGATGCGTGCCCGTGCGGTTCCGGCAAGCGCTACAAGCAGTGCCACGGTCGTCTGGCCTAAGCTGACCGAAGCACGAAAAAACGCCGCGTTCTTGTGATCGCGGCGTTTTTTATGGGCGAATGCCGTCGTTATCCACAGCTTTCCGGCAGGTAGCGGGCCGGTGTCGGCGACGTGCTGCCGGGCTGACAGCGCCACTGCACCCGCCGCGTCGCGCTGTCGCCAGTGCCGATCAGTTCGAATGTGGTGTGGCGCAGCGTGCTGGCCAGCGCGTCGCTGGCGGACAGCGTGACCAGATAGCGGCGGCTGCCGGCGCCGGCCGGGGCGTCGGCAATTCGAGCAACCAGCGGCGATGGCGAGATCACGGCCTGTTCTGTCGCGGCCGGCATCCGGCCATGGGTCGCATAGTAGGCCGATACTGAAGCGCGGGTGGTTGCCAGCGCTTCCAGCGCCAGCGTCACCTGACTGCGGTTCGCGTGCTGCCAGTACAGTGGCAGGGCGATGGCCGAGCTGATGCCGACCACGGCGACCAGCAGCATGCGCTCGATCAGTGAAAAGCCCTGCGGCCGTGGTGCTGTCATCTCTTTCGTCTCCGGTTCGGTTCCCGCGATCATAGCAATGGCACCGTGGGTGCGGCCGGCCGATGGCGTCGTCGTTGCCGTCGGTGTCGCTTCGGTCGTCGGCAGCCTGCCCGGCGGGGGCCAGCCTGTTAAACTGGCGCCTGACCATCTTGCCCGGGAGCCCGTTATGACCTCCGCCAATGCCGACTGGCTGCAACGCAGTCGGCAAGCCGTCTGGCATCCATGCACGCAAATGAAGCGGCATGAAACCCTGCCCATCACTCCGATCGCTTCCGGCGACGGCATGTGGCTGGTGGATTTCGACGGCAAGCGCTATCTGGATGGCGTCAGCTCATGGTGGGTCAACCTGTTCGGGCACAATGAACCGCGCATCAAGGCGGCGATCACCCGGCAGATGGACAGTATCGAACACATCATGCTGGCCGGATTCACTCACCGGCCGGTGGTGGAACTGTCGGAACGGCTGGCGGCACTGACCGGCCTCGGTCATGCGTTCTACGGCTCGGATGGCGCCAGCGCCACCGAAATCGCGCTGAAGATGAGCTTCCACTACTGGAAGAACCGCGGCCTGCCGTGGAAAAACCGCTACCTGCACCTCGATGGCAGCTACCACGGCGAAACCGTCGGCGCGCTGGCAGTGACCGACGTCGCCATTTTCCGGGATACCTACGCACCGCTGGTGCGCTCCGGCCTGCAACTGCCGGCGCCGCTGCCCGAGCGCCAGGAAACGGCCGACGACGCCGTGCGCCGTGCGCTGGCAGCGCTGGAACATGCGCTGGAGCGTCATTCGGACGAAACCGCCGCGCTGATTCTGGAACCGCTGGTTCAGGGGGCGGCCGGCATGCGCATGTACCCGCCTGCCTATCTGAGCGGCGCGCGGCGGCTGTGCGACCTGTACCACATCCATCTGATCGCGGACGAAATCGCCGTCGGCTTCGGCCGCACCGGCACGCTGTTCGCCTGCGAACAGGCCGGCATCAAGCCGGACTTCCTGTGTCTGTCCAAGGGCATTACCGGCGGCTATCTGCCGCTGTCCTGCGTGCTGACCAGCGACACGGTCTACGATGCGTTCTATGACGATTCGGTGGCGCGCGCCTTTCTGCATTCGCATAGCTATACCGGCAATGCGCTGGCCTGCGCGGCGGCGCTGGCGGTGCTGGACATTTTCGAGCAGGACGACGTGCTGGCTGCCAACCGCGAGCGTGCTGCCCTGTTCACCCGGAAGCTCGCGCCGGTGGCGGCGCACGCCAAGGTGTCCGGCTTCCGCCAGCAGGGCATGATCTGGGCATTCGAAGTCACCAGCCGGCGCAATGACTTTTCGCCGGCGTTCTTCGCCGCGATGCTGGAACAGGGCTGCCTGTTGCGCCCCATCGGCAACACCGTATATTTCATGCCGCCGTACGTGATCGAGGCCGCGCACATGGACCAGCTGGTCGAGGCGACGCTGGCGACGCTGGAGCGCATCGATGAACTGCCGGTGCGCGCCGGCCCCGATGGCCGGATGGCCTGACCGCATTCGAGGACGGACGGTGGCTGTCCCGCCGCCCGCCGAACTTGTTCTGACCCTGGAGGTTCCATGTTTTTCATGCTGCTCGCCGCGACGTTCCTGATTTCCCTGGTGACGTCGGTGCTGGTGTCGCGCTTTTTCGATGGCGCGGTTGCGCGCATTCTTGGCCGTATCGTCGGTGACGACCTGACCGATCCGTGGCGCAAGTACCTGCGCTTCGCCATTGTCGTGGTCGGGGTATCCGGCGGGGTGCGGCTGTGGGAGCTGGAAAAGTACCTGGACGGCAAGAGCGTGGCGACCGAGCTGACCGGCGCGCGCTGGACGCTGGAAATCTACCGCACGCTGATCGAGACGCTGCAGTCGGTCGCCTGGCTGCTGCTGCTGTTCTTCCTGTGCACGATGATCGCCTACGTGGTGGTCCGCGCCATCGAGAGCAAGTCCGCGAGCCCGGCCCGGCGTGAAAAGCAGGACGACGCGCAATGAACACGCGCCCCCTCGCGCTGACCGCCGGCGAACCGGCCGGCATCGGCCCCGACCTGGTCTGCCAGCTGGCACTGCGGCCCCGCGACAGCCGGGTGGTGGTCATCGCCGACCGCGAACTGCTGGTCGCGCGGGCGGCACAACTGGGCCTGCCGGCGCAGTTCGTCGCTTTCGACCCTGCCGCGCCGGCACCGGACACGGCGCTGGAAGTGCTGCATGTGCCGCTGGCCGTACCGGCGCAGGCCGGCGTGCTGGATGCACGCAATGGCCACTATGTACTGGCGACGCTGGATGCCGCCATCGATGGCTGTCTCGACGGTACCTTCGCGGCGATGGTGACCGCGCCGGTGCACAAGGGCGTGATCAATGAAGCCGGCGTGCCGTTTACCGGCCATACCGAATACCTGGCCGAGCGCACCGGTACGCCACGGGTGGTGATGATGCTGGCCGGTGGCGGCATGCGTGTCGCCCTGGTTACCACCCATCTGCCGCTGCGCGAGGTGGCGGATGCCATTACCGGCGCGCTGCTGGATGAAGTGATCACCATCCTGCATGACGACCTGGTCGGCAAGTTCGGCATCCCGGCGCCGCGCATTCTGGTGGCCGGACTGAATCCGCATGCCGGCGAGGGCGGCCACATGGGGCGCGAGGAAATCGACATCATCGAACCGGCGCTGGCCGCGCTGCGCGCGCGCGGCATCGATCTGACCGGTCCGCTGCCGGCCGATACCCTGTTTAATCCCGACAAGCTGGCCCACTGCGATGCCGTTCTGGTGATGTACCACGACCAGGGGCTGCCGGTCCTGAAGCATGCCAGCTTCGGCCACGGCATCAACATTACCCTTGGCCTGCCGATCGTCCGCACCTCGGTCGACCATGGCACGGCGCTGGATCTGGCCGGCAGCGGTCGTGCCGACCCCGGCAGCCTGTACGCGGCGCTGGCGCTGGCCGACACCCTGGGTCGACCCTAGCCCGGGCGCAGACCTGACACCAAGGAAGGACCGCGATGGAGATTCCCCTGCTGTCGGCACAGACCGGTGATCTGGCGCTGCGACTGCTGGCGGCGCTGTTTGCCGGCGCGATCATCGGCGTCGAGCGTCATTACCATGGGCGTCCGGCCGGCTTTCGCACTCACGGACTGGTCTGCCTGTCGTCCTGCCTGCTGATGCTGATGACGGTCTATCCGGCCGACTGGGTGCCGGTCGGCATGCAGGCTCATCTGCAGATGGACCCGACCCGGATGGCGCAGGGGATCATGACCGGCATCGGTTTTCTCGGTGCCGGGACCATTCTGCGTGAAGGGTTCTCGATACGCGGGCTGACCACGGCCGCGTCGATCTGGGCCACGGCTGCGATCGGCGTACTGATCGGCATCGGCTTCGTGTGGCCGGCGGCACTGTCCACCGTACTGGCGATTGGCACGCTGTCGGTGTTCCGCTGGGTTGAAAAGCGGATGCCGGCGCTGTTCTATGCCCACCTGACGCTGCGCTTCTCGCTGCGCGAGGTCATGTCCGAGCCGGAACTGGCCAGCCTGCTGGCCGGCCAGGGCTTCACCCTGACCGGACTCAGCTACAAGTACGATGCCGACGATGACTACTTCGAGTACCGGATGGTGATCCGGGCGTCGCATGCTGATGCCGGCACCCGGCTGTCGGACCATCTGCGCGGGCTGGGCCAGCTCAAGGGCTTCCGCATCGCCCCCAGCGGCGAGGCCTGAAGCAGCCCGTCAGCCGCCGGCCTCAACGCGGGCTGTGCTGTCTGACCCAGGCCGCGTAGCGGTCGGCAAAGCCCTGCAGATAGGCGCGGGTGTCGTCGTTGCCGATATGGCCATCGGCGTCGATCAGCCCGTCCTTGTACTGCAGGAAGATCTCCGGCTGGCCCAGCACCTGTACATCGAGATAGGCGAGGATGTTGCGCAGGTGCTGCTGTGCCAGTGCGGTGCCGATTGCCCCGGGCGAAGTGCCGGCCACGGCCGCCGGCTTGCCACCCCAGGCACTCTTTCCCCAGGGACGCGAGCCCCAGTCCAGCGCATTCTTCAGCACCCCGGGCACCGAGCGGTTGTATTCAGGCGTCACGAACAGCAGGGCATCGGCAGCTTCGATCTGCTGCTTGAAGTGCACGGCGGCGGCGGGAAACTGGCTGTCCAGATCCTGGTTGTACAGCGGCAGCACGCCGATATCGACGAACTCGAAGCGGAAGTCGGCCGGCAGCAGCCGGGACAAGGCCAGCGCGAAGCGGCGGTTGTACGACTCCTTGCGCAGGCTGCCAACCAGAACGGCGACGGTATGGCTCATGAACGATCTCCTTGCGGGTGGGGGAAAACGACAATGACGCTTAACGCTAGACGAAAAAACCCTGACTGTCCGCTCAGAACGGCCGATCGCCGAGAATGGTGGCGCGGTGCATCACGCGCCGGTGCGGCAGATAGTCGGCCACTGCATAGTGCTGGGTGACCCGGTTGTCCCAGAAGGCCACGTCATTTTCCTTCCAGCGCCAGCGCAGGCTGAATTCCGGCCGGCTGGCGTGGGCGAACAGGAAAGCCAGCAGCGCCTCGTTTTCGCGCGGCTGCAGTTCGACGATGCGTGAGGTAAAGCCCTCGTTGACGAACAGTGCCTTGCGACCGGTCTCGGGATGGGTGCGCACGACCGGGTGCACGCGCGGCGGATGATCGTCGCGCGCCTGGCGCCAGCGTGCGTACTGCGGTGTGTCGCGGAAACGTGCTTCCGGGAACGAGCGGGTGAAATCGTGCACGGCGCTGAGGCCGCCGAGCCACTGCTGCAGCGGGGCTGACAGCGCGTCGAAGGCGGCGGTGCCGCTGCTCCACAGCGTGTCGCCGCCACTCGGCGGCAGCGATTTGGCTGCCAGCACCGCCCCCAGCGGCGGCGTGTCGATAAAGGTGACGTCGGTATGCCAGTTGTCGTTGTCCGGCAGATTGTCGGCATCGGTATCCAGCACCATGATTTCCGGCTGCTCACGGACATTCGGGTACACCGGATGGATATGCAGGTCGCCGAACGCCGCCGCGAAATCGCGCTGCTGGCGCGGTGTCAGCGGCTGGTTCTCGAAAAACAGCACCTGATGGCGCAGCAGTGCGGCACGCAATGCCTCACGATGAGGGGGGTCGAGCGGCGCGGCCAGCGACAGGCCGGCAACCCGGGCGCCGATGGCCGGACCGAGGGGTTCGATATGCAGGGTGGTCATGGGATCTCTCTTTGTCAGACGTGTTCGCGCCACGGCGTCAGCCGGTGCTGCAGGTAGCGCAGCCCGAGCTCCAGCGCCAGGGCGATCAGGGCAATCAGCAGGATGCCGGCGATCACCACATCGGTGACCAGGAACTGGGCCGCCGACTGGACCATGAAGCCGAGCCCGCGCGTGGCGGCAATCAGTTCGGCGGCGACCAGCGTCGACCAGCCGGCGCCCAGCGCAATGCGGGTGCCGGTCAGGATGTCGGGCAGGGCGCCGGGCAGGATGACAAAGCGCAGCTGCTGTATGCGGCTGGCACCGAGTGACTGCGCGGCCTGCAAGCGCGAGGGATCGAGGTGGCGCACACCGCTGGCGGTGGCGATGACCAGCGGCGCAAAGATCGCCAGGTAGATCAGCAGCACCTTCGAGGTTTCACCGATGCCGAACCAGATCACCATCAGCGGCAGATAGGCGAGCGGCGGAATCGGACGGTAGAACTCGATCAGCGGGTCGAGGGCGGCGCGTGCGGTCCGGTTCAGGCCGATCAGCATGCCGGTGGGGATGGCGGTCAGCAGCGCCGCCAGCAGGGCCAGCAGCACGCGCGACAGACTGGCGCCGAGATGCTGCGCCAGCGAGGCATCCATGAAACCGTCGATTGCCAGCCGGTACAGCCGCGCGGCCACCGCCTGCGGTGAGGGCAGGAACAGTGGGTCGATCCAGCCCAGGGTGGTGGTCAGCCACCACAGGGCGAGCAGTCCGCCGACACTGAATACGGTTGGTCGCTGGCGACGCCAGCGTGTCGCGAGGCGGGATGCGGGCACGGCCTGCGGCGGGGCGAGCGTCTCGGCTTCCAGCGTGGCGGCTTCAGGCGTGAACATGGTGTGTTTCCCCCTGACGATCAAAGACCTCGGCCAGCAGCAGCTCGCGGCAGGCAATAAAGTCGGGATCGGACTTGATCGAACGGGCCGGTTCGCCGGCCGCATAGCGGCGGGCGAAGTCCAGCGTATGGCGGGCGGAGATGCGGCCGGGACGCGGCGACAGCACGATCAGTTCGGTGGCGAGAAAGACCGCTTCCTCGATGCTGTGGGTGATGACGAACAGCCCCTTGCCGGTCGCCTGCCACAGATCGAGGATCAGGCTCTGCATCTGCTCGCGCGTCAGCGCGTCCAGCGCGCCGAGCGGCTCGTCCATCAGCAGGAAGTGCGGATCGGCAGCCAGCGCGCGAGCCAGCCCGACCCGCTGCCGCATGCCGCCGGACAATTCCCGGATCCGGTGCTGTTCGAAGCCGTCAAGCCCGACCAGCTTCAGCATGCGCCGCGCGGCGGCATCGCGCTCGGCGCGGCCGACCCGCTGCAGGCGCGGGCCGAGGCCGACATTGTCGAGCACGTTCAGCCACGGCAGCAGTGCATCGTCCTGAAACACCACGCCGCGCTCTGCGCCGGGGCCGCGGACGGGCTGCCCATCCAGCAGCACCCGGCCACGGTCCGGTGCCTGGAAACCGGCCATCAGGCCGAGCAGGGTCGATTTGCCGCACCCGGATGCGCCGAGCGCCACCACGATCTCGCCGCTGCGCAGTTCCAGCGAGACATCATGCAGAGCGGTCAGCGCACCGCGCGGCGTCCCGAACACCACGCTGGCCGACTGGACGGACAGGACAGACATGCGACCCCCTTACAGCCCGGCGGCCTGGCGCACGTAGCGGGTTTCGACAAAGGGCTGGTAGCTGGCCTGGACCTGATCGACCTTGTTCTGCGCCTTCAGAAAGCGCGAGGTATCGAGCAGGGCGCGGGCGGTGCCGCCACCGAGCAGGCCGGCCGACAGCTGCTCCCGCGCCAGCGGGAAGACGGTGCCGGCCAGCAGGCCGGGCACGTCGGCTGGCGAGGCACCGGTCAGCCGGGCGATTTTCTGTACCTGTGGCGAGGCGGCATCCCAGCGCGCCGGGTCCTTGCGGTAATCGGCATAGGCGTCAAGGGTGACCTTGACGAACTTGACCAGCACTTCGGGATGCCTGGCGGCAAAGTCCCTGCGCACGATCCAGGTATCGAAGGTCGGTGCGCCCCAGCGGCCGACGTCGGCCGACGTGGCCAGCACCTTGCCGCTTTCCCTCGCCTTGCTCAGCGCCGGATCCCAGACATAGGCGGCATCGATGTCACCGCGTTGCCAGGCCGCAGTGATTTCCGACGGACGCAGATTGATGACCTGCACCTGACGCGGATCGATCTGCCAGTGCTTCAGTGCCGACAGCAGGCTGTAATGAGCGGTCGACACGAAGGGCGTGGCCACCTTCTTGCCGGGCAGATCCTTCGGTGATTCGATCTTGCTGCCGTTGCGGGTGACCAGCGCCTCGGCGCTGCCGAGTTGCCCGGCAATAAAGAAAGTCTGGATCGGCAGGCCACGGCTGGCGGCAGCGGCCAGCGGGCTGGAACCGAGGAAACCGATCTGCACATCGCCGGAGGCCACGGCGGCAATGACCTCGGCGCCGGCCTCGAACTTGCGCCAGTTCAGTTTCTGGCCGATGGCTTTCTCATACAGCCCGTCGGCCTGCGGTACCTTGGACGGTTCGACCGAGGTCTGGTAGGCAATGGTGATGCCCTCGTCGGCCATGGCCGTGGCGGGCAGGCCGATAACCGCAGCGGCGGCGGCGAGCAGAAAATGGCGGCGGCTGAATGACATGACAGACTCCTGAGCGGCGGAATTGCGCGGTCAGGAGACTGTAGAAAAGGTCACAGGGAATGAAAAACAATAAAAACGGGAATGCATATTCCCGTTTCAGGCGTTGCGCCGTCAGCCGTAGCGCCGTGCCGCTTCCACCGCCAGGCCGGCGCCGATGCTGCCGTACAGATCGCCTTCGACCGCACGCGCACACGGCAACTCGGCGGCGATGCGGGCGCGCAGATGCGGCACGCCACTGCTGCCGCCGGTAAAGTAGATGGTCGATACCCGTTCGCGGGCGACGCCGGCATCCTTCAGCAACTGGCCGACCACCACGGCCACCCGGTCGACCAGCGACTGGGTCGCCGTGGTGAAGTCATCACGGGTGATGACGGGCGCCAGGCCGGCTTCCAGCCGCTCCAGCGACAGACTGGCGTGCTCCGCCGTCGACAGGTCGATCTTGGCCTGCTCGACCTGCAATGCCAGCCAGTGGCCCTCATGGCGGTTGACCACCCGCGACAGCCGGTCGAGCTCGGTCCGTGCCAGTGCGTCACGATAGATGCCCTGCAGATCGGCCCAGGCCTGGCGGGTGTAGGCGAGGTTGATCGTGTGCCAGGTCGCCAGATGGAAGAAGATGCCGGACGGAATCTCGGCGCCATTCTTCATCCGCGAGCGGTAACCGAGGTGCGGCATCATGCCGCCGAGACTGAGCGCACGGTCGAAGTCAGTGCCGCCGATATGCACGCCGGCATTGCCGAGCAGATCGTCCGCCCGTTCCGAACGGGCCGAGCGTTCCGGCGACAGCCGCACCAGCGAGAAGTCGGCCGTGCCACCGCCGATATCGGCGATCAATACCAGCTCCTCGTGGGCCAGCGTCGTTTCATAGTGCAGCGCGGCGCCGATTGGCTCGAACTGGAAACTGACGTCGCGGAAACCGACCTGGCGGGCGATGGCTTCCAGCGTGTCCTGTGCGCGCTGGTCCGCTTCCGGATTCTCGTCGACGAAAAACACCGGCCGGCCGAAGACCGCCTGGTCGAACGGTCGCCCGGCGGCGGTCTCGGCGCGGGACTTCAGTTCACCGATAAAGGTCGCCAGCAGCTCGCGGAACGGCAGGGCGCGGCCGAGCACCTCGGTATGACCGTCTATCAGGCTGCTGCCGAGCAGGCTTTTCAGTGCCCGCATCAGCCGGCCCTCATAGCCATCGATGTACTCCGCCATCGCCGCGCGGCCGACGCTCATGCTGTCTTCGTCGGCGTTGAAGAACACGGCCGACGGCAGCGTCGGCTTGCCGTCTTCCAGTGGCAGCAGCGTGGCGACGCCCGGACGCAGCCAGCCGGCGGTGGAGTTCGAGGTGCCGAAATCGATGCCGCAGGCGCGGGCGGGTGAGAGATTCATGGTGGGAACGTCGCCGTGAAAGGGGCATGGATGCTACGCGAGCAGGCGGCGTCAGGCCAGCCCCATCGGGAGGAAGTGTCGCCAAAGTCCTTCACCTGCTGCGCGCTGCATCCGCAAATAAAAAACGCATTACACTTTGCCGTGTAATGCGTTTTTTATCGGGTGTTCTCTGGTGGACCGGATGAGGATCGAACTCACGACCTTAGCATTGCGAACGCTACGCTCTCCCAACTGAGCTACCGGCCCAACGAGGCGCTATTATACGTTTTTTGAGGTGCCGGACAAGTCCATGGACAAAATCACACCTGCCGGTTTGCCGGCTGATCGGGTCCGCATTTGCGTGGGTGACCTGACGCAGATTGAAGTGGATGTCATCGTCAATGCCGCCAATTCGGGGCTGATGGGCGGTGGCGGGGTGGATGGCGCCATCCACCGGGCCGGCGGGCCGGCCATCCTTGCCGATTGCCGGCGCCTGCGCGAGACGGTGCTGCCGGACGGACTGCCGACCGGACAGGTGGTGGAAACGACCGGGGGCCGGCTGCCGGCGCGCTATGTGCTGCATACGGTCGGACCGGTCTGGGGCCGGCATGGCGGGGATGAAGCGGCGCTGCTGGCCGCCTGCTACCGCAATGCGCTTGCACGGGCGGCGGCACTGGAGTGCGCCAGCATTGCCTTCCCGGCCATCTCGACCGGCATCTACGGCTATCCGCATGTCGATGCGGCACAGGTCGTGGCCGGGGTGCTGGCTGACTGGTGCGCGAGCATGGCCCAGCCCGAGCGCATCGTGCTGGTGTTCTTCTCCCCCCGCGACGGTGAGATATTCAGCCGGGTCAGCGGATTGCCATGGCAGTGAGTGGAAAGAAAAAAGCCCGCGAATGTGCGGGCTTTTTCGTTGATGTGGCGGCGATCAGCCGGCAACCATCGTCATCTGCATCTTCTTCAGTGCCTTGGCCTCGATCTGGCGGATGCGCTCGGCGGACACGCCGAATTCGCCCGCCAGGTCGTGCAGCGTCAGGCCGCCATCGTCCTGCAGCCAGCGCGCCTCGATGATGCGGCGGCTGCGTGCGTCGAGGCTGGCCAGGGCTTCCTCGATGCCTTCGCGCTGCAGGCGGTCATAGGCCTTGCGTTCGATTTCGCGCGTCGGCTCGCTTTCGTGGTCGGCCAGCCAGTCGATCGGCGCGTAGCCGTCTTCGTCGCCATCATCGGCCAGCAGCGCGATGTCCTGACCGGACAGCCGCGTTTCCATTTCGCGGACTTCTTCCGGCTTGACGCCGAGGTCGTCGGCGATGCGCTGCGCTTCCTTGTCCGACAGTGCCGAGAAGCCCTGCTTCATCGAGCGCAGATTGAAGAACAGCTTGCGCTGCGGCTTGGTGGTCGCGATGCGCACCAGGCGCCAGTTGCGCAGGATGAATTCGTGTATTTCGGCCTTGATCCAGTGGACGGCGAACGAGAACAGGCGCACGCCGCGGGTCGGCTCGAAGCGTTTGACCGCTTTCATCAGGCCGATATTGCCTTCCTGGATCAGGTCGGCCTGCGGCAGGCCATAGCCGGCGTAGCCGCGCGAGATCGAGACCACCACGCGCAGGTGCGACAGCACCAGTTGCCGCGCGGCTTCAAGGTCTTCGTCCTGCTGGAAGCGGGTAGCGAGTTCGAGTTCTTCCTCTTGCGTCAGCATCGGAACGCTGTTCACGGCCGCAATGTACTGATCTAGGCTGCCATTGGCAGACGGTACCGGCAGGTTCATCGTGGCATTCATCAAGTGGATATCCTCCTTCAACGCTCGATTCTAGCACTCACATCGGGAGACTGCTAAAAGCATCCGGTTTCGCCGGCCAGTCATTTTTTATCGACAACATAGCTCAAGACTATGATTGGCCAGCGCAAAAATCCAGCAGGGCAGGTCGACGGCTGTCGTCCTGCCCGGGAAACCCAGTCTGCCCACCAGGGCTTAGCCCGGACTTAATCGTCGGCGGCCGGGATCTCAGTGCGGTGTCAGCTGCCGCAGGTGGTGGTTGACCGCCAGGCGGGCGCCGAGCATGGTCAGCAGCGCGCTGGCGGCGATCAGGATGGCGATCTCGTCGGCATCGAGTGGCGCCAGCCGGGCCTGCGACCCGTACAGCGTGGCGATCTGGCCCAGCGCCGGGCTGGCCATGCTGGCGAAACCGGCCGACAGCCCCCAGGCGATCAGCGCGGCGAAAATGCCCTGCCACAGCGCGTGATACATGAACGGACGACGGATAAAGCTGTTGGTCGCACCAATCAGCTTGGCGACTTCTATCTCGTCACGCCGCGCCAGAACCTGCAGGCGGATGGTGTTGTGGGTCACCAGCACCAGCGCGACCGCCAGCACGATGCCGAGCCCGAGCAGCAGTTGCCGGCCCAGGGTCAGGATGGCGTCCAGCTTGTGCGCCCACGACGCATCGAACTGGGCCAGTTCGACCAGCGGCAGCCCGGACAGTTCGCGCTGCAGATGCTCAAGCTGCGTGGCCGGCATGTCCTTCGGCGTCACGATAAACGCATCCGGCAGCGGATTGCCGCCGAGGCCGTCCTGCATGCCGTCCAGCCCGTTGCGCGCCAGCAGCCCTTTCAGCGCCGTATCGCGGCCGACGAACTCGATGCTGGCCACGCCGGGATGCTGCTTCAGCGCCGCCTCGACCGCCTTGACGTCGGCGGTGTCGGCCGACAGTTCCATGAACAGCGTCATTTGCGGGACCGAGGTCAGCTGGCCGGCCCAGGCCGACAGGCCCTTGACCGTCTGGTACAGACCGAGCGGCAGCGACAGGGCCACGGCGAGCAGCAACAGCGTCAGCAGATTGCCGAACGGCTGGCGGAAAAAGCCGGTCAGCGCGCGGCGGGCTGACTGCCAGTTCAGGATCAGCGAGTGTTTCATGCGGCGAACGCTCCATGGGCCAGGCGGATGATGCGACGGCCATAGTCGGCCATCAGGGTTTCGTCGTGGGCGGAAATGACCACGGTGGCGCCGACCTGGTGGAAGGACTTGAACAGTTCCATGATGTCGAGCGCATAGGCGCGGTCGAGGTTGGCCGACGGCTCGTCGGCCAGCAGGATGCTGGGGCGGTGGACCACGGCGCGGGCGATGCACAGCCGCTGCTGCTCGCCACCGGACAGGCGGATCGGATTGGTCTTTTCCTTGCCGAGCAGGCCGACCTTGTCCAGCGCCGCATGAACGCGGCGGGTCGATTCGCGACGGTCGAAGCCGATAATGTCCAGCGGCAGCATCACATTGTCGAACACGCTGCGGTCGTAGAGGATCTTGTGATCCTGGAACACCACGCCGATATGCTGGCGTACGTACGGCAGCTGGCTGGCGCGCAGCTTGGACAGGTTCTGGCCGTTGACCACCACATTGCCCATCGTCGCGCGCTCGATGCCGGAGATCAGCTTCAGCAGCGTGGACTTGCCGGCGCCGGAGTGGCCGGCGAGAAACACCATCTCGCCGCGATCGATCTGGAAGCTCAGACCCTTGATGGCGTCGATACTGCCGGGATAGCGCTTGGTGACTTGGTCGAATTTGATCATGGCTCTCGTGCTCAGTCGAACAGGGCGTCGACGTAGTCGCGTGCCGAGAACGGCCGCAAGTCGTCGAGGGTTTCGCCAACGCCGATAAAGTACATCGGGATCGGGCGCTCGCGGGCGATGGCGGCAATGGCGCCACCCTTGGCCGTGCCGTCCAGCTTGGTCAGGATCAGGCCGGTCAGGCCGAGCGCGTCGTCGAAGGCCTTGACCTGCTGCACGGCGTTCTGGCCGATATTGGCATCCAGCACCAGCAGGATTTCGTGCGGCGCGTCCGGCAGCGCCTTGTTGCAGACGCGCTTGACCTTCTTGATCTCTTCCATCAGGTGCAACTGCGTCGGCAGCCGGCCGGCCGTATCGGCCAGCACGATGTCGATCTTGCGCGCGATGGCGGCCTGGATCGCGTCGTAGCACACGGCGGCCGCGTCCCCGCCCTGCTGCGAGACCACGGTCACATTGTTGCGCGTCCCCCACTCCGCCAGCTGCTCGCGCGCGGCGGCACGGAAGGTGTCGCCGGCGGCAAGCAGCACGCGCTTGTCCAGGGTCTGGAAGTACTTGGCCAGCTTGCCGATCGACGTGGTTTTGCCGGCGCCGTTGACACCGGCCATCATGATGACCAGCGGGGCGGCGCGCTGCAGGTCGAGCGGCTTCTCCAGCGGGCCGATCAGATCGAGAAGGGCATCCTTCAGCGCGCCCTTCAGCTCGCTGGCATCCTTGAGCCCCCTCAGCGAGACCCGCTTGCGCACGTCGTCCAGCAGATGCTGGGTGGCGCTGACGCCCATGTCGGCGGTCAGCAGCACGGCTTCCAGTTCCTCGTACAGGTCCTCGTCGATCTTGCCGCCACCGAACAGGCCGGCAAACTGCTTGCCGAGCTTGTCGCGGGTTTTCGACAAGCCGGCCTTCAGGCGCTCGGTCCATGATGGGCGCCGGGCCGTTTCCGTGCCGGCCGGTTCCGGCTCCGGTTCTGCAGCAACAAGCGGGACCGGGGTGGATTCGACGACCGCAACCGGCTCGGGCACAGTGTTCACCGGTTCGGCTGCTGCCGGGACCGGTGTGTCGGGCGTGTCCGCGGCTTCGGGCGCGGTGTCGGGCGACGGGGTGACGGGAGTGGGTTTACGCTTGAAAAAACTGAACATGGAATAAGCTGACAGTCGTTGCGCGAGGATGACTCGCGACAAAATGATTAGGTATAAGCCCGGATTTTATTCTTTTTTCGACTTTCTACTAGGCAAGGGCATGAAAGCAATTCAACTTTCCGGTTTTTCCGGTGCCTTGCTGCTGCTGGCGGCCAGTGCGGGCGCGGCGGAAGCACCGACGGTCGAGGCGGTTCTCGACAATGGCATGAAAGTGGTCATCCGTCCCGATGACAGGGCACCGGTCGCCGTGTCGCAGGTATGGTACCGGGTTGGCGGCATCGACGAGATCGGCACCCTGACCGGGATCAGCCATGCACTGGAACACATCATGTTCAAGGGTACGCGCAGCGTCGGTCCGGGCGAGTTCGCCCGCCGTGTCGCCGCCCGCGGTGGCCAGGACAACGCGTTCACCAATCGCGACTACACCGCGTACTACCAGCAGATCGGCAGCGCGGCATTGCCGGAGATGTTCCGGCTCGAAGCCGACCGCATGGCCAATCTGGTCATCGACGCCGACACGCTGAAGAACGAACTGGAAGTCATCCGCGAAGAGCGGCGCATGCGCACCGACGACAGCCCGGCGGCCGTGCTGATGGAGAAGGTGAGGGCGACCGCGTTCAAGGGGCCGGCCCGGCAGCCGGTCATCGGCTGGGCCGACGACATCCCCCGCATCGACCGCGGCGTGCTGAACGACTGGTACCAGCGCTTCTACGCGCCGAACAACGCCACGCTGGTGGTGGTCGGTGGCGTCGATCCGGCCCAGGTGCTGGCCGCCGCCCGCGACACCTTCGGCAAGCTGCCGCGACGCGACGTGCGCCGGCCGGAAGCGCCGGTCGAGCCGCCGATGCAGGATGGTCCGCACCGCTTCGTGGTCGAGCAGCCGTCGCAACTGCCGTATCTGGTCATGGCCTGGCGGGTGCCGAAACTGAACAAGCTCGACGATGCCGATCCGTATGCGCTGAGCATGCTGGCGGCCACGCTGGACGGCATCGATGCGTCAAGACTGCCCAAGCGCGTGGTGCGCGAGGCGCGCATCGCCGACAGCATCAATGTCGACTACGACCCGGCATCGCGCGGTGACACGCTGTTCACCATCACTGCCGTGCCGGCCGCCGGCAAGACGGTGGCCGAGGTCGAAAAGGCCATTCGCACCGAACTGACCCGCCTGGCGCGCGACGGCGTCAGCCAGGACGAACTGAAACGCATCCGCCGGCAAATGATGGCTTCCCGCATCTACCAGCGCGATTCGCAGTTTGCCCAGGCCATGAATATCGGCGTACTGGAAACGCGCGGCTTCGGCTGGAAGGCCGAAGACGAAATGGATGCACGGCTGAACAAGGTCACCAGCGCCGACATCCAGCGCGTGGCTCGCGCCTGGCTGCGTGACTCGGCACTGACGGTCGGCGTGCTGAAGCCGCTGCCGCCGGACCCGAAGCACCCGCTGCCCGCGCAGAACCTCAAAGGAGACGGCAATGTCCATTAATCACGTTCCGGTCCTGAAGGCCGTGCTGGCGCTCGGCCTGCTCGGCACGGTGTGCAGCGCCAGTGCGGCGACCATCGAGCACTGGACCCAGCCCGATGGCGCCCGCGTCCTCTATGTGGAAGCGCGGCAGAATCCGATTGTTGACCTGCGCATCGATTTCGATGCCGGCAGCCGGCGTGATCCGGCCGACCGGCCCGGTGTGGCCGGCATGACGGCCGACATGCTGTCCGCCGGCACGACGACGCTGAGCGAAGACGCCATCTCCAATCGCTTCTCCGATCTGGCCAGCGAGTTTGGTGCCGGCGTCGACCGCGATCGCGCCTTTGTCCACCTGCGCAGCCTGTCGTCCATGGCGGAGCGCGAGGCTTCGGTGAAACTGGTCAACGAGATCCTGACCCGGCCGGCGTTTCCGGCCAGGGTGCTGACCCGGCTCAAGGCCCAGGCCATTGCCGCCTACCGGCAGCAACAGGACAGCCCGGAGGCCGTCGCCTACCGGCTGCTGAACCGCAGCATGTATGGAACGCATCCGTATGCCAGCGGCGCCCGTACCGACGAAGCGGCCATCAGCGCCCTGACCCGGGCCGACTTGCAGGCCTTCTGGCGGCATTACTACCGGCCGTCGACCATGACCATCTCCATCGTCGGTGATGTTGACCGGGCCAGTGCGGAACGGCTGGCCCGACAGCTGACGCGTGGTCTGTCCCCCGCGCAGGCTGCCCTGCCGGCCCTGCCGCCAGTACCGGCGGCGCAGGGCGACACGATCCGGAAGACGCACACCGCCACCCAGGCCAGCGTCATGTTCGGCATGCCGCTGATCACCCGGGACGATCCGGACTACTACGCGCTGGTGGTCGGCAACTACATCCTGGGCGGTGGTTCCTTCGACTCGCGTCTGATGAAGGAACTGCGTGACAAGCGCGGGCTGACCTACGGCGCATCGAGCTGGCTGGCGCCGTATGCGCAACCCGGCGACTTCGCCCTGTCGGTCAATACCCGGCGCGAACAGGCCGACGAGGCGCTGAAAGTCGCCCGGCAGACCCTGGCCGACTTTGTCGAGCACGGGCCGACCGAAGCGGAAATGGCCCAGGCGAAGGGGAATATCGTCGGCGGATTTCCGCTGCGCTATGCCAGCAATCGCAGTCTGATCGGATACGTGGCGGTCATTGGCTTCTATAATCTGCCCCTTTCCTGGCTGGACGATTACCCGAAGGCCATAGACAAGGTGACCGCCGCCGACGTGCGCGACGCTTACCGCCGTCGGGTCGATCCGGCGCGGATGAGCGTGGTCGTGGTCGGTGGCGAGCCGCAGCGCGTTCAATGAGGCAGCGTGAAATCCAACAGCAATAAAGTGCGGATCATCGGCGGCGACTATCGCCGCCGGCTGATTTCGTTTCCGGACCAGCAGGGGTTGCGGCCGACGCCGGACCGGGTGCGCGAGACCCTGTTCAACTGGCTGGGGCAGGCGCTCTACGGCCAGCGTGTGCTGGACCTGTTCGCCGGCAGCGGTGCCCTGGGCTTCGAGGCGGCCAGCCGCGGCGCCTCGCGCGTGGTCATGGTTGAAAAATCCAGGGCGGTGGCAGCCAGTCTGCATGACAATCGCCGCCTGCTTGAAGCCGGCACGGTCGAAGTGGTCAACGCCGACGCCATTGGCTGGCTGTCCGGCTGCACGGACACCTTCGATCTGATCCTGGTCGATCCGCCGTACGATTCGGACCTGCTGGCCCGCGTCCTGCCACTGCTGGCGGCACGACTTGCGCCGGGCGGAACGGTCTACGCAGAATGTCGCGACTGGCCGGAACTGAATGGCTGGAAACGGGTCAAGGAAGGCAGGGCGGGCGTGGTCCGCCATGGCTTGCTGATGCGCGAGCCGGCATGAACTTAGAACCCGCCGTTAGTTGCTCAGGCGGGACTTAGCTGACACAATTGTCAGCTTGCTTACTAACTTATTGAAACAAAGCGAGAATCAGCATGGCTCTGATGATTACCGACGAGTGCATCAATTGCGATGTCTGCGAGCCGGAATGCCCGAATAACGCCATTTCCCAAGGCGAAGAGATTTACCAGATCGATCCGAATCTCTGCACCCAGTGTGTCGGCCATTACGACGAACCGCAGTGCCAGCAAGTCTGCCCGGTCGACTGTATCCCGTTGGACCCGGGTCACGAAGAGACGCACGACCAGCTGTACCAGAAATTCGTGATCATCAGCGGCAAGGCCTGAGTCTTCCGCGTGCCATCGCCTAACTGGCTGATTGGCAAGGACAACGCCCCGGCATTTTCCGGGGCGTTGTTGCATCCGGCACATTTGGTCAGCAGAAATTGGGCTTTTTTCGCAAAAAGGTGTTGACGGGTTTCCGGGTGGTCTATATAGTTCGGGCTCTCTCACGGAGGGGTTCCCGAGCGGTCAAAGGGATCAGACTGTAAATCTGACGGCTCAGCCTTCGAAGGTTCGAATCCTTCCCCCTCCACCAGAATTCAAGATTTAAAGTCTTGGCGGCGTGACGTTGAATCGACGCGCAGCGAGGCGGGTGTAGCTCAATGGTAGAGCAGAAGCCTTCCAAGCTTATGACGAGGGTTCGATTCCCTTCACCCGCTCCAAGTCTCAGGTCAAGCGCCCATGTAGCTCAGGGGTAGAGCACTCCCTTGGTAAGGGAGAGGTCGGCAGTTCGAATCTGCCCATGGGCACCACTTACTTCTTTGTTTTTCTGACAGGAAAACTCATCATGGCTAAAGAGAAGTTCGAGCGGACGAAGCCGCACGTGAACGTCGGCACGATCGGCCACGTTGACCACGGCAAGACCACGCTGACCGCGGCGATCACCACCATCCTGTCGAAGAAGTTCGGCGGGGAGGCCAAGGACTACGCAGCAATCGACAGCGCACCGGAAGAACGCGCGCGCGGCATTACCATCAATACCGCTCACGTCGAGTACGAAACGGAAGCGCGTCACTACGCGCACGTTGACTGCCCGGGACACGCCGACTACGTGAAGAACATGATCACGGGTGCAGCGCAGATGGACGGCGCGATCCTGGTGTGCTCGGCCGCTGACGGCCCGATGCCGCAGACCCGCGAACACATCCTGCTGGCCCGTCAGGTTGGCGTGCCGTACATCATCGTGTTCCTGAACAAGGCCGACATGGTTGATGACGCCGAGCTGCTGGAACTGGTGGAAATGGAAGTCCGCGAACTGCTGAGCAGCTACGACTTCCCGGGCGACGATCTGCCGATCATCACCGGCTCGGCGCTGAAGGCGCTGGAAGGTGACCAGTCGGAAATCGGCGAACCGGCAATCTTCCGCCTGGCTGATGCACTGGACAGCTACATCCCGACGCCGGAACGCGCCGTTGACAAGCCGTTCCTGCTGCCGATCGAAGACGTGTTCTCGATCTCGGGTCGCGGCACGGTGGTGACGGGTCGCGTCGAACGCGGCATCGTCAAGGTTGGCGAAGAACTGGAAATCGTTGGCCTGAAGCCGACGGCGAAGACCATCTGCACCGGCGTGGAAATGTTCCGCAAGCTGCTGGATCAGGGTCAGGCCGGCGACAACGTTGGCGTGCTGCTGCGCGGCACCAAGCGTGAAGACGTGGAACGTGGCCAGGTGCTGGCAAAGCCGGGTTCGATCACGCCGCATACCGACTTCGGCGCTGAAGTGTACGTGCTGAGCAAGGAAGAAGGCGGCCGTCACACTCCGTTCTTCCAGGGCTACCGTCCGCAGTTCTACTTCCGTACCACGGACGTGACCGGTGCGGTGACGCTGCCGGAAGGCGTGGAAATGGTGATGCCGGGTGACAACGTGGCGATTACCGTCGCGCTGATCGCACCGATCGCCATGGAAGAAGGTCTGCGTTTCGCCATCCGTGAAGGCGGTCGTACCGTCGGCGCCGGCGTCGTTGCCAAGGTTATCAAGTAAGTAGTCATTGAGTCCCTACCGGTTTTCCGGTAGACTCAGTGCCCTCTTCAGGCCAGTAGCTCAATTGGTAGAGTATCGGTCTCCAAAACCGAGGGTTGGGGGTTCGAGACCCTCCTGGCCTGCCAAATAAGACTGACCGGCGCCCGGCGCCGGTTGGTCTTTTGCTGTATCAGCAAGCGAAAAGTATCTGCATGGAATTGCAAGACAAACTTAAGCTGGTGTTGGCGATGGCCCTTGTGGTCGCCGGCATTGCCGCTTACTACCTGATCCCCGAAGCGCAAGGCATTGCGCGGGTGGCCTCCGTGATTGCCGGCATCCTGCTGGCTGTCGGCGTTATCTGGCTGTCTCAGCCGGGCAAGGATTTCGTGGGCTATGCCCAGGATTCCGTCGCCGAAGCCAAGAAGGTGGTCTGGCCGACCCGCAAGGAAGTCACCCAGATGACCTTGCTGGTGTTCGTATTCGTACTGGTGTTGTCACTGTTCATGTGGCTGGTTGACTCCGGTTTGTCCTGGCTGTTCTACGACGTAATTCTCCACCGGGGTTGATGCGATGAAATGGTATGTGGTTCACGCCTACTCGGGCTTTGAGAAGAGTGTGCAAAAGGCGCTGAAAGAGCGCATCGAACGTGCTGCAATGCAGCACCTTTTCGGTCAGATCCTCGTTCCCGTGGAAGAGGTGATGGACGTGAAGAACGGCAAGCGCTCGCTGACCGAACGCAAGTTCTTCCCGGGCTACGTGCTGGTCGAGATGGAAATGAACGACGAGACGTGGCACCTGGTCAAGAGCACGCCGAAGGTGTCCGGCTTTATCGGCGGGACGGCCAATCGTCCGGCGCCGATCAAGCCGTCGGAAGTCGAAGCCATCATGCAGCAGATGCAGGAAGGCGTCGAAAAGCCGAAGCCGAAGGTGCTGTTCGAAGTCGGCCAGAAGGTGCGCGTCACCGAAGGCCCGTTCAACGACTTCACCGGTTTCGTCGACGAAGTGAACTACGAGCGCAACAAGCTGCGCGTGTCGGTTCAGATCTTCGGTCGCGATACGCCGGTCGAGCTCGAATTCAGTCAGGTCGAAAAGCAGTAATTCGGCCTGTGTGTGTCCGGACATCGTGTCGATGTCCGCAAACCGGGCAGCGGACCGAGCGGTCCGCGTTACGACCCATCAGGAGTTAAATCGTGGCAAAGAAGATTGTCGGCTATATCAAGCTGCAAGTGCCCGCTGGCAAAGCCAACCCGTCGCCCCCGATCGGTCCGGCTCTGGGTCAGCGTGGCCTGAACATCATGGAATTCTGCAAGGCGTTCAACGCCCAGACCCAGGGCGTCGAGCCGGGCCTGCCGATTCCGGTTGTGATCACCGCCTACGCGGACAAGTCCTTCACCTTCATCATGAAGACGCCGCCGGCGACCATTCTGATCAAGAAGGCCGCAGGGATTCAGAAGGGCAGCCCGAAGCCGCATACCGACAAGGTCGGCAAGCTGACGCGCGCCCAACTGGAAGAAATCGCCAAGACCAAGCAGCCTGACCTGACCGCCGCCAATATGGACGCCGCCGTCCGTATCATCGCCGGTTCGGCTCGCAGCATGGGTATCGACGTGGAGGGCGTGTAATGGCCAAGGTTTCCAAACGTCTGGCCGCGCTGAAGGCGACGGTAGACCGCAACAAGCTGTACACCGTTGACGAAGCCATCGCGCTGGTCAAGGGTGCCGCCACCGCCAAGTTCGACGAATCCGTCGACGTGGCCGTGAACCTCGGCGTCGATCCGCGCAAGTCCGACCAGGTCGTTCGCGGCTCGGTCGTGCTGCCGCGTGGTACCGGCAAGTCGGTTCGCGTTGCCGTGTTCACCCAGGGCGCGAATGCCGAGGCCGCCAAGGCCGCCGGCGCCGACATCGTCGGTTTCGAAGACCTGGCCGAACAGGTCAAGGCCGGCAATCTCGACTTTGACGTCGTGATCGCCTCGCCGGACGCGATGCGTATCGTCGGTCAACTGGGCCAGATCCTCGGCCCGCGTGGCCTGATGCCGAACCCGAAGGTCGGTACCGTGACCCCGAACGTTGCCGAAGCGGTCAAGAACGCCAAGGCCGGTCAGGTTCAGTACCGTACCGACAAGGCCGGTATCATCCACTCGACCATCGGCCGTGCGTCGTTCGACGCCGAAGCGCTGCGTGAAAACCTGAGCGCGCTGATCGAAGCGCTGCAAAAGGCCAAGCCGGCTGCCGCGAAGGGCGTGTACCTGAAGAAGGTTGCCGTCTCGAGCACGATGGGCGTTGGCGTTCGCGTTGACCAGACCACTCTGGTCGCGCAAGCGTAAAGAACACGGCGGGAGCAATCCCGCCATTTCGCGGCCAGCCGGTTTTCCGGCTGGTCACGAAGCTGGGCTTTGGGCCGGCACTTGTGCCGGATTGTCAAAGACCGTAGGAACCTCCGGGTTTAATCCTTGCCAAAAGCGGGGTCCTACGCAGATGGTGTACCCGAACACAGGTTTTACTCCTCCCCCCGTTCGCGGAGGGAACGAAATGTCTCCTGAATGAAGGTCGCCGTTGAAACGTGGAATGTCTGGCTTGCCGGATGTTCCGTTGTCCTCAATGCTAGGAGAGCAGACCTTGAGTCTCAATCTTGACGACAAAAAGGCGGTAGTGGCCGAGATCGCAGCGGAAGTTGCGAAAGCTCAGACCATTGTCATCGCCGAATACCGTGGCATCGAGGTTAGCAGCATGACCAAGCTCCGTGCGCAAGCACGCGAGAAGGGCGTGTTCCTGCGTGTTCTGAAGAACACGCTGGCACGTCGCGCCGTTGCCGGCACCCCGTTCGAGGGTCTTGCCGAGCAAATGGTCGGTCCGCTGGTCTACAGCATCTCTGAAGATGCCGTTGCTGCTGCCAAGGTGCTGAACGACTTCGCAAAGGTCGATCAGAAAATCTCGATCAAGGCTGGTGCGTACGATGGCAAGGTGCTTGACGCCGCCGCCGTGCAACAACTCGCTTCGATCCCGAGCCGCGAAGAACTTCTTGCAATGCTGCTGGGCGTCATGCAGGCACCGGTCTCGGGCATGGCCCGCGTCCTGGCCGCCGTCGCTGCACAGAAGCAGGGCGAAGAAGCCGCAGCCTGATTTTCCGCACTCAAAAAATCTACCCCATTTCAGGAGCTATTTGACATGGCTATCACCCAAGAAAACATCCTCGAAGCCGTTGGCGGCATGACCGTCATGGAACTGAACGACCTGGTCAAGGCGTTCGAAGAAAAGTTCGGCGTGTCCGCCGCTGCCATGGCCGTTGCCGCTCCGGCCGGCGCTGGCGCTGCTGCCGCTGAAGAAAAGACCGAGTTCGACGTCGTGCTGAACGCAGCCGGCGACAACAAGGTTGGCGTGATCAAGGTTGTCCGCGCCATCACCGGCCTGGGCCTGAAGGAAGCCAAGGACATGGTCGACGGCGCGCCGAAGACCGTGAAGGAAGCCGTTTCGAAGGCCGACGCCGAAGCACTGGTGAAGCAGCTGATCGAAGCCGGCGCGAAGGCCGAAATGAAGTAATCGTCGAATAATCGACGATTGGGAGGCTGGCGGAGAAATCCGCCGGCCTCATTGCGCTTGTGACCGGCGCGTGATCTTTGACAGGACCGGGCATCACGCTTGCCTCCAGCAAGCCGTCAAACGTCAGCATTCAAATGTGGCCGCTTGGCTGTTGACCTTTGACTTGATTCCTTGCGCCACCTACCTCGATGGAGACTCTATGAGTTATTCGTTTACTGAGAAAAAGCGGATTCGCAAGAGCTTTGCGAAGCGCGAAACCGTTCTCGACGTCCCCTTCCTGCTGGCGACGCAAATCGATTCGTACTCCGAGTTCCTGCAGCTCGGCGTGCAGTACGACAAGCGTGAAAACGGGGGCCTTGAAGCGGCATTCCGCTCGATCTTCCCGATCGTCAGTAACAACGGCTATGCACGGCTCGACTTCGCCCACTATGTGCTGGGCGATCCGCCGTTCGACGTGCCGGAATGCCAGCTGCGCGGCATTACCTACGCCGCACCGCTGCGTGCGCGCATCCGCCTGACCATTCTCGACAAAGAGTCCTCCAAGCCGGTGGTGAAGGAAGTCCGCGAGAATGACGTCTACATGGGCGAAATCCCGCTGATGACGCAGAACGGCTCGTTCATCATCAACGGTACCGAACGTGTCATCGTCTCCCAGCTGCACCGCAGCCCGGGCGTGTTCTTCGAGCACGACAAGGGCAAGACCCACAGCTCGGGCAAGCTGCTGTTCTCGGCCCGGATCATTCCGTACCGCGGCTCGTGGCTCGACTTTGAATTCGACCCGAAGGACCAGCTGTTCTTCCGTATCGACCGTCGTCGCAAGATGCCGGTGTCGACGCTGCTGAAGGCGCTCGGCTACAGCGAAGAACGGATCCTGAACGAATTCTACGATACCGACATCTTCTACCTGACCAAGAATGGCGTGTTCATCGAAGTGGTGCCGGAACGCCTGAAGGGCGAAGTGGCGAAGCTGGACATCGTCGGTCCGGACGGCAAGGTGCTGGCGCAAAAAGACAAGCGCATTACCGCCAAGACCATTCGCGACATCGCGCAGGCGGGCATCACACGGCTGGAAATGCCGGCCGACGTGCTGCTGGGCAAGTTCCTGGCCAAGAACGTGGTCAACACCGATACCGGTGAAGTGATCGCGCGCGCCAACGAGGAAATCACCGAAGAAATCCTCGCCAAGCTGGCCATGGCCGAAATCGAGCGGGTCGAAGTGCTGTTCGTCAACGAGCTGGATCATGGCGGCTACATCGCCCAGACCATGCGCACCGACGACATCCAGGACCAGCTGTCGGCTCGCGTCGCCATCTACCGCATGATGCGCCCGGGCGAACCGCCGACGGAAGAAGCCGTCGAAGCCCTGTTCCAGCGCCTGTTCTTCAACGAAGACAGCTATGACCTGTCGCGCGTCGGCCGGATGAAGTTCAACCGCCGCGCCTACAGCGACAAGCTGGACGAGAAGTCGCCGGGCTGGATCCGCAAGTTCTACGAACGCGTCGGCCCGCATGACGACACCGGCCCGGGCACGCTGGTCACCGACGACATCGTCGCCGTGATCATGCTGCTGACCGAGCTGCGCAACGGCCGCGGCGAAGTGGACGATATCGATCACCTCGGCAACCGTCGCGTGCGTTCGGTTGGCGAACTGGCGGAAAACCAGTTCCGTGCCGGTCTGGTGCGCGTCGAACGCGCGGTCAAGGAACGTCTGAATCAGGCCGAGAGCGACAACCTGATGCCGCACGACCTGATCAACGCCAAGCCGGTGTCGGCCGCGATCAAGGAATTCTTCGGTTCCTCGCAGCTGTCCCAGTTCATGGACCAGACCAACCCGCTGTCGGAAATCACCCACAAGCGGCGCGTGTCGGCCCTTGGCCCGGGCGGTCTGACCCGCGAACGCGCCGGCTTTGAAGTCCGCGACGTGCACCCGACCCACTACGGCCGTGTGTGCCCGATCGAAACGCCGGAAGGCCCGAACATCGGCCTGATCAACTCGCTGTCGATCTATGCCCGTACCAATGCGTACGGCTTCCTGGAAACCCCGTACCGCAAGGTCGTGGACGGCAAGGTTACCGACCAGATCGATTACCTGTCGGCCATCGAGGAAGGCCGCTACGTCATCGCCCAGGCCAACGCCACGCTGGACAGCGAAGGCAAGCTGATCGACGAACTGGTGACCAGCCGCGAAAAGGGTGAAACCATCCTGTCGACGCCGGACCGCGTCCAGTACATGGACGTGGCGACCAGCCAGGTCGTGTCCGTCGCCGCCTCGCTGATCCCGTTCCTCGAGCATGACGATGCGAACCGCGCATTGATGGGTGCCAACATGCAGCGGCAGGCCGTGCCTTGCCTGCGTGCCGAGAAGCCGTTCGTCGGCACCGGTATCGAACGCGCCGTGGCCGTCGACTCGGGCACCGCCATTGCTGCTGACCGCGGCGGTATCGTCGACTATGTCGATGCGACCCGCGTCGTGATCCGCGTGAATGACGAAGAAGCCGTCGCCGGTGAAGTTGGCGTCGACATCTACAACCTGGTCAAGTACACCCGTTCCAACCAGAACACCAACATCAACCAGCGTCCGCTGGTGAATGTGGGCGACATCGTGGCCCGTGGCGACGTGATCGCCGACGGTGCCTCGACCGACCTCGGCGAGCTGGCGCTCGGTCAGAACATGACCATCGCCTTCATGCCGTGGAACGGCTACAACTATGAAGACTCGGTGCTGATCAGCGAGCGCGTCGTGTCCGACGACCGCTACACGTCGATCCACATCGAAGAACTGTCGGTTGTCGCCCGCGACACCAAGCTCGGGCCGGAAGAAATCACCCGCGACATCCCGAACCTGAGCGAACGCATGCAGGGCCGTCTTGATGAAGCCGGCATCGTGTACATCGGTGCGGAAGTCGAAGCCGGCGACGTGCTGGTGGGCAAGGTCACGCCGAAGGGCGAAACCCAGCTGACGCCGGAAGAAAAGCTGCTGCGCGCGATCTTCGGCGAGAAGGCCAGCGACGTGAAGGACACCTCGCTGCGCGTGCCGACCGGCATGAGCGGTACCGTCATCGACGTGCAGGTGTTCACCCGCGAAGGCATCGAGCGTGACAAGCGCGCGCAGTCGATCATCGACGCCGAGCTGAAGCGCTATCGCCAGGACCTGAACGACCAGCTGCGCATTTTCGAGAACGACGCCTTCGATCGTATCGAACGCCTGATCATCGGCAAGGCTGCCAACGGCGGTCCGAAGCGTCTGGCCAAGGGCACCGTGATCGACCTCGAGTACCTGACCGGCCTGCTGAGCAAGCATGACTGGTTCGACATCCGCATGACGGACGAGGACGTGGCCAAGCAGCTCGAGCTGATGAAGGAATCGCTGTCGCAGAAGCGCGAAGAATTCGACCTCAAGTTCGAAGACAAGAAGCGCAAGCTGACCCAGGGCGACGAACTGCCGCCGGGCGTGCAGAAGATGGTCAAGGTGTACATCGCCGTCAAGCGCCGCCTGCAGCCGGGCGACAAGATGGCCGGCCGTCACGGTAACAAGGGTGTGGTGTCGAAGATCCTGCCGGTCGAAGACATGCCGTACATGGCGGATGGCACGCCGGTCGACATCGTGCTGAACCCGCTGGGCGTGCCGTCGCGCATGAACATCGGTCAGATTCTCGAAGTCCACCTCGGCTGGGCGGGCAAGGGTATCGGCCAGCAGTTCGACAAGATGCTGAAGGAAGAGCGCGCGGTGGCGGACATCCGTTCGTACATCGACAAGATCTACAACTCCAGCGGCAAGCCGGAAGACATCGCCAGCCTGACCGACAAGGAAATCCTGCATCTGGCGCACAACCTGCGTCGCGGCATGCCGTTCTCGACGCCGGTGTTCGACGGCGCCAAGGAAGCGGAAATCCGCGCGATGCTGGAACTGGCCTACCCGAACGACGATCCGCGTACCCAGCTGCTGGACTTCAACGGCTCGAAGACGCAGATGACGCTGTTCGACGGCCGCTCGGGCGAAGCCTTCGACCGCAAGGTCACCGTCGGCGTGATGCACTTCCTGAAGCTGCATCACCTGGTCGATGACAAGATGCACGCGCGTTCGACCGGTCCGTACAGCCTGGTGACCCAGCAGCCGCTGGGTGGTAAAGCCCAGTTCGGTGGCCAGCGCTTCGGTGAAATGGAAGTGTGGGCACTGGAAGCTTACGGCGCCGCCTACACGCTGCAGGAAATGCTGACCGTGAAGTCGGATGACGTGAACGGCCGTACCAAGGTTTACGAGAACATCGTCAAGGGCGAGCACAAGATCGATGCCGGCATGCCGGAATCCTTCAACGTGCTGGTGAAGGAAATTCGCTCGCTCGGTCTCGATATCGACCTCGAACGTTACTGACCCGTGAGTAGTGAGGGCGGGTGCGCTTCGCACCCCCGCCTCACGCCTCACTTCTCACCGGAGAAGACATGAAAGCTCTGCTCGACCTCTTCAAGCAAGTTACGCAGGAAGAAGAATTCGACGCGATCAAGATCGGCATCGCGTCGCCGGACAAAATCCGTTCCTGGTCGTTCGGCGAAGTTAAAAAGCCGGAAACGATCAACTACCGTACCTTCAAGCCGGAGCGCGATGGCCTGTTCTGCGCCCGCATCTTCGGCCCGATCAAGGACTACGAGTGCCTGTGCGGCAAGTACAAGCGCCTCAAGCATCGCGGCGTGATCTGCGAAAAATGCGGCGTTGAAGTCACGCTGAGCAAGGTGCGTCGCGAACGCATGGGCCACATCGAGCTGGCCAGCCCGGTCGCGCACATCTGGTTCCTGAAGTCGCTGCCGTCGCGTCTGGGCATGGTCCTCGACATGACGCTGCGCGACATCGAACGCGTGCTGTACTTCGAAGGCTTCGTCGTGACCGAACCGGGCATGACGCCGCTGCAGAAGAAGCAGCTGCTGACCGAAGAAGACTACCTCGACAAGGTCGAGGAGTACGGTGACGAATTCGAAGCCCTGATGGGCGCCGAAGGTATCCGCTCGCTGCTGAAGAGCCTCGACATCAATGCCGAGATCGAAACGCTGCGCGCCGACCTGGAAGCCACCGGCTCGGAAACCAAGATCAAGAAGATCGCCAAGCGCCTGAAGGTGCTTGAGGCGTTCCAGCGTACCGGCATCAAGCCGGAATGGATGATCCTGGAAGTGCTGCCGGTGCTGCCGCCGGAACTGCGCCCGCTGGTGCCGCTGGACGGCGGTCGTTTCGCGACCTCCGACCTGAACGACCTGTACCGCCGCGTGATCAACCGCAACAACCGCCTCAAGCGGCTGCTGGAGCTGCGCGCGCCGGAAATCATCGTGCGCAACGAAAAGCGCATGCTGCAGGAATCGGTCGACTCACTGCTGGACAACGGTCGTCGCGGCAAGGCCATGACCGGCGCCAACAAGCGCCCGCTGAAGTCGCTGGCCGACATGATCAAGGGCAAGGGCGGCCGCTTCCGTCAGAACCTGCTGGGCAAGCGCGTCGACTACTCGGGTCGTTCGGTGATTACCGTGGGCCCGACCCTGCGTCTGCATCAGTGCGGTCTGCCGAAGAAGATGGCGCTGGAACTGTTCAAGCCGTTCATCTTCCACAAACTGGAAGTCCTCGGCCTGGCCAGCACCATCAAGGCTGCCAAGAAGCTGGTCGAACAGGAAGTGCCGGAAGTCTGGGACATCCTCGAAGACGTGATCCGCGAGCATCCGGTCCTGCTGAACCGTGCGCCGACGCTGCACCGCCTGGGCATCCAGGCATTCGAGCCGGTGCTGATCGAAGGCAAGGCCATCCAGCTGCATCCGCTGGTATGTACTGCGTTCAACGCCGACTTCGACGGTGACCAGATGGCCGTTCACGTGCCGCTGTCGCTGGAAGCGCAGATGGAAGCCCGCACGCTGATGCTGGCTTCGAACAACGTGCTGTCGCCGGCCAACGGCGAGCCGATCATCGTGCCGTCGCAGGATATCGTGCTGGGTCTGTACTACCTGACCCGCGACAAGATCAACGGCCGTGGCGAAGGCATGTCGTTCTCCGGCATCAGCGAGCTGAGCCGCGCCTACGAAACCCGTCAGGTCGAACTCGGGACGCGCATTGCCGTGCGTCTGCGCGAGTGGGAAAAGGACGAACAGGGCGAATTCCAGCCGGTCATCCGTCGGGTGAACACCACCGTCGGTCGCGCGCTGCTGTCCGAAATCCTGCCGAAGGGCCTGCCGTTCGAGCACATCAACAAGGCGCTGAAGAAGAAGGAAATCTCCAAGCTCATCAACGTCTCGTTCCGTCGTTGCGGCATCAAGGACACGGTCGTGTTCGCCGACCAGCTGATGTACACCGGTTTCAGCTATTCGACCCGCGGCGGCATCTCGATCTGCGTGGACGACATGCTGGTACCGACGGCGAAGGAACGCCTGCTCGCCGGCGCGCAGCAGGAAGTCAAGGAAATCGAAGAACAGTACCGTCAGGGTCTGGTGACCCAGGGCGAGCGCTACAACAAGGTCGTGGACATCTGGGGTCGCTGCGGCGACCAGGTCGCCAAGGCCATGATGGACGAGCTCAAGACCCAGCGCGTGCTGGACCGCGAGGGCAAGGAAGTCGATCAGGAATCGTTCAACTCGATTTACATGATGGCCGACTCGGGCGCCCGGGGTTCCGCCGCGCAGATCCGCCAGCTGGCCGGTATGCGGGGCCTGATGGCCAAGCCTGACGGCTCGATCATCGAGACGCCGATTACGGCGAACTTCCGCGAAGGTCTGACCGTTCTGCAGTACTTCATCTCGACTCACGGTGCCCGCAAGGGTCTCGCGGATACGGCGCTGAAGACGGCAAACTCCGGTTACCTGACCCGTCGTCTGGTTGACGTGACCCAGGATCTGGTCGTGGTGCACGACGATTGCGGCACCACCAACGGTGCGGTGATGAAGGCCGTGGTGCAGGGTGGTGACGTGATCGAAGCGCTGCGTGACCGCATTCTCGGTCGCGTGGCAGCCATCGACGTGGTCAACCCGGCAACCGGCGAAACCGTCATCGAAGCCGGCACGCTGTTCGACGAATACACCGTGGATCTGGTCGACAGCCTCGGCATCGACGAAATCAAGGTGCGTACGCCGCTGACCTGCGAAACCCGCTATGGTCTGTGCGCCAAGTGCTACGGCCGCGACCTTGGCCGCGGCAAGCTGGTCAACACCGGTGAAGCTGTCGGCGTGATCGCCGCGCAGTCGATCGGTGAACCGGGCACGCAGCTGACGATGCGTACCTTCCACATCGGTGGTGCCGCGTCGCGAGCCGCAGCCGCCAGCCAGGTGGAAGCCAAGTCGAACGGTCTGGTCAGCTTCTCGAGCCAGATGCGCTACGTGAAGAACGACAAGGGCGAACTGGTGGTCATCGCGCGCTCCGGCGAAGTGGTGATTCACGAGGAACTGCCGGACGGCCGTCAGGGCCGCGAGCGCGAGCGCCACAACATTCCGTACGGCGCCACGCTGCTGGTCACCGACAGCCAGTCGATCAAGGCCGGCACGGTACTGGCTACCTGGGACCCGCACACCCGCCCGATCATTACCGAATACGCCGGTCACGTGCGGTTCGAGAACGTCGAGGAAGGCACCACCGTCGCCAAGCAGGTCGACGATGTGACCGGTCTGTCCACGCTGGTGGTCATTGACCCGAAGCGTCGCGCCAGCGCATCGAAGGTGCTGCGTCCGCAGGTGAAGCTGCTCGACGAAAGCGGCAACGAAGTGAAACTGGCCGGCTCGGATACGCCGGTGAACATCACCTTCCAGGTCGGCGCCATCATTACCGTGCGTGACGGCCAGGACGTGGGTGTCGGTGAAGTGCTGGCCCGCATCCCGCAGGAATCGTCGAAGACCCGCGACATTACCGGTGGTCTGCCGCGTGTGGCCGAGCTGTTCGAAGCGCGTTCGCCGAAGGACGCCGGCATGCTGGCCGACGTGACCGGCACCGTGTCGTTCGGCAAGGACACCAAGGGCAAGCAGCGCCTGGTGATCACCGATCTGGAAGGCGTGGCGCACGAAACCCTGATTCCGAAGGACAAGCATGTGCTGGTCCACGACGGTCAGGTGGTGAACCGCGGCGAACTGATCGTCGACGGTCCGGTCGATCCGCACGACATCCTGCGTCTGCAGGGTATCGAAGCGCTGGCCCGCTACATCGTCCAGGAAGTGCAGGAGGTGTATCGTCTGCAGGGCGTGAAGATCAACGACAAGCACATCGAGGTGATCATTCGCCAGATGCTGCGTCGCGTGGTCATCAGCGACTCGGGCAACACCGACTTCATCCAGGGTGAACAGGTCGAACGTTCCGAAGTGCTGGACGTCAACGACAAGATGGCGTCCGAGGACAAGGAACCGGCCCGCTACGACAACGTGCTGCTCGGTATCACCAAGGCGTCGCTGTCGACCGACTCGTTCATCTCGGCGGCATCGTTCCAGGAAACCACTCGCGTGCTGACCGAAGCCGCGATCATGGGCAAGAAGGACGATCTGCGCGGTTTGAAGGAAAACGTGATCGTTGGTCGCCTGATCCCTGCAGGTACGGGTCTGGCTTACCACAGCAATCGCCGTCGTCAGCCGTTTGGCAACGCCGAGCTGACTGGCGAAACCCTGGCCGAAAGCCCGGACGGTCAGGAACACTCCGCACTGTGATGAAGAAAAGTGCCGCCGATTCAACGCAGTACTGCGTTGGGTCGGCGGCATGTTTCATTGACGGTGCCCGGGGGGTTCTCTATAATCCGGCGCGTCTTCGTGGGCGGCATGTTGCCGCCTTTGACAATTTAGGAACCTGAGTAATGCCAACCATCAACCAACTCGTCCGTAAAGGACGTGCGGTCGCCAAAGTGGCGAGCAAGGTGCCGGCACTTGAAGCCTGCCCGCAAAAGCGCGGTGTCTGCACCCGTGTGTACACCACGACCCCGAAGAAGCCGAACTCGGCTCTGCGCAAGGTCTGCAAGGTGCGTCTGACCAACGGTTTCGAAGTGATTTCGTACATCGGCGGTGAAGGCCACAACCTGCAGGAACACTCGGTCGTGCTGATTCGCGGCGGTCGCGTAAAAGACTTGCCGGGTGTGCGCTACCACACCGTGCGCGGCTCGCTTGACACCGCTGGCGTCAAGGATCGCAGACAGTCCCGCTCCAAGTACGGTGCCAAGCGTCCGAAGTAATCCGGCGTTCGCACTGAGAGAGACGGCGGCACACGCTGCCGGAGTAAGTGGTCATCTTTCTGGATGGCCGAGGGTGGGTCGAACCCGCTCAACTGAACACAGCAATAGAGGTTGTTATGCCTAGACGTAGAGAAGTCCCCAAGCGCGACGTACTGCCGGACCCGAAGTTCGGTAACGTCGAGCTGTCCAAATTCATGAACGTCGTGATGATCGACGGCAAGAAGGCTGTTGCCGAACGCATCGTGTACGGCGCTCTGTCCCAGATCGAAAAGAAGAGCGGCAAGAACGCGGTTGAAGTGTTCGCGTCCGCTATCGCCAATGTGAAGCCGGTGGTGGAAGTCAAATCCCGCCGCGTGGGCGGTGCCAACTACCAGGTTCCGGTTGAAGTCCGTCCCGCCCGCCGTCTGGCACTGGCAATGCGCTGGCTGCGCGAAGCTGCGCGCAAGCGTGGTGAAAAGTCGATGGATCTGCGTCTCGCCGGCGAACTGCTGGATGCGGCCGAAGGTCGTGGCGGCGCGATGAAAAAGCGCGACGAAGTCCACCGCATGGCCGAAGCGAACAAGGCGTTCTCGCACTTCCGCTTCTAACGTTCTTTATTTGCTGAAAAGGTTTTGGCTGTGGCTAGAAAAACCCCCATCGAGCGGTACCGCAATATCGGTATTTCCGCTCACATCGACGCCGGCAAGACGACGACGACCGAACGCATCCTGTTCTACACCGGTGTGAACCACAAAATCGGTGAAGTGCATGATGGCGCAGCCACCATGGACTGGATGGAACAGGAGCAGGAGCGTGGCATCACCATCACCTCCGCTGCGACCACCACGTTCTGGAAGGGCATGGGTCTGCAGTTCCCGGAACACCGCTTCAACATCATCGACACCCCAGGACACGTCGACTTCACCGTCGAGGTGGAGCGTTCCATGCGCGTTCTGGACGGCGCCGTGATGGTGTACTGCGCGGTGGGTGGCGTTCAGCCGCAGTCCGAAACCGTGTGGCGTCAGGCGACCAAGTACAAGGTGCCGCGTCTGGCCTTCGTCAACAAGATGGACCGCCAGGGCGCGAACTTCTTCCGCGTTGTCGAACAGATGCAAACGCGTCTGCGCGCCAACCCGGTGCCGATCGTTGTGCCTATCGGTGCTGAAGAGCACTTCGAAGGCGTGGTCGATCTGCTGAAGATGAAAGCGATCATCTGGGACACCGCCAGCCAGGGCATGAAGTTCGAATACGGTGAAATCCCGGCCGAACTGGTGGCGGAAGCCGAAGAATGGCGCGAGAAGATGGTCGAGGCAGCCGCCGAAGCCAGCGAAGAGCTGATGAACAAGTACCTGGAAGAGGGCGCGCTCTCTGAAGAGGAAATTGTTTCCGGCCTGCGTACCCGTACCCTGAACTGCGAAATCCAGCCGATGCTGTGCGGTACCGCGTTCAAGAACAAGGGCGTGCAGCGCATGCTCGACGCCGTGATCGAACTGCTGCCGAGCCCGCTCGACGTGCCGCCGGTCTCCGGCGAACTGCCGAACGGCGAACCGGCTGTCCGTCACGCGTCGGACGACGAGAAGTTCTCGTCGCTGGCGTTCAAGCTGATGAACGACCCGTTCGTCGGTCAGCTGACGTTCTTCCGCGTGTACTCGGGTGTGGTCCAGTCGGGCGACACCGTGCTGAACTCGGTCAAGGACAAGAAGGAACGTATCGGCCGCATCGTGCAGATGATGGCGAACGACCGTATCGAACTGGAAGAAGTCCGCGCCGGCGACATCGCTGCGGCCATCGGCCTGAAGGACGTGACCACCGGGGAAACCCTGTGCGCGGTCGACTCGCCGATCATTCTGGAACGCATGGAATTCCCGGAGCCGGTGATTCACGTTGCCGTCGAACCGAAGACCAAGGTCGACCAGGAAAAAATGGGCGTGGCGCTGAACCGCCTGGCCAAGGAAGACCCGTCGTTCCGCGTGCGTACCGACGAAGAATCCGGCCAGACCATCATTTCGGGCATGGGCGAACTCCACCTGGAAATCATCGTCGACCGCATGAAGCGCGAATTCGGCGTGGAAGCCAACGTGGGTGCCCCGCAGGTTGCGTACCGCGAGACCATCACCAAGACGGTGACCGACGTTGACGGCAAGCACGTCAAGCAGTCCGGCGGCAAGGGCCAGTACGGCCACGCCGTGATCACGCTGGAACCGTCCGGCGAAGGCAAGGGCTACCAGTTCTTCGACGAAATCAAGGGTGGCGTGATTCCGCGCGAATTCATCCCGTCGGTGGACAAGGGTATCCGCAACACGCTGAACAACGGCGTGCTGGCCGGCTTCCCGGTGGTTGACGTGACCGTGCGCCTGACCTTCGGTTCGTACCACGATGTCGACTCGTCGCAGATCGCGTTCGAACTCGCCGGCTCGATGGCTTTCAAGGAAGCCATGCGCCGTGCCAGCCCGGTCATCCTCGAACCGATGATGGCTGTGGAAGTGGAAACGCCGGAAGAGTACATGGGCGACGTGATGGGCGACCTGAGTCGTCGTCGCGGTATCGTCCAGGGCATGGACGACGACGGCCTGGGCGGCAAGATTGTCCGCGCAGAAGTGCCGCTGTCGGAAATGTTCGGCTACTCGACCGACCTGCGTTCCGCTACCCAGGGTCGTGCCACGTACTCCATGGAGTTCAAGCACTACTCGGAAGCCCCGCGCAACGTCGCCGACGCCATCATGGCTGCGAAGAAATAAGTCTCTTGTGTGCCGGCGGGCTATCCGCCGGCCCTTTTAGCCTCGCTCTTTAATTAAGGATTTTTGCATCATGGCAAAAGAAAAGTTTGAACGTAACAAGCCGCACGTGAACGTCGGCACGATTGGCCACGTTGACCATGGCAAGACCACGCTGACTGCAGCAATCACCACCATCCTGTCGAAGAAGTTCGGCGGTGAGGCCAAGGATTACGCAGCCATCGACAGCGCACCGGAAGAACGCGCACGCGGCATCACCATCAACACCGCTCACGTCGAGTACGAAACGGAAGCACGTCACTACGCGCACGTTGACTGCCCGGGACACGCCGACTACGTGAAGAACATGATCACGGGTGCAGCGCAGATGGACGGCGCGATCCTGGTGTGCTCGGCCGCTGACGGCCCGATGCCGCAGACCCGCGAACACATCCTGCTGGCCCGTCAGGTTGGCGTGCCGTACATCATCGTGTTCCTGAACAAGGCCGACATGGTTGATGACGCCGAGCTGCTGGAACTGGTGGAAATGGAAGTCCGCGAACTGCTGAGCAGCTACGACTTCCCGGGCGACGATCTGCCGATCATCACCGGTTCGGCGCTGAAGGCGCTGGAAGGTGACCAGTCGGAAATCGGCGAACCGGCAATCTTCCGCCTGGCTGATGCACTGGACAGCTACATCCCGACGCCGGAACGCGCCGTTGACAAGCCGTTCCTGCTGCCGATCGAAGACGTGTTCTCGATCTCGGGTCGCGGCACGGTGGTGACGGGTCGCGTCGAACGCGGCATCGTCAAGGTTGGCGAAGAACTGGAAATCGTTGGCCTGAAGCCGACGGCGAAGACCATCTGCACCGGCGTGGAAATGTTCCGCAAGCTGCTGGATCAGGGTCAGGCCGGCGACAACGTTGGCGTGCTGCTGCGCGGCACCAAGCGTGAAGACGTGGAACGTGGCCAGGTGCTGGCAAAGCCGGGTTCGATCACGCCGCATACCGACTTCGGCGCTGAAGTGTACGTGCTGAGCAAGGAAGAAGGCGGCCGTCACACTCCGTTCTTCCAGGGCTACCGTCCGCAGTTCTACTTCCGTACCACGGACGTGACCGGTGCGGTGACGCTGCCGGAAGGCGTGGAAATGGTGATGCCGGGTGACAACGTGGCGATC